>NZ_CAJMZE010000045.1:0-37996 GCF_905220235.1 Paraburkholderia sp. J41 | reverse complement strand
AAGCCACTCACGAGAGTGGCTTTGAATTGTTACGTGACTACAGGACGAAAAACCGATCAGGCCGACCGCCGATGCCGGGGCATTCGTCTCGCCTCGACAGACTCTGCGGCCGTGCCTCGGAAGCGCGAAGCGATCAGGTTTCCGTCGGGCCGGCACGAGTCACGATGAGTCACGATGAGTCACTTAGCCCGGCGGCCGACCCCGGCGCGCGCTCAAGCGCCCCACAGCACGCCTTGGACACTGCCGCCTTCCAGCGGCGGTCGTTTCGCGCCCGTTCGCTGCGCGAGCATTTCGCGAATGCGTGCGAGATAGGCGTCGCCCACCGAGCGATCGCGCGGCTGCGCCGGCTCGCGTCGCGCCGGCGGCCACGCGCCGAGATAACGGCACACGGCGGACACGAACGGCGGCTTGCCGCCGCGCGCCAACCGCTGCGCCGCCGCTTCCACCCGCGCCTCGCCCACGTTGGCCATGAGCCACTCGACCGTGCGGCGATCCTCGTCGTTCACAATGCGGATCAATTGCGTCATGAGTCCTCCCGTTTCGACGATACTGGACATAAACACATACTGTTAATTTATACAGTATATCCACGTTTTGCAAGGAGATTGGGAGATTGCGCAGTGCGATGAAAAGTATCAAATGAGCTATGATTAAGGATCATCTGAATCCAGCGCGGGAGGCCGTGCCGTCATGCAATTCGTTTCCCCCGAAAAGATCGCCGCTGTCATGGGCCTCACTCCCGTGCCGCATTCCATTGCCGAACTCGAAGCGCAAGTCGCCGGAGGGTTGCCGAAGTCGGCGTTGCGAAACGGCGTCGAGCACATTGCGTTGACGGCGGAGGCGCGACGCGCGCTGCAAGCCCGCATCGTCCCCGAGGCCACCTACAAACGCCGCCGCGACCGGCTGACGCCCGACGAATCGGAGAAAACGGAGCGCCTCGCCCGCGTCTACGCCACGGCCGCGTATGTCTGGGACGACGCAGCGGACGCGCGCGCGTTTCTGGCCGCGCCGCATCCGTTGCTGGAAGGCCGGGCGCCGCTGGAAGCCGCGCTCACGGAACTCGGCGCGCGCCGCGTCGAGGAACTGCTCTGGAAGCTTTTCTACGGCTTGCCGGCCTGATGCGGATTTATCGCATCGCCGATCGGCGGCATCCGGTGTGGAACGGCACGGGCGCGATGCTGGTGGGCGGCCGCTTCAACAGTCCCGGGCGGCCCGTCATCTACGGCGCGCTGACATTCGCGGGCGCGATGCTCGAAGTGCTGGTTCACGCGCGCATCGGCCGGGTGCCGAAAACGCATGTCTGGGTCGAAGCGACCGCGCCCGACGATACCCCGGTGGAAACGCATACTGCCGATACTTTGCCGCCGGGCTGGGACAGTCAGGCCTGCGACGCCGCGCGCGAATTCGGCAACCGGTGGCTGGACGAGCGCCGCTCGGCGATTCTCGTCGTGCCTTCGGTGGTGGCGCGCGCGGAGTTCAACGCGCTGGTCAATCCCGCGCATCCCGACTTCGCGCGCCTCGTGGTGTCGGAGCCGCACCCCGTGGTGTGGGACGAGCGGCTGTTCGCGCCGCCCGCGCCGGGCCAATCGGCCCCCGACGAACGCCATTAGCGCGAGCCGCCGACGTCGCCAACGTCAGTCACGGCCGCGCCGGTTCGCCGGTATTCACGGCGGTTCTCCCGTTTCGCCCGTTTCTCCCGTTTCTCCCCGCTCGATCATCCCCAGTCGAAGCGCAAGCTTTTGCCAGGCTTTTTCCATCGCCAGGCACGCTACGCGACCGGGATGCGGCTGCGGCTCAAAGCGTGCGCCGCAACGAACTGCCCTGCGAAAGCAGACGCTCGATCGTTTCCTGCAACTGGCGCGGATCGAGGGGCTTGCGCAGATAACTGTCGTAGCGCACGAACGCAGGCGGGCTGAGTTCGCCGGACACGAGGACGACAGGCATCGCGCCCATGCGCGCGTGCTCGCGGATTTTCTCGCAGAGCACGCCGCCCGACATGCGCGGCATTCGCAGGTCCGCGACCACGGCGTCGACGGTCTGCGTCTGCAATCGCTCCCATGCGTCGATGCCATTGCAAGCCGTAATTACTTCGTGCGTCAACGACAACGCGGCGCGCCAGCCTTCCAGCGTGCTTTCATCGTCATCGACCAGCAGGATCAACGCCATTTCAATTCGAGCCGTCACCATCCGGCCGCGCGCGACGGCGCAGCCGGAATCGTATTTGAACGTGCGGGCGTCTCGCAGCGCAACATCGAAGTCGCGCGAGGACGTTCCCATGAAGGTCCTCACGTTAGCAGAAAGCATGCCGCGCGGTCCGAGGCGAAGGAGCAGTACGCGTTTGCCGCCGAGCGCATGGTGGCTTTCGGCTTACACGACTATCGCGACTCCAGGAAACACTATGACACGGTCGTGTCGGCGGAAATGTTCGAGGCCAGTGGGCGAGTCGTTCCGGCCGCTGTATTTCGAGGCGATACGGCGCTTGCTCAAGCCTCGCGCGCGGGCGTTGATCGAGCCGATCACCATCGACGATGCGCGATTCGAGCGTTGCCGCGCGTCGAGCGACTTTATCCGCGAGACGATTTTTCCGGGCGGCATGCTGCCGAACCCCGAACCCCGAACCCCGAGCGCTTCGTTCGCGCCGCCCGACGCCACGCCTGTTTTTGCCTTTGGCCGCGACTATACGCACACGCTGCGGCTTCGGCGGGCGGCGTTCGAGCAGCAAATCGACCAGACGTACGCGCAAGGTTTCGCCGAAGCGTTCATTCGTATCTGGCGGCTCTATTACGCGTATTGCGAAGCCGCGTTCGACGCAGACTCAAACGTGAAGTCCCGGCCGCGCGATACGGCCCGGTCGAAAAAAACCGCATAAAAACGCCGAAGCGGCCGCGCGCGCCACAATATTTTTCTTTCCGAACCGTCAACACGGGTATGGAACCGCCGCAGACCCCGCTCACGCCCGCCGCGCAAGACCGCGAAATCGCCGCAACCGTTGCGCGCGAGCGCCCGCGTCTGCGCAATTTCATTCGCCGGCGCGTGATCGATCAGGACGAAGCCGAGGACATTCTCCAGGACGTGTTCGAGGAACTGGTTGAGGCGTGGCGTTTGACGGACCCCATCGAGCAAGTGGGCGCGTGGCTCTTTCGCGTCGCGCGCAACCGCATCGTCGACCGTTTCCGCAAGAAGAAGGAAGTGCCGCTCGCGTCCGCCGCGGCGAGTACCGGTAGCGATGCCGACGACGACGAAAACGGCGAAGCCTGGCGCCTCGACCTCGCGCTGCCCTCGCCCGACGCCGGCCCCGAAGCCGCGTATGCGCGCGCGGCGCTGCTCGACGCCTTGCGTGCCGCGCTCGACGAACTGCCCGCGAACCAGCGCGACGTCTTCGTCGCGCACGAACTCGACGGGCGCAGCTTCAAGGAGATGGCCGCCGCAAGCGGCGTGAGCGTGAACACGCTGCTCGCGCGCAAGCGTTATGCGGTGCTGCATCTGCGCGAGCGCTTGCGATCGTCTTACGACGGTATCGAAAACTGAACATCGAAGGAGAAAGACATGAAATTCCGCCGCAAATTTTTCGCCAAGGCGCTGCTGCTCGTACTGTTCGTCGCGCTGATGGGCTGGGTCGTCATGAGGCTGTGGAACTGGGTGATGCCGGGCCTCGTTGCCGATGCGCACGCCATCGACTTTCCGCACGCGATCGGCCTGCTCGTGCTGTGCCGCATCTTGTTCGGCGGTTTTCGCGGGCATGGCGGCGGCTGCCGCCAGCGCCGCCATTGGCATCACTGGCAGCGCATGACGCAGCAGGAGCGCGAGCAGTTGCGCAGCGCTTCCAACGCGCCGGGCGGCTCGGCCGAATCGAGCGGCGCATGAATCGTCGCGAGCGGCGAATCGCCGCCAGCGGCCGCGCACCGAGACCGCGAAAGAGAACCGCGCAGGAGAACCGGAAAGGAGAACCCATGCTGAGCCCACACGAACTGGCCACGCTGATGCTCGTGCGCAGCGCGCCGGATCAGATCGACATGACGCGCGTCGAACTCCACGCGCTGCTGGATAGCAAGCTGATCGCGCTCGATGCGCCCGCCAGCCACCGGCGCCGTCTCGTGCTGACGCCCGCCGGCCTGCGCCTGCTAGACGCCGCCGCGCGGCTCGACCCCGCGCACCGGCACGAAAGCGCCGCGTGGGAAGCGGATAATCACGCGTAACGTCGCACCATCGCTCGAACCCAACCCAAACTCATGCCCGAAACCGCCCGCGCCGACCGCAGCGCTCCCGGCCCCGCCGCCCGTGTCACGCCTCTTCTCGCCTTGCTGCCGTTCCTGCGTCCGTATGCCGGGCGCTGGGCGCTCGCGTTCCTCGCGCTCGTGACTTCGGCGGCCGCAACGCTCGGGCTTCCGGTCGCGTTCCGCTATTTGATCGACCGCGGTTTCGCGAGCGGCCAGCGCGCGCATATCGACCGCTACTTCATCGCGCTGTTCGTCGTTTCGCTGATTCTCGCGGCGGCCACAGCGCTGCGCTTTTACTGGGTTTCGTGGCTCGGCGAGCGCGTGACCGCCGACCTGCGGCGCGCCGTGTACGGCCACGTCATGCGCATGAGCCCGCAGTTCTTCGAAACCACGCAAACGGGCGAAGTGCTCTCGCGACTCACCACCGACACCACGCTGATACAAACCGTGGTGGGCACGAGTCTGTCGCTCGGCCTGCGCAACTTTCTGCTGACGGTGGGCGGCGTGTCGATGCTGGTTGCCACGAGCCCGGTGCTCTCCGGCTACATCATCGCGACGCTCGTGGTGGTGGTCGCGCCCATCGTCATCTTCGGGCGGCGCGTGCGCAAGCTTTCGCGCGCGAGTCAGGACAAGGTGGCGAACGCAAGCGCGCTGGCGGGCGAAGTGCTCAACGCCATGCCCACCGTGCAGTCGTACACACAGGAAGCGCACGAAACGCAGCGCTTCGGCGGCGCGGTGGAAGCGGCCTTCGACACGGCGCTCACGCGCATTCGCGCACGCGCCTCGCTCACGGCCGTGGTGATCGTGTTCGTGTTCGCCGCCATCGTGTTCGTGCTGTGGCTGGGCGCGCAGGCGGTGCTGGCCGGACAGATGACGGCGGGCCAGCTTTCGCAGTTCATTCTCTACGCGGTGTTCACGGCGGGCGCCGTGGGCGCGGTGGCCGAAGTCTGGGGCGACTTGCAGCGCGCGGCGGGCGCGACCGAGCGGCTGCTGCAATTGCTGGCGGCGCGCTCGCCCGTGGCGCAGGCCGCGCGGCCGGTGCCGCTGCCCGCGCGCGGCGAGGGCATTCGTTTCGACAACGTGAGCTTTTCGTATCCGTCGCGGCCCGGCATCGCGGCGCTGGCGGAGTTTTCGCTCGATGTGCGGCCAGGCGAGCACGTCGCGCTGGTCGGGCCTTCGGGCGCGGGCAAGACCACGCTGTTCCAGTTGCTGCTGCGCTTCTACGATCCGCAGTCGGGCGGCATTTCCATTAACGGCGTGCCGACGAGCGCCGTGTCGTTCACGGCGTTGCGCCAGGCGATTGGCGTGGTGTTGCAGGAATCGGTGATCTTCTCGGGCAGCGTGCTGGACAACATCCGTTACGGCATGCCCGAAGCCACGCTCGCGCAAGTGCAGCGCGCCGCCGAGATGGCCGCCGCCGCCGGCTTCATCGCGGAACTGCCGCAAGGCTACGACACGTTTCTCGGCGAGCGCGGCGTGCGGCTTTCGGGCGGCCAGCGCCAGCGCATCGCGATTGCGCGCGCGATCCTCAAGGACCCGCCCATTCTGCTGCTCGACGAAGCGACCAGCGCGCTCGACGCCGCGAGCGAGCGTCTCGTGCAAACCGCGCTCGACAACGCCGCGCAGAACCGCACCACGCTCGTGATCGCGCACCGGCTCGCGACCGTGCAGCAGGCCGACCGCATCGTCGTGCTGGAGCAAGGGCGCATCGTGGCGCAAGGGCGGCACGCGGAGCTGCTCCAGCGCTCGCCGCTCTACGCGCAACTCGCGGCCTTGCAGTTCGGCGAAGCGGCGATGCGCGAAGCCGTGGGCACCGCCGGCGCTGTTGGCGCTGTTGGCTCAGTTGGCATCGTTGGCCCTGCCAGCCTCGACGAATCGACGCGCTGAATCCGCGTTCTGGCGTTTCGCGTTTGGCGCTTCGCGTTTCGCGTTTGGCGCTTCGCGTTTCGCGTTTCGCGTTTCGCGTTTCGCGTGCTGGCGTTTCGCGTGCTGGCGTTTCGCGTGCTGGCGCTTCGCGTTCTGGCGCTTCGCGTCCAGGCGTTTCGCGTTCTGGCGTTTCGCCTGCTGGCGCTTAAGCGAAGCGGGCGCGAGGTGCGCTCACGCCGCTTTTCTGGCGGCGCGGCGGCGCGTATCCGCGTGGTTCGGGGCGGCGGCGGCGCGGGCGTTATAGGTCTTGAAGTCGCTGGCTTCGTCGAGTTCGAGTGCGGCGCGCCTGAGCAGCGCCGCCGCGCGCGCCTCGTGCCCGCCGTAGCCGCGCGGATCGTGCCGATGCGCGTGACTCACGAGCCGCCGGCTTTGATCGACGAGCCGCGTGGCCTTCACGAGATCGGAGGAACGAGCGGAATCGGCGACGCGAACGGGACGGGCCGGACGGGCGTGAACTTCGGTGGTGACGGCGAGCAGAGCGAGAACCGCGCTGAGAAAACCGAAGCGGGCGATGCGGATCATTCGTGGTTGCGGTGAGGCGGTACAGTGGAGCCAATGCGGCGAAGCGGCTGCGGTGGAGCGAAAACACGCTCGGCACTGTACCCGATCGAACGCCCGGCGGCGAGGCGCGGGCGTGCGTCGATGCGCGGCATCGCCATGCGACAACGCCTCGCGAGCTTCTGCTGCGAGGCGTCGGCGGTATGGCGCGGGGCGCGCGCTTAAGCCGGCGCTTCCGTCGCGAGCTTCGAAATCGCGCCGGTCTTGACGTCGTAGCTGAAGCCTTGTTGTTCGAGCTGGCTCGTGATCGTATCGACGATCACCTGCTGCTGCATCTCCTTTCGCAGCAGTTCGTGTTCCGGCGCGAGCGCGCCCAGTTCCGCGGCGAGACGGCGGCTCAGCGTTGCTTCGCCCGCACCGCGCGCGAGCACGGCAATCGACTTTTCGTGGACTTGCGCGAGTTGCTGCTTCAGGCCGTTCGCGTATTCGGACCACTTCTTCACGGTCTCGCGCGCTTCGGCGATGGCGGCGGCGTGCGCTTGCGTTTCGCGTGCAAGCTGCGCCCTTAGCGCTTCGAGTTCCTGCGCGTCGACGGCGGCGGGCGCCGGAGCGGCTTCGGCCGCCGCGCCGGCGGCGCTCGCTTGTTCGGCGAGTTCTTCCGCGCGCTGCTGCGCTTCGTTCAGGCTTGCAGACAGACGCGCGATTTCGGAGGCGTCCACCGAGCGTTCGTCGGTAAGGCTCGCCACTCGCGCTTGCACGTTTTGCAATTCGAGCGCGGCGGCGTCGCGTTCGGCCTGCACGCCCGCCGCTTCTTCGCGCTGGGCCGCATGCGCGTCCTGCTCCGCTTGCAGCGCTGCGCGAATCGCCTCCAGTTCGCCTTCGAGACGGCTCACCGCCGCCGCGTGTTCGGCCTCGAGCGCCGCGCGCTCGGCTTCGTTGTCGACCGGCGCGCTCGCGGCTGCGGCTTCTGCTGCTTGCGCCGCCGCTTTTGCCACCGCTTCCGCCGCAGCATTTGCCGCTTCCGCCGCCGCGTTTGCGGCTTCTGCTGCCGCTTCTGCTGCCGCTTCGCGCTGCTCGGCCAGTTCGGCTTCCGCGCGCTGGAGCTCCGCTTCGAGCGCGGCGACGCGCTCGGCGAGTTCCTGCGCGCGCTTTTCGGCGACGTCGGTGCGCTGAACGGCCAGCGCGATGTCCTCTTCGAGGCCCGCCGCCGTATCGGCCTTCGCTTCGAAGGCGCTCGTCATCTTGTCGATCTGCGTTTGCAGCGTGTCGAGTTCCTGAACCGTGCTTTGCAGTTCCGCGAGGGCGTCGTCGCGTTCGTTGCTCGCGTCCTCCACGCGCTGGCGCATGGCGGCCAGGCGGCGCGCGACGGCGCGCTCGGCCTCGTCCTGCGCCGAACTCCACAAGCGGTCCAGCGCCTCGCGCATCGGTTCCGTCACCGATTCGGGCAACGCCGGGCGCTCGACCACCTGCGGCGCGCGCGGCGTGCGCGCTTCGCGCCACTTGCGCAGTGCCGCCGCCACGGCGACCACGGAGCCGGTATGGACTTCCGACCAGATGGCCAGGGGCGAAACCTTCTGGCCCTCGTCGGCCATGCGGGTGGCAATTTCAGCGATTTGTTCGTCCGTGATCGTAATGTTGCTCGACATGTCTGCCCCGACAAAGTGCAAATGGGTGACGAATAGCGTTTCGTCGTCCGATGGCGGGCGCGTGCGGCCCACCTCGCATGGATAAGGATTGTCGGTCACGCACGCCCCGGTTAATCGGTCGAAAAGCCGGGTTTCCGGGGACTTGTTCGCACGATTGCGCGCGTCTGCCGGGCGCGCCGCGGCATCGGGCACCGCAGTTGCGAACGCATGGAGACGGTCTTGTTTGTCCCGATCATTTATTCGCGAGGTTTTTTCATGCGTTCGATTTTCGCCGGTCTCGTTGTCGCACTGTGTTTCGTGGGCGTGACGCGCCCTGCTTTCGCCGAGGGCTGCCTCAAGGGCGCGGCCGTGGGCGGCGTGGCGGGCCATGTCGCGGGCCATCATGCCGTGGCGGGCGGCGCGGCGGGCTGCGCCATCGGCCATCACGAGGCGAAGAAGAAGGAAAAGGCGGCGAACGCGCAGGGCGCGAGCGCGCCGAAGTAATCGGACTGGACGAGGCGGGCGCTATGAAGCGGCAGATATGAGGCGGCGCGAGCCGGGCGGTACGATCGGGCTGATGCGGGCTCGTTTGGCGATTCGGTTTGTTGATTGCGTTTGTTGATCCGGTCTGCTGATCCGGCTTGCTGATTCAGTCCGCTGATTCGGTCTGCTGATTCGGTCTGCTGATTCGGTTTGCTGGTTTGGTCTGCTGATTCGGTCTGTTGACTCGGTCTGCTGGTTGCGTCCGCTGATTCGGTCTGCCGATTGCGTCTGCCGATTGCGTCCGCTGATTCGGCCCGCCGATTGCGTCCGCCGATTCCGCCTGCCCAGTTGCGTCCACCAATCCCGTCCACCGCTCAACGCACTGCCAAACCCACGGCGCTTCGCACCCGCCTCGCACCCCGCCGCCCCTAACCGACGCTCCCATGCTCTCGCCCTCGCTGCTGCGCGACCTGCGCTACACGATGATTCCCCACCAGTTGCGCGGCGTCGCGGCGGGGCTAGCGGCGCTCGACCTCGAAGCCCGGCACGACGGCGCGCACCCGCTCCAGCTTCGCGCCGACGGCAATGCCGTGCAGTACGACACGCTGCTCGGCTATACACGCCCCGTTGCCTGCGTGGCGGCGATCCACTGCCGCGCGCTGCTGCGCTTTCTCGGTCTGGAAGGCGACGGCGACGCCGCGCTGCGTGCGATTGAAGCACATCAGCGCCACTACGGCGACGCGGGCACTATGAGCGATGCGCGCGACGTCAGCATCGACGTCTTCAAGGATGCGCACGGCTCGCCGCTCACGCGTGTGCCGCTTTGCGCCGTGGAACGCTACCCGGAGCCGCGCGCGGTGGCGCGCGCGTGGGCCGCGACCTGCGATTTCGCCGCGCAGCCGCTGGCGCTCGCGCTGCGCGACCCGCGCCTCGCGAGCGGCCAGATGGCGCCGCTGCTGCGCCGTACCTTCGAAACCTTGCCTGAGCTGCTGGAGCGCTGGTTTTACGAGCGCGCCGTGCTCTAGGCGGCGTCCAGGCGGCGTTGCGGCGCTCCGCGCAGTCACGCGCGAGGTCGCCGATGCCGGCGATTTGCGGCATCATGTCCGCCTCCGCTTCATTCGACATTGCTCAGCGAAACCCATGACCACGCCGACCGTGCAGCCTCCCGCAAAACTGCTGTTCCTGCCCGGCGCGTCCGGCAACACGGCGTTCTGGCAACCGCTCGCCGATTCGCTCACTTATCCCGCGCCCAGGACGATCCTGCCGTATCCGGGGTTCGGCGCCGCGCCCGCCAGCCCCGAAGTGCAGGGCTTCGACGACCTCGTGCGCACCGTCGTCGCGCAGATCGATCGCCCTACCGCGTTGATCGCGCAATCCATGGGCGGCGTGCTCGCCCTGCGCGCGGCGCTCGAAAAGCCGGACCTCGTGACGCATCTCGTGCTCGCAGTCACATCGGGCGGCATCAACACGAAGGCGCTCGGCGCACAGGACTGGCGCGCGGATTTCGCCGCCGCCAACCCCAACTTTCCCGATTGGCTCCTGACCTACGATTCCGACCTCTCGCACGAACTCGGGCGCGTCGCGCAGCCGGTGCTGCTGCTATGGGGCGACGCCGACCCGATCAGCCCGCTCGCGGTCGGCCAGCGCCTGCTCGAACTGCTGCCCGACGCGGAACTGAACATCGTTTCGGGCGGCGATCACAACCTCGCCTGCGAACACGCGAGCGTGCTCGCGCCGCTCGTCGACGAGCATCTCGCCCGCGTGGATTCGCGCGATTACGAAGATTGACGGAACTACGGCGCCTCAAGCCGCATGGCCTCAGATGTGCATGCCGCCCGCCACTTCGATGCGCTGCGCGTTCACCCAGCCGAATTCGTCGGACAGCAGCCCCGCGATGACCGGGCCGACATCGCCCGGCAAGCCCGCGCGGCCCAGCGCCGTGTGCTCCGCGATGGCCTGGTTGACCTGCGGGTTGTCGCGCACCATGCCGCCGCTGAAGTCGGTTGCGATCGCGCCCGGCGCCACCACGTTGACGGCGATCCTGCGCGGCCCGAGTTCGAGCGCCATGTAGCGCGTGAGCGCTTCCACGGCCGCCTTCATCGGTCCGTAAATGGCGCGGCCCGGAAACGCGAAACGCGCAAGCCCCGACGAAATATTGACGATGCGGCCGCCGTCGTTGATGAGCGGCAGCAGCGTTTGCGTCAGCAGGAACGGGCCCTTGAAATGCACGGCGAACTGCGCGTCGAGTTCCGCCTCGGTGCCCGCCGCGAGCGTGGCCGCCGACGAAGTGCCCGCGTTGTTCACGAGATAATCGAAGCGTTGCGCGCCCAGTTGCGCGAGCGCTTCCTTCAAGCGCGCCGCGAAGTCGCCGAACGTGCCCGCGTTGCCGACGTCGAGTTGCAAGGCGATCGCCCGCGCGCCCGCCTCGGCGGCCAGCGCGCATACCTTGTCGGCTTCGGCGCGATTCGCGTTGTAGGTGAAGATCGAATCGACGCCGCGGCTTGCGAGCCGCAGCACCGCGTCGCGCCCGATACCGCGGCTGCCGCCCGTCACGACCGCGATTTTCGCGTTTGCCTGATTGCCGTTGTTCGTTGCCATGTCGCGCCTCCTTGCGTGTGGAATGAGGTGAATTGTGCGACCGGCAGCGCGCGCGAGTGAATACCCGAAGCTGGCGCATTCTTGCCTGATCCTGCTTCAGTGGCTACCATCGGCTCACGCCCATTTTTTCGCACCGAGCCCGCCATGTCACAGCAACTGGCCGCCGCGCTGCTTCGCTACACGAACGCGCAGCCCGGCAAGAGCCCTTACGCAACGGCCGTGGACGGCCTCTACACCCTGCGCTCCGACCTGCCGCGCCCGCCCGCGTTCCGCTCGGCGCGCCCGGCGATCTGCCTCGTGGCGCAGGGCGCGAAGTGGGCCAGCTTCGGCGGCGCGCAACTCGAATACGCGGCGGGGCAAGCGCTCGTCGTCGGTATCGAAACGCCCACGCTCGGCCGCGTGTTCGAAGCCAGCCCCGAAAAACCTTGCCTCGTTCTGATTCTCGAACTCGATCTCGCGATGATGCGCGCGGTCGCGCAAGCCATGACTTCGCCGCCGGTGCCCGCGGGCGACGCGAGCCGCGGCGTGTTCGTCGCGAACTTCGACGGCCCGCTCGCCGATTGCGCGCTGCGTGCCGTGCGTCTGCTCGACACGCCCGACGCCGTCGGCATCGTGTTCCCGATGATCATGCGCGAGATCTGCTACTGGCTGCTGAGCGGCCCGCACGGCCCCGAGATCGCGAGGCTCGCCGCCGCCGACAACCCGTCGCACAACCTGCTGCGCGCGATGGAAAACCTGCGCGCGCGTTTCGCGCAGCCCGTGCGCGTGGAGGAACTGGCCGAAGTCGCGCAACTGAGCGTTTCGGCGTTTCATCGGCAATTCAAGGCGCTCACCGGCTTGCCGCCGCTTCAGTACCAGAAGCAGTTGCGGTTGATCGAGGCGCGCAGGCTGCTGCTTTCGCAAGCGACGACCGTGCAGGCCGCCGCCTTCGAAGTGGGTTACGAAAGCGCCTCGCAATTCAGCCGCGAATACGCGCGCATGTTCGGGGCGCCGCCGAAGAAAGATGCGATCAACGCGCTCGCCCTGCGCGACGCCGCGTAGGCGCGTTTTTGCAGAGCGCTTGCCGCGCGCGCGGTCTTGCCCGATTCTGCCCGACCGCGCTCCATGCGCCGCGCGTCAATCCTTGATGAAGATACGCTGCTCTTTTGCCGTGTCGATCCGAAACTCCGCAATGCGTCCGGCGCGGATATCGAGCAACAGGCGCTCCAGAGCGTCGAGCTTGTCGGATATCTGGCCCACCGACTTGAAAAGCCTCGCGGACCGGTTTCCCGAAGCGGCTTCCTGCGCTTCGAGCACGAGCCGGATGGCGTCCGCGCGCGACACGAATATGCGATTCATTCGACCTCCTTGCCGGTTCGCCCGCCACGCTAGCACGATCGTGTAACGCGTACAGGCGCGGCCGCCGCGCAATATCGGCAACGCTTGCCAAAAGTCACGGCACCGCGCCTGTGCGGCGCGGTTTCGGCCGCGCGAAAGGCGCTCGCCGCCGGGCAATGGTAGCAACGGCGGCAACCGTGTCAATCGCGGCAATCGTGTGAATGCGCGAACCGGCAAGCGAACAAGAACCGGGAAGTGCGGCGCCGACGCGCGCCAGGCGCAAAGCGCCGCATCGTCGAACGACGATGCGGCTCGACGCGGCGCCGCTGTGTGTCGCGCGATAGCGCAAGCGCGGCAGCCGCGCCCGCCGCGACAGCGGCGAGAAAGAGGCAGCAAGAAAGAAGCGAAGGGTAAAAGGCGCGCTGTACGCGCGCCTTCGGCATTACATCGGCGGGACGACGCCGTTCTTTTCCACCACCACGCGCTGCGCCGTGTAAGCGCCCTGCGACGCGGGCATGGCCACCACGAACACCTGCTTGCCCGGCGCGAGATCCGTGCGCGAAGCCGGCGTGAACGTCACGATGGGCACGTTCGGCGGCACCGTCACCTGGTTGCTGCCGCCCTTGTACGAGAGCTTCAGATTGCGGCCGTCGGTGCCCTGCACCACCGTGTCGACGTTGGCGTTCGTCATCGTGCTGTTCGGGCCGAGGTCCCACGCATAGTGGCCTTCGCCCGTGCCGCGCGCGGCTTCGGGGAACACCACGACTTCGGTGGCCGTGAGCTTGCCGTCGGTGCCGGTCGTGGCCGCCGTGCCGACGAACGAACCCGGCTTGATGTCCGAAAGCTGCATGGCCTTCACGGCCGAGACCGGCACGTTCGACGCGAGGTCGATCGACACCGTGTCGCCGCTGCGGCGATGCACCTTGAGCGTGTTGCCGTCGAGCGAGACGATATCGCCGCGAATGCGCGCGGGCTTCGCGTTGGGCGTCTGCGCCAGCGCGGCGCCTGCGAACGCCATGGCGGCAACGGTGACGCCGAGTTTCAGTCGAATGGACATGAATGCTCCGTTAGATGGATTGCGTTGAGAAAGAAACCACTTCACTTCAGGAACCGCCGAACCAGTTGTAGCCCTGGTTCTCCCAGTAACCGCCGGGATACTCGTTCGTCAGCGCGATCGCGACGATATGCTTCGGATTCTTGTAGCCGAGCTTGGTCGGCATGCGCAGCTTCATGGGGAAGCCGTATTTCGGCGGCAGCACGTCGCCGTCGTAAGTGAGCGTGAGGAGCGTCTGCGCATGCAGCGCGGTGGGCATGTCGATGCTGGTCCAGTAGTTGTCCGCGCAATGCAGCGAGACGTACTTCGCCGTCGTGTCCGCGCCCGCGCGACGCAGAAAATCGGCGAACCGCACGCCGCCCCAATGCCCGATGGCGCTCCAGCCTTCAATGCAGATATGCCGCGTGATCTGGCTTTCCTGCGGCAGCGCGCGCAATTCGTCGAGCGTCCAGGTGCGCTTGCCGTTCGCGAGGCCGCCGACTTGCAGCTTGTAACTCGCGGCATCCACTTCGGGCACGTCGTCGATGTCATAGAACGCGTTGAACGGAAACGGCCGCGTAATCATCGACTCGGGATACGTGGGCGCCATCTTGTTCGGATCGAACAAGAGCCCTTGCACGCGGTCGTTGAAGGACGACATCGTGCGCAGCGCCGTATTGACCGATTTGTCGTTCGACAGATCGCAGCCCGAAAGCATGGCAATGCCGCCGAGCGTGAGAATCTGCTTGCCGAGCAGACGGCGCGCCGGACTCTTCAATTCGTTGCGCGCGTCCTTGATGATCGACTCGCCGTGCGCAAGAAGAAAGTCGCTGGGTTTCTTTCTGAAAAGACTCATGTCGATTACCGTCCGCGAATCATCAACAGCAGCGAGCGCGGCACGAGCGCAACCATGACCACGTGTACGACGAAAAACGCCACCAGCACGCTCATCGCGCAAAAATGCACGATGCGCGCGTTGTCGTAACCGCCCATGAGCGTGCGCAAGAGCGGGAATTGCACCGATTTCCACACCGCGAGGCCCGAGAGAATCACGAGCGCGATATCGACGATGACCACGAGGTACGCGAGCTTCTGGATCGCGTTGTAGCGCGTGAGGTCGTCGTGGCCCAGCTTGCCGCGCAACGCGGCCACGAGATCGCGCGCGACGGCGCGCGGGCTGATCGGCAGGAGCTTGCGCCACAAGCGTTTCGAAAGAATATTGAGCGCGAGATAGACGAGAAAATTCGCGACCAGCAGCCACATGAACGCGAAATGCCATTGCAGCGCGCCGCCCAGCCAGCCGCCCAGCGTGATCGAGGCCGGAAACTGGATGCGCGGGAAGATCGGCGAGGCGTCGTAAATCTGCCAGCCGCTCATCACCATCAGCACGACCGCCAACGCGTTGATCCAGTGCGTGATGCGGACCCAGATGGGTTGAACCGTCGTTTGACTCATTTGCAGGCTCGCGGGTGAGTGAAGGTGTCAACGAACCCGGCGGCCACCGGCCACGTTGCTCGCGGTGGTGATGCCGTGACAAGCGCACAAACACGCACCGCGAGGCTTTATTCCGGGCGCCGGAAAATTTGTTTGCGAATGAGGCGAGCGGCACGGCGCGAAATGCCGGAAAGCCGCGCCGGGTCAAGGCGCGAGCCACGTTGGGAAGTCACGCTGGGAAAGCCGCGCTGGGAAGTCACGTTGAGAAGCCAGAAGCCGCGTTGGGCAAAAATGACGAAACGCGAGAGCAAGCGGCGAGGCAGCCGTTGCGGCCGCCCCGCGCGAAGCGTTCGAGCTAGCGTTTGATGCGCAGGTACGCGCGGCTGATCGCGGGCCGCGTATGCACCCAGAGCCGCGACGCGAGCCACGAAACCGGCCGGTCGCGCACTTCGAGCCGAGAAATCGAGCGCGGCGCGTCGTTGTCCGCGCTCCCGGCATCGGCGCGTTTGGCGCTGCGGTAATTCGGGCCGGTCTCGCAGGTGTAGAGATGCCGGAACCCGGCATCGCGCGCGGCGCTCAGATAGTCGTCGTCGTAATAGCCTTGCGGCCAGCACAAATGGTCGGAAGCCTCGCCGAGCCGCGCTTGCAGCACCGCGCGCGATTGCGCGAGATCGCATGCGAGGCGTTCGCGCTTCTCGTCCGCGCTGGCGCTCGCCTTGTCCCAGCGAACGTGGCTATGCGTGTGGCTGTGAAACTCGAACGTGCCCGCCGCGCGCATGGCGTCGATCTCCGACCAGCGCAGGATCGCGCGATCGGTTTCGCCGTGGTCGATGGCCGCCTCGCCCGCGCGATGGCCGAGCAGCGGCGGCAGCGCGCCGCCCGTGCCCGCGTGCGCGCGCGCCGCGCCGGCGCCGGGCCAGCCCGTCACCAGAAAGCACAGCGCCGTGAGACCGTGCGCCTGAAGCACGGGATGCGCGTGTACCCAGTTGTCGAGATAGCCGTCGTCGAAAGTGAGCATCACGGACTTCGCGGGCAGCGGCTCGCCCGCGAACCACGCGGCAAGCTGCGCGCCGCCGATGGTCCGGTAGCCGGCCCGCGCGAGCCATGCCATCTGCGCGGCGAAATGCGCGGGCGACACGGTAATCATGCCCGGCGAGGTGCTGACGTGGTGATACATCAGCACCGGAATCGCTTTCGCGTGCTTCACGCGGCCGCCCGCCAACGCCGTGCCGCCGACTCGCGCCGCGCCGCCAGGCCGCGCCGGTAGAAGTCCACCGTTTCGCTCGCCATGATGTCCACCGTGAAGTGGCCGTCGGTTCTGGCAAGACAGGCCGCGCCGAAACGCGCGCGCAGCGGCGCGTCGTCCACGAGTTTTGCGATTGCCTCGCTCAGCGCCGCCACGTCCTTCGCGGGCACGAGCAGGCCGTTCACGCCGTCGTCGATCAGTTCGGGCACGCCGTCCACGCGCGTGCCGATCACGGGCAGCCCCATCGCCATCGCTTCGATGAATGCCTGGCCGAGCGCTTCCTGATGCGTGGGCAGCACGAACAGGTCGCAGCCGCGCAGCACGTTGTTCACGTCCTTGCGAAAGCCGAGCATGTGGATGCGATGCGAGAGGCCGAGCTCGGCGATCATGGCCTGGAGGCGGCCGAATTCCTGGCCGTCGCCGACCATGGCGACGTGCAGATGCGGCCGCTCGATCATCAGCGGGCGCACGGCGGCGATCAGTTCGTCGTGGCCTTTCTTGCCGCGCATGATCGCCACGATGCCGGCGATCACCGCGTCGGGGCCGAGGCCGAGTTCGTCGCGCAGCGTGGAGCGCTCGATCGGCGCGGGCTTGTGAATGCCGTCGTAGATCGTTTCCACGCGGTTTTCCGGCACGCCCGCCGAAATCAGGTAGTCGCGCACGTAACGGCTCACGGCCACCACGCGATGCGGAAAGCGGTTGTAGGTGGCGAGCGACGTGATCGGCAGCGCGAGATGGCGCGTGCGCACGATCAGCGGCGTGAGCGCGAGGCGCCCCGCCATGCCCGCCACGAGACTGTCGTGGCCGCTATGGGTATTCAGGACATCGAACTGTCCGCGCACGAGAATCGAGCGGATTTTCAGCATGGACCGCACGTCGAAGCCAGAGCGGATTCGCGCGTGATGCACCGCGAAGCCTTCGGCCTGCGACCGCGCGCCCATCACCGCGTCGGCGGGACATACCAGTTCGACGTGATGACCGAGCGCGCGCAGCGCGATCATCTCTTTCAACGTGCGGACTTCCTGACCGCCCCATCCCCGCGACGACTCGCTATGGAGAATGCTCAATGCCTTCATGAACTGCGTGCCTCCTGGCAGTGTGGTTGCAACGGCGTGGGGCGTGTAATTTTTGGTAATTTTAACTTCGGACCATGCCGCCATGCTGCGCTATCTCAACCTGGATGCGGGTGAGCGAGCGACGCCGTGATGGCAAGGATCACGAAATTTCACGAGTTAACGGCAGCGCAGGCCAGTCCGTTGACAAAATTGTTTCTATTTTTTACAGGAAATTTTCAGCGCCGAAAAACGGTGAAAGGCAAACGTTTGGCGGAAAGGAAGGCTGGCGGGGCGCGGCGGATTTGGCGCGCGTCGCCAGATCAGGGAAAACCATGGGAGCGGACGCGCACGGCGCGCGACGAAAGGCGCGGTCGGCGAAACGCGCGCGACCGGGCACGACCGGGCACGACCGGGCACGACCGGGCACGACCGGGCACGACCAGGCGCGACCGAGCGCGATCAGGCGCGACCGAGCGCGAGGAAGCGCAACCCGGCGCGCTCAGCGTGCCGGCTTGCGGCGCAGGATCAGGGCGTTGGCGATCGCGTGCAGCGCGCCGCACAGCAGCAGATAAACAAGCCCGACGAACAGGAAAATCTGCGCCGGATACACCAGCAGTCGATTGTTCAGTTGATTGGCAAGGAACGTGAACTCCGGCACGCCGACAATATAGGCGAGCGACGTGTCCTTCACGAGCGACACCCACTGATTGACGAACGACGGCATCATCACGCGCACGGCTTGCGGCAGGATCACGCAGCGCAACGCCTGCCAGCGCGTGAGGCCGAGCGAGAGCGCCGCCTGACGCTGGCCGCTGCCGATCGACGCAATGCCCGCCTGCACCGAATGCGAGAGATACGCGCCGCCGATCAGCGCGAGCGCGCACACGACGGTCGCGAGCCCCGGCACGTCCACGTGCAGCAAGATCGGCATCAGGAAGAACGTCCAGAAGATCAGCATCAGCACGGGAATCGCGCGAAAGAACGCAATGGCGGCCGTGAGCGCGAGATGCGCAAGGCCGCGCGTCATGGCGAGCGCGATGCCGCCCGCGAGACCGAGCGCGGCCGCGAGCAACGCCGACATCACCGACAATGCGACGGTCAGCGCCACGCCGCCGAGCGGACCCGCCGGAAACGTGCCGAGCAGCAAATAGCGCAGCGTGGGCCACCAGTCGAGGCCGCTCATGCGCGGCCTCGCTGCACGACGCGCGTGCCGGTGTGCTGCCAGATCACCAGCGCCGTTTCGATGGCCGCGATCGCGAGCACGTAGAACACGGTGGCCGTGCCGAACGCCTGAAACGTGCGGAAGCTTTCCGTATCGACCTGGCGCGACATGTACGAAAGTTCGCCCACGCCGATCGCCATCGTCAGCGAGGAATTCTTGATGACGTTCATGTATTGGCCGGCAAGCGGCGGCGTGGCGATGCGCAGCGCTTGCGGCAGGATCACGTAACGCAGCGTCGCGTAGCGGCTCATGCCGAGCGCGGCGGCGGCCTGCCCTTGCGAGGGACTCACGCCGCGTATGCCCGCGAAAAATTCCTCGCCGATGAACGCCGTCGTGTAGACGGTGAGGCCGACCCAGCCCGCGAGCAGTTCGAAGGTGGGCCAGCGCAGCGCGAGCGGCCCCAGCGCGGCCGCGTGCGGGGTGTTGAGCCACGTCATCCAGTCGGACGGCAGGATAGCGGCCACGCCGAAATACCAGAACAGCAGTTGCACGAGCAGCGGCGAATTGCGGAACGCGAACACGTAAAGCGCGGCGCCGCGCGCAATGACGCCCTGACGCGCCCCGCGCGCGACGGCCAGCGCGAACCCGAGCGGCGTGGCGCACAACGAGGCGCAGGCGGACAACATCAGCGTGACGAAAAAACCGTGTTCGAGCCACGCGAGATACTTCGGTTCAAGCCAGTTATGCATGGATCGGCGTTAGAAAAGCCTGAAACTTCAGCGCGCCCGACGAACCGCCGGACGTGCCGAAGGCGTGTTGCATCGCTTTAGCCGTTCTTTTGCGGGTCGCCGATCTTGAAGAGGCGCGGCAGCGGTGCGGCGCTTTTCGGGCCGAACCACTTGTCGTAAATCTGCGCGGCTTCGCCGTCCGCTTCGAGATGTGTCAGCGTGCCGTTCACGGCGTCGAGCAGGCGCGTTTCGCCCTTGGGCACGCCCACGCCTTCATAGTCGTTCGAGATCGTGAACGGCGACACCTCGTACTTCGTCTTGTCCGGCGCGCGCGCGAGCAAAGCCACGAGCTTCGGGCCGTCCTGCGTGATGGCCTGCACGTTGCCCGTGCGCAGCGCGGCGAAGGCGAACGGCGTGTCGTCGTAGGCGACGATGGTGGCGCCGGGGAATTTTGCGCGCACCTGCTGCTCGTTGGTCGTGCCTTTATCGGCACCGATGCGCAGGCCGTTCAACTGATCCGGCGACTTGAGCACGCCCTTCTTCGCGATGAACTGCGTGCCCGAGGCGAAATACGGCGTGCTGAAGTCGACTTCCTTCTTGCGGTCGTCGGTGATCGTGAAGTTGGCGAACACGAGATCGACCTTGCCCGACTTCAGGAACGCCACTCGATTGGCGGGATTGGTCGGCTGCACTTCGAGCTTCACGCCCAGGCTTTTCGCCACGGCACGCGCATAGTCCACGTCGAGCCCGACGATCTGGTTGTCTTTCGGATCGACGAAACCGAACGGCGGATTGCTGTCGAACGCGGCCACGCGCAGCACGCCCGCGCGCTTGATGTCGTCGAGACGATCCGCGTGCGCGGCCGTCGAACCCACGGCCAGCAGCGCCGTCAACAGTGCGGCAGGCACTGCGCCCCAGATGCTCTTTTTCATTGTCGGAATTCCTTCGTGTGTTGCGCCGTGCGCTGTCACTGCGTCGCGTGAACCGCAGCGCTGGCGAAGCTCGCAGCGTAGCGGCGCAACGGTCGCGAAGGAACCAACCATTTGTCAGATCGAAAGCGGCAATGGCGATTTGGCGTTCCGGGCGGCTTGCGTGTCTCCTTGCGGCGCGGCCGGGGCAAATGCGCACCCGGCCGCCCGCCGCGGAAGTTCGGCCGCGATATCCGCGATACCCGCGATTTCGGGGGACGCCATACACGCCTTGACCGGCCGCTTACTCCGGCACTCCAGTCTCGCGAAGCTCGATGCCCGCCATCATCTCGCTGAAACGCGCCATTTCGGTGTGATCCTTGCCGTGTCCGAGCGCAGCCGCGGCCGCGGACCACAACTCGCGGCACAAGGAGGAAAACGGCACGGCAACGCCGCCGTCGTTCGCCACTTCGAGCGCGATGCCGAGATCCTTCGCGAGCAGGTCCAGCCCGAAATTGCTGTTGAACGCGCGCGACAACACGAACTGCCGGAACTTCTTCTGCGTGCTGTTGTTCATGCCCGTGGAGGCATTGAGCACGTCCACCATCTTGCCGGCGTCGAGTCCGAAGCGCTGGCCGATAATCAGCGCTTCCACGCCGATCAGAAAGCCGCCCGCCGACACGAGATTGTTGAGCGCCTTCATGGCCTGCCCCGCGCCGATCCCCCCCACTTCCGTAACGGTCGTGCCCATCTGGCGCAGCAACGGCATCGCACGTTGCACGTCCTGAGCGGCGCCGCCCGTCATGATCGCGAGTTCGCCGGCTTTCGCGCGCGATACGCCGCCCGACACCGGCGCGTCGATCATCGCATAGCCCGCGTCCGCCAGCCGCGCGGCGAGCGACTGCGTGACCGAGGGCACGCCCGAAGTCATGTCGACGACGATGGCGCCCGCCGCGAACGTGCCGATCAACGGCGTGAGCAGCGACTCGACGTGCCGGCTGGTCGGCAGGATCGTGACGACCGCATCGGCGTCGCGCACCGCCGCTTCCACGTTCGCGGGCGCGCTGCCGCCCACTTCGGCGGCGAAGCGTTCCGCGCGTCCCGGCGCGATGTCGTGGACCGCCACGTCAAATCCCGCGCCGACGAGACGTGCGGCCATCGGCCAGCCCATATTGCCGATGCCCACGAACGCGACCTTCCTGAAACCTTCCGCGCTCACTTCAACGCTCCTTCGCTCACGAGCACTTCGTGCGCGGCCTTGAACGCGCTCAGGCCGTGCGGAATGCCCGAGTAGGCGGTGGCATGCAGCAGCGCCGACTTGATTTCCTCGACGCTCACGCCGTTGTTCAGCGCGCCCTTCACGTGCAGCTTGAGTTCGTTGGTATGCCCGGCAACCGTCAGGAGTGCCAATTGCATGAGACTGCGCGTGCGGCGGTCGAGCGTGTCGTCGCCCCATGCCCAGCCCCAGGCCCACGCGGTGGTCGCGCGCTGAAACGCCATCATGAACGCGTCGGCCTTTTGCATCGAGGCATCGACATATTCGGCGCCCAGCACCTCGCGGCGAATCGGCATGCCCTTCTCGAACAGCGCGGTATCTTCTTTCACGACTCCACTCCTTTTTGCAGAACGATGGTTTCAGAAGGCGTGACCGACTCCAGCGAACGCCCCGTGGTGCGCGGACCGATCAGCGCAACCACGAGAGCGACCAGCAGCCAGCACACCGAGATATAAGTGAAGACGCTCATGTAGCCGAAGCCGACGTAGAGCGTGCTCACGATAAACGGGCCAATCACGTTCGTGAGGCGCCCGAGCCCATAACAAAAGCCCGTGCCCATCGAACGCAGATGCGTGGGATACGACTCGGGCGTGTAGATGTAAAGCGTTGCGTTCATCAACTGGATCGTGACGGTCACCATCGCACCGAAAATCACGATGAACACCGGAGAAGGCGCGAGGCCGTACGCCACGCCCGACACGGCGATCACGAGCGCGTCGACGGCCACGATCCATTTGCGCTCGAAACGCTCGACCACGCCGCTCGCGAGCCACGCGCCGATCGGGTTGCAGATCGCGATCAGGCTCGCGTATTCGAGCGAATGCGCGACGCTGAAGCCGCGCTCCACGAGCAGCGTCGGCACCCACGCAACAAAGCCGTAAAAGCCGAAGGTCTGGAAAATCCAGATCAGCGAGAGGCCGATCGTCTGTGCGCGGTAGCCGGGTGCGAGCAGATCGCGCACCGAAACCTTGCCGTGCGCGCCCGCGCCGTCGGCTGCCGCTTCCTTCACGATCGCGCCGGTTTCCGGCGTGCGTCCCGCCGCGCGTTCGAGCTTTTCCAGCGCGCGGCGCGCGTCGTCGAGGCGCCCTTTCATCAGCAGCCAGCGCGGCGATTCGATCAGCCGCAACGCAAACGGAATCGCAAGGAGTCCCAGGCTTCCCCAGACGAACACGAGACGCCACGCCCACGGCGCGACAGGCACGACGAGCCGGGCCACCCATGCCGTCGCCGGAATGCCGACGAGGCCGAGCGTGAAGATCACGCCCATCACCTTGCCTCTTAGCCGCGCCGGAAAAAATTCGCTGATGTAGACGTTGGCGATCACCGTCATCGAAGAAAGCCCGATGCCGGTCAGAAAGCGAAACGCGGCGAGCGAGAACACGTCCCACGAAATCGCGTTGAGCAGCGAAAACAGCGTGTACACGAGAATGCTGAGAATGAACGCGCGCTTGCGGCCGATGCGGTCGGCGAGCAGGCCGCCGCTCGCCCCGCCGATGAACATGCCGCCGAAACTAAACGACGTGATGAGCGCGACGTCATGCACCGGAATCTTCCAGTGGCTCACGATGGCGGGCGCCGCGTACGCGAAGGTGTTCAAGTCCGCGAGTTCGAAGAAATAGGCAAATGCCAGCGCGCAGGCCGCGACTTTGTGAAAAGTCGTGATCGGCAGCGCGTCCATGCGGCTACTGATGGTGCTCATCGGGTCTCCTCCATTTTTATCAGATTGTCCGTCAATCCGGCAATTGATGGAGCGCACTATGACACCACGCAGATTGTCTGTCAATCTGCAAATCTGTCCGTTATGTTAAAATTACGGTCCCGATGCGAGAACCCGATGAAGAACGATTCCCTCAAGATCACGCCCCTTTCCGTGCGAAGCCAGGTGGAGGCGGGGTTGCGTGCGGCCATTACGTCCGGCCGTTTTCTGCCTGGCGATCACCTGCCGGACCGCCTGCTGTGCGAGACCTTCGGCACGAGCCGCAGCGTCGTGCGCGAGGCCATTCGCTTGATGGAAGCCGAAGGGCTCGTGGTGGTGCATGCGAATCGGGGGCCGTTCGTGGCAACGCTGTCGATGGAGGAAGCCGCCGACATCTATGAGATTCGTGCCTCGCTCGAAGCGCTGGCCGGCGAAGGTTTCGCGACCAAGGCAAGCGACGAGGACCGCGCCGAGTTGCGCCGCGTCTATGAGGAATTGCGCTCGGCGGGCGTCGACCGCGACCAGCTCATCGACATCAAGCGCCGCTTTTATGAAGTGCTCACGCGCGGCAGCGGCAACAAGCTGATCAAGGGCATGCTCGATCGACTGCTGATTCGCAACTCGCAACTGCGCGCGCTCTCGCTCTCGAGCAAGGGGCGGCTGCCGGAAACGATCGAAGAGATCGGCCGCATCATGCATGCGATCGAGCGCAAGGACGGCGTGGCGGCCGCGAACGCGTGCCGCGCGCATATCAAGGCGGCGGCGCAGGTCGCGCTGCGCATTCTCGCGGAACGCGAGCGCCGGCCCGATGCGGCGGTCGGCGAGCGCTGATTGCGCCTTAACGGCAATTCAATCGGTTGAATGTGCGTTAGCCGACATAGCCGCTTCATTTATCTACTTCGATAAATAAAAATCTCGCGTGCCGTGCGTAACAACCTTTAAAGAGTCTTTAAAGAGTCTTTAAAGTGCCTTTAAAGAGCCTTTAAAAACAACACGTTTCGTTCGCTGCAATAAGGGGGTCCGCACATAAAGGACGCGGGTTCGAGCGCGACTTGTGTGCGCTAGGTAACAACGGCGATTGACGCGCCCTTCGAAAGCACCCATATTTTCTTCACGCGGCGGCACTCGGTCATGCCTGCCGCTCTCCTGCGCATGTCGATCGTGGGTTCCGCGAGTCCTCGCAGACCGCTTCAACGACGATCCTGAGCATGCCGAAACGGCATCGCCATTACGGTGGGTCGACAGCATGTCCGCTCAGTTTAGTCGTGACCAGAGTTTCCCCGCACCGTGCCGGCACTGTGGCGGAATGCTCTACCAATACGTCGATTGCTGCCCTTATTGCGGCATGAAGCGCCCGCTCGACGGCGCCACGCATCCGAGCGCCACGGCGCCGCCCATTTCCGGCGGCGCGAAGATTGCCGCGGGCGCGCACGCCGCCGAGCGCCCGACGATCAAACCCGACTATCAACCGCACTCGCCCTTCGAGCACGCGGCGCCGTACCCGCAAGCAAGACTCGGAATTTTCACCAAGGCGCTGCTGTTTTTTGCATTCGCACTCCTGATCTTGTTCGCCCTCTATCTGATATTCGGAGAACGCCACAGGCAGAACGGCGCGAACGGCCCGAACGGCGACGAGGACGTGCATTCGTCGGGCGGCCGGGTTTCGTTTTTTTCGTCCCGATCCCCCGCGAGCCCGCCGCCGGCAACGAGCACCCAACCGGCCACGCAAGCGCGCACGGCGCTGCAATTCAAGGACGTGCCCGACAGCCTGCGCGCCGCGCGCGCGAGCCTCGCGCAAAACGATCTCGCGGGCGCGAAAGCCGCGAACGGCGCCGCGCTGGCACGCGAAGCCGGCAACAGCGACGCGCGCGCACTCCAGCGCGACATCGCCACGCGCGAACAGCGGCGCGACAGCGCATTGCAAAGCGCGGACCGGTGCGCGACGCGACGCGCATGGGCCTGCGTGCAACAACAGGCTTCGGAAGCGCTCGCGATCGATTCGGGCAACGCGCAGGCACAGTCGCTGATGGAACGCGCCATTCTCGCGACGGCGTGGGCGCCGCCGGGCTCGCAGTCCGCCCCGGCGACCGCGATTACGCCGGGCAGCGCCGCGCAAGCGCAAACGCCGGGAAGCGCCGCGCCGGGCGGCAACGAGAACAGCGCGGATGCGCAGCAGCGTGCGATCTTGCAGTCGGGTTGGAAAAACGCCGCGCCCGCAAGCGCAGCCCATTAATCAGATATCCGAAACAGTTCGGATTGCACCGGACTTCCCATTTCTGGCGGGAGAGAGACCATGCTGAAAACGACTCTGGCGGGATTGGCGGCGCTGTGCGCCCTGCTTTGCGCATCGCTCGCCATGGCGGCCGCGAGCGATGCGCACTACAAGATCGTGACCGGCCCCGAGCGCGGCACCTATATCCAGATCGGTCAGGACCTTTCGAAATGGGTGGCGCAACCGGCCGGCATCGACCTTGAAGTGATCCCGTCGAAAGGCTCGGCGGAAAACGTGCAGCGCATGCGCTTCGAACCCGGCGTCAAGCTCGCGCTCGTGCAGTCGGACGTCTATCAGGCTTATGTGGACATGGCCAATTCCGGCAACCAGGACGCGGGCGCCATGATCCGCCCGCTACGGCTCATCATGCCGCTCTACGACGAGGAGATTTACTTCGTCGTGCGTAACGATTCGCCGATGAAAACGATCAACGAGATCAAGGACAAGACGATCAGCGTGGGCTTGATCGGCAGCGGCACGGCGCAGTCCGCGACCACGCTGTACCGGCTGATGTTCGGTCAGCCGATTCCCGAGCAGAACGCGCAGCACCTGAGCAACGAAGACGCGCTGGCCGCGCTGATCGTCAAGAAGATCGACGTCGCCATTATTGTTGCCGGGCAACCCGCCAAACTTTTCACCGATATGAACCCGGCGCTGCTTCAGCAAATCCGCTTTCTGCGCGTGGACCCGAACGCACCCGAAACGGCGCGCGCGAAGCAAACCTACTTTCCCGCGACGATTCGCGTTTCGAGTTACCCCAACTGGCTGAAGGAAGACGTGCCGACCTGGACGGTGAAGGCGTTTCTCGTGACCTACGATTACAACTTGCGCGATACGGTCGGCAATCTCAACCGTTTCGCGGATTCGTTCTGCGAGAACTTCGACGCGCTTCAGGAACACGGGCATCCCAAGTGGAAGCAGGTGAAACTCGAGTTGCCCAGCCTGGGGAAAGGTTGGCAGTACTATCCGCCGGTCGAGCGCCGCTTGCGGGCGTGTCTCGCGCACCGCACGGCGATGCAGGCGGCGGGCACGCAACGCACCGCCGCCGCCGCGCAAAAAGACAATGGCCGGCCTTGCTCGGACCAGGAGCGCCTGCTACTGCTTTGCGGCAAGTAAGCCGGCAATCGGCGTTATCGCCCCGGCTTGTTAGCGCGCGGCGCAATCGCCTCGCGCGCCGCCGCAACGCTCCCGGCGCAACGCTCCCGCCGCAATGCTCAATTGGTCGGTGAGCCCTGCTTTTCCGCGTGACCGCCGAAGTCCTTGCGCATGGCCGAAAGCACGCGATTCGCAAAGTCCGCCTCGCCGCGCGACGTGAAGCGCGCAAACAGCGCCGCGCTCAACACGGGCGCGGGCACGCCTTCGTCGATGGCGGCGTCGATGGTCCAGCGGCCTTCGCCCGAATCGGACACGCGGCCCGCGAAGTCTTTCAGTTCGCCGTCACGCGAGAGCGTTCCGGCGATCAGATCGAGCAGCCACGAGCTGATCACGCTGCCGCGCCGCCACACTTCGGCAATGTCGCCGAGATTCAGATCGTATTGATAGAACTGCGGATCGCGCAGCGGCGAGGTTTCCGCGTCCATTTCGCGCGACTGCTTGCCGGCGTTCGCATGACGCAGAATGTTCAAGCCTTCGGCATACGCAGCCATCATGCCGTACTCGATGCCGTTGTGAACCATCTTTACGAAATGGCCCGCGCCCTGCGGCCCGCAGTGCAAAAAGCCCTGTTCCGCGGTGCTGCCGTCCTGTTGCCGCTCCGCCGTGCGCGGGGCGGCGGCGACGCCCGGCGCGAGCGCCGCGAATACCGGTTCGAGATGCTTCACGACATCCGTTTCGCCGCCGATCATCAGGCAATAGCCGCGCTCGCGGCCCGCCACGCCGCCGCTCGTGCCAACATCGACGTAATGGAGTTTTTTCGCGCCCAGTTCGTTGCCGCGGCGAATGTCGTCGTGATAGTGCGAGTTGCCGCCGTCGATCACGATATCGCCCGGCTCCAGCAGCGGCACGAGTTTGTCGAGCGTCGAATCGACCACGGCGGCGGGCACCATCAGCCAGATCGCGCGCGGCTTTTCCAGCTTCGCGACGAAGTCCTCCAACGACGACGCGCCCGCGATGCCTTCCTGTTCGAGGCGCTGCACCGCCGCGGGCTGAACGTCGAACACGATGCACTGCTGACCGCCTTTCGACAGGCGCCGCACCATGTCCGCGCCCATTCGTCCCAATCCAATCATTCCAAGTTGCATGTGCGGCTCCGGTTGTAGGGTGAATGAAATCGCACCGGCGTCAAACGCCGCGCGTGTTCTACGAGAGCGCGCAATAGCAAGGAAAGTTCCTGCCCGCACGGCCGCATTCGCGTGACGGACCAGCGGGTACGGCGCCTGCTAAGGTTTCCAAACCTTCTAACGACCACGGGGAGTGTTCTTATGAAACGCATGGTACTTGGCGTCCTGATCGCGATCACGAGCATGGCGGCCATCACGCCTGCAATGGCTTACGATCATTGGCATCATCGTTACTGCCACCGCGTTTGGCATCATCATCATTGGGAGCGCGTGTGCCGGTAAGGTAGCGGCACCGCCTTTCGTGCAGCGTGCCGTGCGGGTTCAGCGGATAAAAGCGGCTTACGGATTCCGTACGGTATCGCTGCGCTTGATACCGCTTGATACTGCTCGATACCGCCTGGTATCGGCCGATATTGCACGCGTTGCCGCGGAGCGCAGGTTTCCCGGTCACCGCATCGACTCGGCATCGACGAAAAAAAACGGGCTGCGCCGCAAAGCGTAGCCCGTGTGCAATCCGGCGCGCGTTCGAGCGTTGGGAGAAGCCTGCGCCGCTCGCGCGCGCCGCAGCCGGTACCCGCCGGCCGTTCCTGCTCTTGCGCCTTGCTGCCTTACTTTACGCCGACCGTTTGCGAAGGCACCCACTTGCCGTTGACCACCTTGTAGACCGTCACGCCGCCATATTTCAGGTCGCCGTACTGGTCGTACGAAAGCTCGTTGGTCGTCACGCCCTTCATGTTCGTCGCCTTGAGCGCCGCGAGATAGATGTGCGGATCGGTGGAGTTCGCCTTCTTCATCGCGTTGAACACGGCCATCGTGCCGTCGTAGGCATACGGCGCGTACAGTTCGACGGGATGACCGAAGCGCTTCGTGTAGCGCTTCGAAAAGTCCTTGCCGCTCGGCATCTGCGCGAGCGGGCTGCCTTCGGAAGCGGCCAGCGTGCCTTCCGCCGCCGGGCCGGCGATCTTGATGAGGTTGTCGGACTGAACCATGTCGGGGCCGATCAGCGGCGCCTTGATCGCGAGCGTGCGCATTTGCTTGAGCATGGGCGCGGCTTGCGTGTCGGCGCCGCCGTAGAACACCGCATCCACGTCCGCTGCCTTGATCTTCGTGAGAATCGCGCGGAAATCCACGGCCTTGTCGTTCGTGTATTCCTGATCGACCACGGTGGCGCCCGCCGCCTTCACGGCCTTGCTGAACTCTTCCGCCACGCCCTGACCGTATGCCGTGCGGTCGTCGACCACGGCGAAGCGCTTGAACTTGAGATCCTTCGCTACGTAAGTGCCGAGCACGCTGCCGAGCTGCGTATCCGAAGTCAACAAGCGGAACGTCGTGGGAAAACCGAGGCGCGTGTAATTGGGCGCCGTGGCCATGGCGATTTCGGGAATGCCCGCTTTCGCGTAGATCGGCGCGGCCGGAATGCTGGTGCCCGAGTTGTAATGGCCGATCACCGCCACCACGCCGTCGTCCACGAGCTTTTGCGCGACGGTCGTGCCCGTGCGCGGGTCGGCCTGATCGTCCTGCGCGTCGAGCACGAAGTGTACGGGCTTGCCGCCGATCACGGGGTTGGTCGCGTTCATTTCGTCGATGGCGAATTCCACGCCGCTCTTGAAGTCGGCGCCGTAATGGGCCTGGCCGCCGGTCAGCGGCGCGGCGAAGCCGATCTTGACCTCGGTGGCCTGGGCGAAAGCCGCGTTGCTGGCGAGTGCGGCGGCAGTACACGCGATTCCCGCGATAGCGCGCGCCAGGCCGTGCGCGCGAAGCGGCGAGCGACATTCGATATTGCTCATCAGATCCTTCTCCTCGTTTTCTACGTTATGCATGGGCGCCGCATTGTTGTTCGCCGCACGCGAACCGCGCGTCACGCCGAACATCATTCAGTACGACTGATTATTCGTGTCGATGCGTCATGCGTTCTGGCAACATGAAAGACCGCGTCGAGTCGTGGCAAGCCGGAACCCCCGTCGTTCGAACCATCGCGCCGAAAGTGAAGCGACGCGAGGAAGTATCGCCATCCATATTGCGGGAGACTTGACGGTTTTCGCGTCCCAAAGAGACGAATTCGGCATAGTGGCCGGAGCGCGGCGGGACGGCGCGCTTTTGCCTGCGCGCGCTATTCGGAAGAATCCGTAGAAGGCGCGGCGGCTTGCCGCCGGGCGGTTGCGCCGCGCTGCGGCGGTGTGCGCCCGCGAGCGCGGGCGTGGCGTTCAGGCGTGAACGCCGATGACGATTTCAGCGTAATGCACTAACGCGTCAAAAGCGCGCGTCGAAGGCGCGCGTTAAAGATAACGTCAAAGACGGCGTTAAAGACGGTATTAAATACGGCGACAAGGCTTTTAAAGCGGCGGATTCAAATCCGCGATAACCGCCGCCGGCTTTCAGCCGCGCTCCAGCAGCCCTTTGATCAAAAACATTTCGGCCTCGTGTACGGTGCCCATCTGGGTCCATTCGGCGTCGGTTTGCGTGGCGAGACGCCACGTCAGCAGGCTCACCACCGACTGCGCTTCGCCCAGTTTCAGCAGCGGGCCGGGTATCACGCGCGACATGTTGCGAAACTGCATGGTCTCGGGCGAGGCGCCCACTTCGTAGTCGACCTGCAAACGCGCGCGATCGACATGCAGTCGCACATAAGTATCCTTGCCGCTGAACACCGATTGCCCGACGAACACCCCGGGCGAGGCTTCGCGCCGGTCGAAACTGCCCCACGCCCAACGGCCCTGGCGTATGCCGTCCGACATGATCTCGAACGCGGCTTCGGCGGGCCGTTCGATGAGAATGCTGCTCGAATGGCAATAAGGATCTTGCATGAGTCCTCCAGGGCATCGGGTAGTGAAGCGCCGTATTGCGCACTTGAACGTCCAAGCCTGGTGCAAGCCCGTTGGCGGGTCAAATTTGCTTTAAATATCCGCGCTATAAACGGCGCGGATAACGCTTACTTTCTTAACTCGGCTTCGATCTCGTCGAACACCCTGGCCTTGCCGACGCCCGTGAGAAACGCGAGCCCCTTGATCACGGGCTTGGTGACCGAGCCGGAAATGGGCGTGGTGGAAACGATGAAATCGACTTGATCGGCCAGCGAAGGCACTTCGGTCGCCTTGGCTTGCTGCGCGTTGAAGGTCAAGCCGCGCCGCTTCATTTCCTCCGTCACCGCCACGTTCACGGCCGTGGAGGTGGCAACGCCCGTCCCGCACGCGAACAGCACCGTTTTCATCCTGCTCATCGTCTCTCTCCGTTTAGCTCAATGCCGCCTTGAGGTTGTCCAGATTGCGAGCGGCCGTCAGCAATGCGACCTTGCGCGCATCCTGGATCGTCGCGATGATCGCCTGCAAGGTTTCGATCTGCTGATCCTTGTCGTTGATGGCGAGCAGGAACACGATGCTCACCGGCACGCTTTCGTCGGGGTCTTCCATGTTGGCGAAATCGACGGGCGTTTCGAGCGTGGCCACGGCCACGCCCGCGCGAACGACGTGATGCGGGTCGGTATGCGGCACGGCCACGTTGTGGCCCGCTTCCATGTCGAGCCCCGTGGGCAGCTCGCGCTCGCGCGCGATCACGGCGTCGGCGAAACCGGGCTTCACGTAGCCGCGCGCTTCGAGCTTAGCCGCCAGCATGCGGATCACGGCTTCGCTGCTGGTTGCATCGCTTTGCAAAATAATTGCTTCGGGGTCGAGAAACGTCCCGAGTTGCGCTGCCATCTCCACCTCCTCGTCGTGCGGACGAACAAGCTCAGATCGTACCTTGTTCCGCTTCGTCCGCGCCGGCCGCGCGCTCCCAGCCCGGCGAATTGCGCCGGTAAATCGCGAACGCGGCCGCAATGACCACGACCAGCAGCGCGATGCCGCCCACGCCGAGCCATTGAATCGCGGTGATGATCACGTACGGCACCCACAGGAAGCCGTCCACCACCGAAGTGATTTGCAGCGCGTTCTTCGGCAGCTTGAAACCCGACGCCACGGCCGCGTGCGTGAACAGCGGCGCCAGCGCATTGGCCACGTAAAAGCCGATGGCGAGCGTGACCGTGCCGATCACGACCATGCGGAACACGTTGCCTTTGACGAGCGGCGCCGTCAACGCAACGATAAACGGAATCACCGCGAGATCGGCAAAGAGGATCACGCGGTTGCCGGGCAGCACCACCGAAAGAATGATGGCGATGGGCACGAGAATCAGCGAAGACGAAATCGCCGAAGGATGACCGATCAGAATCGCCGAATCGAGGCCGACCAGCAGTTCGCGGTCGCCGGTGCGCTTGCGCACGAATTCCTGCGCGGCGTCGGACACGGGCAGCAAGCCTTCCATCAGCACCTTCACCATGCGCGGCAGCAGCAGCATGACGGCGGCGAGCGTCATGCCCGTGCTCAGGATCTTCGCGAGAATCACGTCGAGCGAACCCGCGTTGTAGAACGCGATGGTGCCGAGCACGAGGCCCAGGACGAGGCCGAGCACGACCGGCTCGCCGAATACGCCGAAGCGTCGCTCGATGGTTTCCGTATTGATATTGATCTTGTTGATGCCGGGAATGCGGTCCAGCACCCAGTTCAGGACGATGGCGACAGGCAGGATTTGCGCGGAAGCCAGATGCGGCACGGACACGCCGGGCACGTCGTAGAACTGCTGCACCGCGCGGGCGGACCAGTCGGCGAACAGCAGCGAAAGCGCCGCAACGGCGGCCGCGACGGCAATGCCATAGGCGAGATTGTCGGTGGCCGCGACCACCAGCGAGCCCACGAAGGCGAAGTGCCAGAAGTTCCACACGTCGACGTTCAAGGTGCGCGTCCAGCGCAGCAGCAACAGCGCGATGTTCACGAGAATCGCGACCGGAATCACCCATAAGCCGACCGTCGAGCCGAACGCGATGGCCGCCGCCGAAGGCCAGCCCACGTCGAGAATGTCGCGGCGAATGCCGGTGTTGGTGACGATGGCCTGCGCCACCTGGCCGATCGACGTGAACATGAGCCCGAGCACGAGATTGATGCCGATGAACGCCACGCCGATAGTCACCGCCGCGCGAAAAGCCCGGCCCGCTTTCGCGCCCAATACCAGCGCGATCACGAAAATCACCACGGGCAACAATACCGTGGGGCCGAGTGCGTCGATTGCCGCTTTTATCTGCGCGAGAATTACGTCCATGGTCTCCTCCGGTATTCTGTCGAGTATTCGCGGGAAGGCTTTCCCGGCCGTCATTGCGCGGGCCGGATTCATGTGCAATTCCTGCTTTAATCGCGAATCGGGGCGCGACTCAAGCGCGAATTAAAACCTCGGCTTAAAGCCCGTTACGAAAGCGCGCTGCAACGCACGCAATGCACATTTGTTTTTTACAATATCACTTCGTACACTCGATAGACAAGCGCCCGCGTGACGGAAACGGGCGGACCAGGGTGAGTCCGGATACGGCGCTCACGACGCGGTGCGCCTTGCCTGCAACGCGCGCAATTCGGCCTCGTGCCGTTCCGCCCATTGCCACACGCTGCAAAACGCGGCGCACAGGCTCAAGCCCAATTCGGTGAGTTCGTATTCCACACGCGGCGGCACTTCGGGATGCACGGTGCGCAACACGAGCCCGTCGGCCTCCATTTGCCGCAAGGTCTTGGTCAACATGCGCTGGCTGATCGAACCCACGAGTTCGCCCACGCGCGTAAAACGCAGCACGCCGTTTTGCTCCAGCACTTCGAGCACGCACATCGTCCATTTGTCGGCGATACGGCCCAGCACGTCGAGCACGAGCGCGTCGAGTTCCGGGCGCGGCTCGTGCCGACCGGACGCGTGTTTTTTCGGCGGTTTGAATACGATGCGCCGTTCTTCGGGTTTGGTTTTCGCCATGGCTTATCCCATTACTTACACCGATGTGCGTACCGCACAAAACAGTGCCTACTTCCTGTTTGAGAGTGAATGGCCTACGCTATCACAACCTCACACAGGAGAGTAGCCATGCAGATTAGCGGAAACACCATTCTGATCACGGGCGGCGGGTCGGGCATCGGGCGCGCGCTCGCCGAGGCGTTTCACAAGCGCGGCAATCAGGTGATCGTCGCGGGACGCCGTCAGGCCGCGCTCGACGAAGTCGCCGAGGCCAATCCGGGCATCGCCACGGCCACGGTGGACCTGAGCGACGCGCGGGACATCGCGCGCTTCGCGGCGCAAATCGCCGGCGACCATCCCAGGCTCAACGCGCTGTTGAACAACGCGGGCATCATGCAGCCCGAGAACTGGAGCGCTGAAAACGTCGATCTCGCCACGGCCGAGGCAACCATTGCCACCAACCTGCTCGCGCCGCTGCGCCTCACGGCCGCGCTGCTGCCGCTGCTGCGCAAACAGGCGAAATCGACGGTGCTGACGGTTTCCTCGGGGCTCGCGTTCCTGCCGCTCGCGCCCACGCCCACCTATAGCGCCACCAAGGCCGCGATTCATTCGTTCAGCGAATCGTTGCGTTATCAACTGAAGGACACGAACGTCGACGTGATCGAAATCGCGCCGCCTTATGTGCAAACCGAGCTGATGGGCGCGCAACAGGCGAGCGATCCGCATGCCATGCCGCTCGCGGCGTTCATCGACGAAGTCATGCAGATTCTGGAAACGCAGCCCGATGCGCACGAAGTGCTGGTGCAGCGCGTGCATCCTCTGCGATTCGCGGCGGAGCAAGGGCGCGAAGGTTACGCGAAGGCATTCGCGCAACTCAACGACGCGTTCGCCGCGCGTTGAGTTGCGACTTGAATCATGCTTTAAATCGCGCTTCGAATCGTGCGTTAATTCGCGCGTAAAACCCGCTTGACCGAACGCGCCGGCCCCATGCGTGCAATGCGCATGGGGCCGGCGTGCGCTATTGAGGCGCGAGCTTCAGCGAGCCGAAATCACCACGTTGGCGATCAGACCCGTGGCGATGGCGGCGAGTACGTAGTCGCCGTTGACGCCCACCCAGTGATAACCGCGCGGCGGCGCCGAGAGGCCGTGGCCGTGCCAGTCGTCCACCACGTAATTGCGATCGCGATACTCGCCCGGCAGGCGTTCGCCCTTATGCCAGTCCGAGTGCGGCACCGGACCGCCCGGGCGGTCGATGGACGCATCGTGCATGGGTGCGCCGTGGCCCCGATACCCGCCGCGCGGGTCGCCGTGCCCGCCGCCGCGTTGATCGGGACCATGAGGCTGGGCGAACGCCGAGGCGGAGGTGCCCAGCATTGCCACGAGAAGGCAGCGCGCAATCGTCTTTCGGTTCATGGTTGTCCTCGTTGTGAATGACTCGTTAATGGCTTCAGGCGTGACCGAGCCCAAACCGTCTCCGGGAGCATGAAACGTGCCCCGCACCCAAGCCGGTACAATGCAGCGCGACGGCTTCGGTGCCGCGATCCGGGCGGGCAGCCCATTGTGAGGCATCCGCGCCGCCCGTGCGTTCTTGCCGGCAAGCGCGCACGGCGCATGCGCCGAACGTTCGTATTCCCGCCATCGAAAGCGCGACGGCGGCGAGCACGCGCAAAAGCCACGGCGCGCCCGCGCGATCCCGCGAAAGCTTGCCGTCCGGGGCGTTGCTCGGCATTATTGCGCGCGACGCCCGTACGCCGCCCTTGAACCAGTCTTCGCCGGATGAACCACGACCTCGATCCCACTCGCCGCCTGGCGGCACTCGCACGTTTGAACGTGCTGGACACGCCGGCGGAGCCGGTCTTCGACGACCTCGCCGGCGTCGCGGCCGCCGTTTGCCGCGCACCCTGCGCGGTCGTGAGTTTCATCGACGAAAACCGTTTGTTCCTCAAGGCCGAGCGCGGCCTGGGCGTGCGCGAACTGCCGCTCGCACCCGGTGCCGCCGCTATTCTGCTACGCGAGCGTTTCGTGCAGATGTCGCACGCGCACGGCCTGCCCTTTCTCGCCGATGAGAATGACGCCGCCGCTCGCGCGCCGCTGCGCTTCTATGCGGGCGCACGCATCGAGACCGCGGACGGCGTGGCGATCGGCGCAATCGGCGTGTTCGACGTCGAGCCGCGCGAGTTCGACGCGCAACTCGACACGCAGCAGCAAGAAGCGCTCGGCGCGCTCGCGCGCCAGGCGGCGGCCGCGCTCGAACAGCGCGACGCCACGCGCCATGCCGAGGCCGAGCGGGCGCGCTACGACGCGCTTTTCAACGCCATCGACGACGGCTTTTGCGTCATCGAATTCATCGACGGCCCGCATGGCCCGCTGAGCGACTATTTGCATATCGAGGCGAATTCCGGCTACGAGCGCCACAGCGGCATTCCCGACATCGTGGGCAAGACGCTGCGCGACATCGAGCCGGGCGAAGCCGCCGACCGCTGGGCCGAACTCTACGGCGAAGTGCTGCGCACGGGCACGCCCGCGCGTTTCGAGCGCTATTTCGTGAGCGCGGGCCGCCATATCGAAGTCTCGGCGACGCGCGTGGAGCCCGCCAGCCTCAAGCGCGTTTCGGTGCTGTTCCGCGATATCGAAGCGCGCAGGCAGGCCGAGGAAGCGCTGCGCGCCAGCGAAGCGCTCGCGCGCCGCAATATCGAGCGGGTGCAGCTCGCCCTCGACGCGGGCGCCATTCTCGGCACCTGGTTCTGGGACATTTCGCGCGACCGCCTGACCGTGGACGAGGCGTTCACGCACGCTTTCGGCGTCGATCCCGCGCTCGAACTCGGCGACCTGAGCCTCGCGGACGTCATCGGCAACGTGCATCCGGACGACCGCGCCGCGCTGCGCGCCGCGATGAACGAAGCGATCGCGCGCGGCGGCCAGTACGCGCACCAGTACCGCGTGCGCCGCGCCGACGGGCGCTATTACTGGATCGAGGCCAACGGACGCGTCGACCTCGGGCCGGACGGCACGCCGCTGCATTTTCCGGGCGTGCTGATGGACATCGAAAAACGCCGCGCAGTGGAAGCCGAGCGCGATCGCGCGGCGGCCTCGCTGCGCGCGCTCAACGACACGCTAGAGCAGCGCGTGGCCGAACGCACCGCCGAGCTGATGCGGGCCGAGGAGCAACTGCGTCAAGCGCAGAAAATGGAAGCCGTCGGGCAACTCACGGGCGGCCTCGCGCACGACTTCAACAATCTGCTCGCGGGCATCTCCGGCTGGCTTCAGGTGCTGAGCATGCGGCTCAGTCAAGGCCGCCTCACGGATTTCGAAAAGTACGTGATGTCGGCGCAGGAGGCGGTGCGGCGCGCGGCATCGCTCACGCATCGGCTGCTGGCGTTTTCGCGCCGGCAAACGCTCGATCCGCGCCCGACCAACGTCAACGCGCTGGTCAACGGCATGACCGACCTGATCCAGCGCACGGTCGGCCCCGGCATCAAGGTGGACGCCGTGGGCGCGCCCGATCTGTGGCCCGCGCTCGTCGATCACGGCCAGCTCGAAAACGCGCTGCTGAATCTCTGCATCAACGCGCGCGATGCGATGCCCGACGGCGGGCGCATCACGGTCGAAACGGCCAATCAACATATCGACATGGAAACGGCGAGGCAGCTCGACATGCCGGCGGGCGCCTATCTTTCGCTGAGCGTCACCGACACCGGCACCGGCATGACGCCCGACGTGATCGCCAAGGCGTTCGATCCGTTCTTCACGACCAAGCCGATCGGCATGGGCACCGGGCTCGGTTTGTCGATGATCTACGGTTTCGCGAAGCAGTCGGGCGGCCAGGCGAAGCTTTATTCCGAGGTCGGCCGAGGCACGACGGCGCGGGTTTACTTGCCGCGCCATCTGGGCGAGGCGGGCAGCGAACCCGCCGACGCGCGCACGTCCCAAGCCGCCAGCGCCACGGCGAGCGAAACGGTGCTGGTGGTCGACGACGAGCCGAGCGTGCGCGAACTCATCTCGCACGTGCTCGAGGAACTGGGCTACACCGTGATCGAGGCGAACGACAGCGCGGCGGGCTTGCGGGTGTTGCAGTCGGACGTGCGCATCGACCTGCTGGTCAGCGACGTGGGACTGCCGGGCGGCATGAACGGCCGTCAGATGGCGGACGCGGGCAGGCAGACGCGCCGCGACCTGAAGGTGCTTTTCATCACCGGTTACGCGGAAAGCTCGGTCATCGGCGATGGGCAACTCGAACCCGGCATGCAGGTGCTGACGAAACCGTTCGACCTGGAAACGCTGACCGCGAAGGTCCGGCAACTGGTGGAACGGTGACGCGCGACGCGTGTGAAAGCGCGTGGGTGTTTCGGGTGTCGATGGTTGATGTCGATGTCGATGTTGATGGTTAGTGGTCGATGTTGATGGTCGACGGCTGGCGCTCGATGCCAATGGTTATGCGAACGACGAG
>NZ_CAJMZE010000044.1:0-41421 GCF_905220235.1 Paraburkholderia sp. J41 | reverse complement strand
CTTCAGGCGTATCGCCGCGGACAGCCCGGCCGGGCCGCCGCCGACGATCACCACGTCGTATTCCATCGACTCGCGGGGACCGTATTGCGCAATCAGTGCTTCATTCGGGGACATTTCGTATTCCTTGTTATTTCGGGCTGCGTCGCGAAGGCGCCGCGCACGGAGCGATCAAAACTGCACTTCGTTGAGCGCGAGCACGCTCGCATCGCCCTTCGCGCTCAGGATGGCGGTTTCGAGCCCGCTTGCCTGCGCGAGAATATGCTCGCCATAGAACTGCGCAATGGCGATTTTCGCGCCGTGAAATTCGAGGTCGCGCTCTGGTTCGCGCCGCGAAACCAGCAGCGCGCGCGCCATTTGCCAGCCGCACAGCACGATGCCCGCGAGCTTCAGATACGGCACGCTGCCCGCGAACACGGCGTTCGGGTCGCGCTTCACGTTGGCCAGCACGAAATCGACCGCGCGCGCGAGCGACTGCGCGCCCTTCTCCAGTTGCGTGCGCAGCGAAAGCGCCGCGGCGCCGCCGTCTTGACCCAGCGCCTCGCAGGTTTGCGCGATGTCGCCGAGCAGCGCTTTCGCGACCGCGCCGCCGTCGCGCACCGTCTTGCGGCCGATCAGGTCGTTCGCCTGGATCGCCGTGGTGCCTTCGTAAATGGCGAGAATGCGCGCGTCGCGATAATACTGCGCGGCGCCCGTTTCCTCGATGAAGCCCATGCCGCCGTGGACCTGCACGCCAAGGCTCGCGACCTCGTTGACCATTTCCGTGCTCCAGCCCTTCACGATCGGCACGAGGAATTCGTAGATGGCCTGATGACGCGCGCGCTCGCCCGCATCGGCATGACGATGCGCGTGATCGCTATGCGCCGCCGCCACGTAGGCGAGCGCGCGCGCGCCTTCGGTCAGCGCGCGCATCGTGCCGAGCATGCGGCGCACGTCGGGATGATGAATGATGGTCGCCGACTGCTTGAGCGAGCCGTCCACGGGCCGGCTTTGCACGCGTTCCTTCGCATACGCCACGGCCTTTTGATACGCGCGATCGGCCACGCCCACGCCCTGCATGCCCACGCCGAAGCGCGCGGCGTTCATCATGATGAACATGTATTCGAGGCCGCGATTTTCCTCGCCGATGAGATACCCCGTCGCGCCGCCGCGATCGCCGTATTGCAGCACGGCCGTCGGGCTCGCCTTGATGCCGAGCTTGTGCTCGATCGACACGCAATGCACGTCGTTGCGCGCACCGGGCGCGCCGTTCTCGTCGATCAGGAACTTCGGCACGATAAAGAGCGAGATGCCCTTCACGCCTTCGGGCGCGTTGGGCGTGCGCGCGAGCACGAGATGGACGATGTTCTCCGCCATGTCGTGTTCGCCCCACGTGATGAAGATTTTCGTGCCGAACACGCGGTACGAACCGTCGGCCTGCGGTTCGGCGCGCGCGCGCACGAGTGCGAGGTCGGAACCGGCTTGCGGCTCCGTGAGGTTCATCGTGCCGGTCCATTCGCCCGAAATCAGCTTCGGCACATAGCGCGATTTTTGCGCGTCGCTGCCCGCCGTGAGCAGCGCTTCGATCGCGCCGTCGGTGAGCAGCGGGCACAGCGCGAACGACAGATTCGCGGCGTTGAGCATTTCGATGCACGGCGTGGCGATCAATTTGGGAAGCGCCTGGCCGCCATACTCCACCGGGTGTTGCAGGCCTTGCCAGCCGCCCTCCACGAACTGCCGGAACGCCGCCGCGAAGCCCGCCGTGGCCGTCACTTCGCCGTCGCGCCACGCGCTGGGCGCGCGGTCGCCTTCCGCGTTCAGCGGCGCGACGACTTCGCCCGATAGTTTCGCGCATTCGTCGAGCACGGCCTGGGCGGTGTCGAACCCGGCGTCCTCGAAGCCCGGCAAGGCCGCGACGGCCTCGATGCCGGCCAGTTCCTTCAGCACGAACAGCATGTCCTTGACAGGGGCGATATAGCTCATGGTCGATGTTCCAGTCGAATGCGCGAGTGAAGACGCCGCCGCGCGATGCGCGAATGCGGCTTTGCAGCACGAATCCTAGCGTCAAACGCCCGCGCAACGAGTGTCGAAACCGGACCACATAGTGACAAATCTGGCCACGTCGCCGGCGTCATACCCACCCGTTGCGGGTGGTTAGCCGTCCCGGCGATAGGTGCCAGGCGTGCTGCCGGTCCAGTGGCGAAACGCGCGGTGGAACGCGCTGGGGTCGTCGAACCCCAGATCGCTGCCGATGGCGGCCACGGTGTCCCGCGTGTCCGTGAGGCGCTGGATCGCCACGTCGCGGCGCAGTTCGTCCTTAAGCGCCTGAAATGTGGTTTCCTCGGCGGCCAGGCGGCGGCAGAGCGTGCGCACCGAGCAATGCAGATGTTGCGCGGCGGCTTCGATGGTCGGCAGTCCGGGCAATTGCGCGGCGAGGTATTGGCGCACGTTGTGGCTTACGAGTTGCTCGCTGAACGTTTCGAAGATCCAGTCGCCCGGCGAGCGCGCGAGAAACGCGCGCAGGTTGCGCTTGCTCTGGCGGATCGGCATGTCGAGGTAGGCGGCGCTGAATCGCATCAGCGTGGCCTCGCAGCCGAAGCGCACCGGCCCGGAAAAAAAGTAGCGGTGATCGAGCGCATGCGGCGGCTGCTGGCACGCGAAATCGACCTGCAACAAGGGAATGCGCTGCCCGATGAGCCAGGACGAAACGCCGTGCGCGAGCTTGAGCATTAATTCCTGGCCGAGCGGCCCGAGCGCGCCGAACTCGGGATTCGCGCGCAACGCCACTTGCGCGACGAGACCGTGGCGCCGCGAATCGAGACGAAAATCGTCTAGAACGATATGGAAGAACTGATCGAAGCGGTGCAGCGCCGTTTCCAGATTGCGCGCGTCGAGCAGACTCAGGCAGAGAAATTTCAGCGTGCCGCTGCGAAACGGGCGGCTGAAAATGCCGGGCATTTCGTCGTCGAGTTCGATGGCGAGCGTTTGATACAGCGTCGAGAACTGTTCCTCGGTCACGCGGCCGCCCGGCTGCGCGAGCAGTTCGAGCGCGATGCCCGCTTCCTTGAGGTAGCGCCGGATCACGGCCGGCTGCGCGCCCGCGCCGGCAAGAAAGCCGTTGACGAGCGAAATGGGAACGGTGGCGCTGGGCGATGGCATGCGTGAACGATGGAGCGTGTTGAACGGCGCGGCAACCGATACGGGACGATGGGCCGCGCGCCATTCTAAAGCGTTCGCGGCGAAGCGGACCCGATGCGGCGTATCCGCGGCGGCGCCCGGCACGGCGTTTTCATGCAGTGCCCGAGCCCGCTGCGCCCTTTCCTTCGCGCCGCCGCGCGAACGCCGCGAACCACGCGAGACTTTCGGGGTTCGCCATCGTGTCGGGGTTTGCCACTTTGTCGATGGCTTGGCCGAGCAGCAGCCGCTTGATCGGAATCTCCATCTTCTTGCCCGAGAGCGTGCGCGGCACCGCCTCCACGCGATGCACTTCGTCGGGCACGTGGCGCGCGGAAAGCGCCTCGCGCACGCGCGTGTTGATGCGCGCCACCAGCGCTTCGTCGAGTTCGACGCCTTCGCGCAGCACCACGAAAAGCGGCATCGACGAAGCGCGGCCGAGATACTCCAGATCGACCACGAGACTGTCGAGCACCTCCGGCAGCGACTCCACCGCGCGATATAGCTCGCTCGTGCCCATGCGTATGCCGTGGCGGTTGATGGTGGCGTCCGACCGGCCATAGATGATCGCGCCGCCGCTGCGCGTGATGCGCAGCCAGTCGCCGTGACGCCAGACGCCGGGATACGTGTCGAAATAGCTTTCGCGATAACGCTGCTTCGCTTCGTCGCGCCAGAAGTACAGCGGCATCGACGGCATCGGCACGGTGCAAACGAGTTCGCCCACTTCGTCGACGAGCGAGCGCCCCGCTTCGTCGAACGCTTCCACGCGCGCGCCCAGGCACCGGCATTGCATTTCGCCGAGCCGCACCGGCAGGATCGGCACGCCGGCGAGAAAGCAGCCCGCGAAGTCGGTGCCTCCCGAGATCGCGTCGATCCACACGGAGCCGACCTGCTCCAGAATCCACGCATAGCATTCGGGCGGCAGCGGCGAGCCGGTCGCGCCCACGGCGCGCAGGCGCGCAAGATCGGCGGCGGCGCGCGGGCGCACGCCGGCCTTCATGCAGCCCTGGAAATACGCGGAGCCCGCGCCGAAAAAGGTCACGCCCGCTTGCGCGACGAAACGCCAGAGCGAATCCGCTTGCGGATACGAGGGGTTGCCGTCGTAAAGGCAAAGCGTGGCGCCCACCAGCAGGCCGCCCACCTGGCAGTTCCACATGATCCAGCTCGTGCTCGCGTACCAGAGAAAGCGGTCGCCCGCGTGCAGGTCGAGATGCAGCGCCATCATCTTCACGTGCTCGAGCACCACGCCGCCGTGCGAATGCACGATTGCCTTGGGCAAGCCCGTGGTGCCCGACGAATAGACGATCCAGAGCGGATGATCGAAGGGCACGGTTTCGATTTCGAGCGGCACGTCGCCCGCGATCGCGTCCTGCCAGCGCATGGCGCGACTCGCTTCGGCGAAGTCGGTTGCGCGCGCATCGACATCGAGCTGCGGCACCAGCAACAAACGTTCGACGCTCGGCAATTCCCGCAGCAGTTGCTCGATCAGTTCGCGGCGTTCGTGCGCCTTGCCGCCGTAGCGATAACCGTCCACGGCGATCAGCACCTTCGGCTCGATCTGGCGGAAACGGTCGAGAACGGCGAGTGGCCCCATGTCGGGCGAGCATACGGACCAGATCGCGCCCACGCATGCGGTGGCCAGAAATGCCACCACGGTGTCGGCGGTATTCGGCAGATACGCGGCCACGCGGTCGCCGCGTCGCACGCCGAGCCGGCGCAAGGTGGCCGCGCACGCCGCGACCTGGCGGCGCAGTTCGGCCCAGCTCGTTTCGCCGATGCCCGAGGCCGCCGCGCCGCTCTCGCTTTGCGCGACGATGGCCGGCCGCGCGTCGGTGGCGTGGCGGAACACCTGCTCCGCATAGTTGAGTTCGACGCCGGGAAACCATTGCGCGCCCGGCATCGCGCCGTCGGCGAGCGCCACGCCGCGCGGTTGCGGCGAACGAATCTGCGCCCAGTCCCAGAGCGCGCGCCAGAAGCCGTCGACGTCGTCGACGGACCAGCGCCAGAGCGCGTCGTAATGCTCGAAGGCCAGACCGCGCGAGTGCGCGAGCCAGTGCATGAATTGCGTGATGCGGGCCGACTCGATCTGCTGCGGCGTCGGCGTCCAGGCGATTGCGGTGTCGTTCATCTCGATGCGCGGTGTCCACGTTGAGCGGATTCGGCCGATGGCCGTTCTTGCCGCTCATGGTGCCAAACTCGCCGCGCGATGAACAATTGAGGGAAACCAGCGTGCCGATGCGATGCGCCGTCATCAGGCCAAGGCGCGCGCGCCGCGCCATCGGCTGCGATGACGCACGTTGAAACTGCCACCAGCGTCAATCGACGTCGATGGACGCTGACGAACGCGCGCGCAAGTGTTCGACAAAAATGCGCGCCCTGGCGGCTTCAGCCGCCGCCCGCGTGCGTCATTCGTGCGCGTAGCTGAATTCCGGCATCGCCTTCAACTGCGTCTTGTCGATTTGCAGCACGATCTGCTTCGCGCTGATCTGCAAATCGTTGAACGGCACGGCCACGAGGTGCTTGCCCATGCCGAGGAAGCCGCCCACGGAGAGAATCGCGAACGCGCCCTGGTTCGGCGATTCGAGCACGATGTCGTCGATCGCGCCGATCTTGCTGCCGCTGTTGTCGTAGACGTCGGAACCCACGAGCTTCGAGGCGCGGAAACCGGTGCCCGATTGCACCGTCGCCATACGCTGCACGGCGATGGATTGCGGCGCGCCCTGCGCCTGCGCGGCCGAAACGGCGCCGAAGCCGCATGCGAGCGCGAGGCTCGCGGCGGCAGCGCGTTTCGCGAACAAAGAACGGTGCGGCAGGCTGTGCAGTGTTTTCATGATTGTCTCCTTGCGTGGCGGTGTCGCGATTCCATGGCTCATGCAAACGCTGTGCCCGCGCGGGCGCGTTTCGCATTCGCGCATCAAGCGCACAACGCGCTCGCCTCAGCGCCCAACGCGCGTTCCGGGCACGCGTCGATCCTCAAGCCTGCGCCAGCCAATGCTCGATCAACGGTCCCTTCGCGCCGAAGATCGGGTCGCTGGCCGGAAAGGGCAGCGCCTGCATCGCGCGCAATTCGGCGGGCGTGAGCGCCTCGCGGCGAATATCCCACTGCTGCCCGCGCGGATAGCCGCCCGCCACGCGAAACCCGCCCGCGAGCGAAAGCAGGCAATGCCCCGTGCCGGCGGGCAGCAGCAGCGCGTCGCCGGCCTGCACGCGCACCACGCGCCCGCCCGGGCCGCCCAGTATCAATTCGGCCGTACCGGTCAGCACGCCCAGCACTTCGTGCGCCGTCGAATGGAAATGGTGATAGTCGAACACGCCGTCCAGCCACTGCGTGGGCCAATCGTTCGCCTCGAAACGGGCACTGAACGCCTGCGCGAGATCCTGATCGCCGGATGTGAGCGCACGCCGGTACACGATCACCGGCAAACGCGGATTGTTCGGCACCCAACTGTGCGGGGCCAAGTGAAACGTCTCTACGCTGCTTTCGCGCGGCGCGGCACGCGTGGCGCGCGAGTGAAGCGGAAGATGGAAAGTGCGGTTTTCATGCATCGTCATTTCATTGCCCCTTCGCATCGCTGGCGGCCGAACCGATCGACGGTTGGCTGACCGAATGCGTGTTCTGCTTCGCGTGATGGGTGGTGCGCGTCGTGCGTGTATCGCGCGTGTTGGCGGTATTGCCTGGAGGACGAGCGTCGGGACGAACATCGGGACGAACATCGCGCCCGGCGTTTCCGGTGCGGCCGCCGGCATGATCGACATGATCGACATGACCGGCCGCGCCCGGCGCGGGCGCGACGCCGTTGGAAGTCGCGGCACCCGATTGCGTCGCGGGTGCCGTCGTGGGCCGATCCGCGCCGGTGTTGTCCTGGGCGCGCGCCACGGGTGCGGCGAGCGCCGCAATCGCGCAAACGCACGTCGCGATCAACGGACAGGCACGGTGCTTCATCGCGTGATTCTCCTTATCGGCAATCTCACGAAGTCCTAAGCAACCCGCATACCGCGCGGCCGTTCGCCGTGCAGCCGGTTCGTCGGTTCGAGGCAGCGCGCGCGGCACGCCGATTGCTTTTGAAAGGGCACAAACAGAATAAGCGGAATAAAGCGGAACACTACGGAACACGACGGAAACAAGCATGGCGGGCGTTCCCCGCTTTCCTGCGAGGCGCCCGCCACGCGAACCCATTGGAGGACGCCATGCGTTTCGATTCCCTGCTCGTCTATCGCACTCATTTGCCCACCGAAGAACCCGGCGACACGCCGCAGCACCCCAAGATTCCGCCGGTGCCGGACACGGAACCGCCGCCCATTCCCGAAGGCGATCCGCCGCCCGACGCGCCGCCCGAGCGGCTTTGATGCCGGATCGCCTCGGGTCGGCTCGGGTCGGGCGTCGAGTCGATCAGCGCCTGAGCGACTCGTCCTCGGGCGCGGTGTCGTCGTCGTCGGGAAGGTCGAGGTCGTCGAAGTTATCGGCAACCACGATGTTGTCGATGCGGTCGGGCAGCACGTCGCTGTCCGGTTCGAGCGAACCGTCGCCGTCGGCCGAGGCGCGTTCGCCGGTGCCGCCGCGATCGGTGTCGCTCATCGCTTCGTCCACGCCCTCTTCCAGCGCGTGATTGTCGAGTTCGCTGTCGCGGTCGAAATCGTGGCGCTTCGCGCCGCGCGTGTCGCTGCCGGTGTCCGACGAGTCGCCGGGGCCCAGCGAATCGACGTCGTGGCCGGGCGCATTGGCCGGAGCGATGTCGTCGTTGTCGGGATCGAGTGTGCTCATGGCATTCTCCTGAAGTAAGTGCCTTGCCGGCGTTTTCTCCTCAGCAGATCGCGTGCCGCAAATGCGCTTTTGCTTGCGCGCTTCGTGTGCTTTGCGCGTTTGTGTGCTTCGTGTGCTTTGCACGTTGTGCGCTTCGTGCGCTTTGTGTGCTTCGTGCGCTTCGTGCTTCCTTGTGCGCGCCCAAGTATGCCCGGCTGCTCGCAGAACGCGCCGCACGGATGCGCGCGGCGCCGGCCTTTTCTTATCTGCCGTTACAATCGCCGGCACGCTCTTTTCCGCACGTTGCGCATCATGGCCCGCATTCAACTCCAGTTTCCCGACGATCAGTTCTATTACACGACGCATCTCACGGTGCGCGTCACCGATATCAATTTCGCGAATCACCTCGCCAACGATTCGATGATCTCGATGATCTCCGAGGCCCGCGCGCGATTCCTCTTCGACGCCGGCATCGAGAACATGAAGGCCGCGCACGTCAGCATCATCGTGACCGACCTCGCCACGACCTATCGCGCCGAAGCCTACGCGCGCGACGAGCTGGCGTTCGAGGTCGGCATCATGGATTTCAACAAGTACGGCGGCGACATCATCTTTCGCATCACGCGCCCGGCCGACCGCACGCTCATTGCGATGGCGAAATCGGGCTTCGTGTTTTTCGATTACGAGGCGAAAAAAGTCGTGCCGATGCCGCAGGCGTTCCGCGACAAGTTTCCGCGCGTGAATGCGGCGGCGCAGTGAGAAAGCAGGCGGAAGAAAGCGTCAGCGCGGCTGGAAGGCGATGAGCGCCATGCCCGCGAGCGTGAAGGCGATGCCGGCCCAGTCCCAGGCGCTCGGGCGAATCGCTTCGACCGCCCAGAGCCAGAGTATCGCCATGCATACGTAGACGCCGCCGTAAGCGGCATACGTGCGCCCCGCCGCCGTGGGATGCAGCGTGAGCAGCCACGCGAACAGCGCGAGCGAAGCCGCGGCCGGCACGAGCAGCCACGCGCTCGCGCCTTCGCGCAGCCAGCGCCACGGCAAATAGCAGCCGACGATTTCGGCGAGCGCGGTCACGACGAAAAGCAGGAACGTCTTCATGGGCGGGCGCATTCTGGCGAGGGCGCCCATGTTACCGCAGCGGCCGATTTATCGGCGAACGCCGTTCGTGCTCGATGGGGTGTTGAGGCGGCGTTTGATGCTGCGTTTGATGCTGCGTTCGATGCGGCGTTCGAAGCTGGCGTGTGAAGTTGCGTTCGATGCTGCGTTCGATGCTGCGTTCGATGCGGCGTTTGAAGCTGCGTGCGAAGTTGCGTTGAAGCTGCGTTCGGTGCCGCGTTTGAAGCCTCAAAGGCGCTCGCCGCGCGCGAGTCGCGTCCGATTTTGCCGATCTCGGTCAGCAGGTTCGCCACGCTGTCGATCACCGAAATGTGCGCCGGCCGCGCGCGACGCGCGGCGGCTTCTCAAAACGGCAAGCACGCTCGAATCAGGCGAACGCACACTACTGACCGACGATACGCCGATCTCGCCATCAAGTTCTCAGCGCGTTCCGGCAGCATCCGGGCGTGGTCGTGAAGCGGACCATCGCGAGCGCGACCGGGGCATGCGCCGCGTGCTCGCCGGGACCGCTCGACCGGGCTTGCGGCCAGGATTTCGGCACACGACTTCAGGCCACGACGAGATCGGTCGCCACGGCGTGCAGCAGATCGCGCAGCGTTTCGGCCTGTTCCATACGTGCGCCGTGACGCAAATGAATGCGCACGGCGCGGCCCGCGATGCCGTCCACCGGCCGCGCGAGCGACAGCTCGACGGCAAGTCCCAGGCCGTCGGGCGCATCGGGCACGACGGGTTCGACAACGCGCGGATTGAAACAGGCAGATTCGGACATGGCGGGCGGACCCTTGACGATGACGGGTGCAGTCATCGTAGCGAGCGTCGGCGTGCGCGCCAAACGAGAAATTCGCGTATGCAAATGACCGCGCGCGTGCAATGGAAACGCCGCGCCAGCCTGCACGATTGGCTTTCTGCACGAGCCAGCGCACGACACAAGGAAGTGGCACACTGAACTCTCGCTCCGCATGGAAATCGCGCGAGGGAATCGCTCATGGAACGCCCTTTTACGAACCGCCAGGAAGCGGGCCGCTTGCTGGCCGCGCGACTTTGCGGCTATGCCGGCCGCCGCGATGTTGTCGTGCTCGCGTTGCCGCGCGGCGGCGTGCCTGTCGCCTTCGAAGTCGCGCGCGCGTTACGCGTGGCGCTGGACGTGCTGCCCGTCTGCAAGCTCGGCGTGCCGTGGCAAGCCGAACTCGCCATGGGCGCGCTCTCGTCGAACGGCGCGCAATACGTCGATAGCGCGATCGTGCGCGAAACCGGCGTGAGCGAAGCTCAGTTGCAAGACGCGCTGGCGCTCGCGCGCATCGAACTCGGCCGCCGCGAGGCACGCTACCGTCCAATCCGCGACCACGACGGCCGCGACGAACGCGACGAATGCGACGGCCGCGCGCCGCTCGCGGTGGCGGGCCGCGTGGCCATCGTCGTCGACGACGGCATGGCCACCGGCGCGTCGCTGAAGGCCGCCGCGCTCGCGCTGGCGTCGCTCGGACCCGCGCGCATCGTCGCGGCGCTGCCGGTCGCGCCCGCGGGCGCACCGGCGCGCCTTGCCGGCGCCGTCGACGAATGCGTATGCGTGCGCACGCCGCACGCGTTTCACAGCGTCGGCGAGAACTATCTCGACTTCGAACAGGTCAGCGACGAAACCGTCCGCGCACTGCTCGACGCCGCGAACGATAGCGCGGCCGACGCGCGTTAGCGCACGGGATTCGACGCGCCCTCGCCCACCACCGTTTGCCACGGACGCACGCGCCAATGCTTCACGAGACCGGCGCGCACGTAAGGATCGGCCTGCGCGAACGCTTCGGCCGCGGCGGGATTGTCGCCCTGAAACAGCAGCAGCGCGTTGTCCACGGGATCGGCAATCGCGCCCGCGAGCAGCAATTCGCCGCGCCCGACCGCCGCCCATGCGAGCGCGAGATGCTCGGTGCGGTGCGCCGCGCGCCGTTCGAGGTAATCGTCGGCGAGTTCGTACATCAACAGGTAATGCATTTGCGTTCTCCTTTGAAGTTTGCGCGGCGCAATGGCGTGGGCACGCGGCCGTCGTTCGACATTGTGCCGCCGCGCGGGTCGATCGAACGTCGATCAAGCGTCGATCAAACGTCGAGCGAACGTCGAGCGAACCGTCAACCAAACCGGTTGCCGGATCGTTCTAGTGTCGGCTTTGCCATAATGATGACCGCGCGAGGCTCAACGGGCGTCACGGCCTGGCCGCACGTCGACTACAACGTCCAATCCCATGGGAGTACAACGATGAAGATGCAATCCCTTATTGCCGCAGTCGTGCTGGGCGGCGTGCTGGCCGCACCTGCTTTCGCGCAGACCGCCGCACCTGCCGCGCCGGCGGCCAACAGCCAGCAGAACAAGATGAAAACCTGCAACACGCAGGCCGGCGACAAAAAAGGCGACGACCGCAAGACGTTCATGAAGCAATGTCTTTCCGCCGCTGGCGCGCCCGCGCCGACCATGTCGCAACAGGAACGCATGAAGGCGTGCAACACGCAGGCCACCGGTAAAAAAGGCGACGATCGCAAGGCCTTCATGAAGCAGTGCCTCTCGACCAAGAGCTAAGCCGCTTCGTTTCAACAGAGTTTTTGCGTACGCCGCGGCCCATGCCGCGGCGTATTTTTTTGTGCATTGCGACGATCGCGCCCCGCGAAGCCAGGTTGTCCGAAATAGTTTGGCAACGTCCTTCCGGCCCCTTCGGCCGCGCTGTTTTTCTCCTATGATGGCTCAAGCGGCGGCCTTTTCTCGACGATACCCGCATAAGCCATCGGCCGCCGCGTTCACGTTGATGCCGACGGCATCGAACGGAGGCGCAGATGGCATGGAGACACAAGAACCGCTGGTTTCGTCGCTGGCTGCTGGTGATCGTATTCTGGCTCGTGCCGGTGATGATCGTCGCGGTGCGCGAGATTCAGGACGAAATGGCATATAACCGCACGGACCTGCAACGCGCCCTCACCTCCTGGACATTCACCGACGCCGAGCGCGACGCCGGCGCGCCGCTGCGCTGCCGCGGCACGCCGGCAGCGGCGCGCGTGGCCGGTTGCCCCGCCGGGGTGCTGGCCGCCAACGCACCGCGCCAGCAGGAAGCCGAACGCGAATACCGGTTGCGGCGCGCAACGCTCGCGAGCTATCTCTGGCACGCGTTCGTCGGCTATTGGGTGGTGCCCGCGGCGGTGCTGCTGGCGGTGGGCATGGTGATCGGCGGCGTGAGGCGCGCGCTGCGCCGGCCCGCGGCCAAGGGCGCGGCCACGCCCGCGCACGAGCATTAGGCCGCTTCGTGCGCACTCCCGCTTCGTGCGCACTCTCAGGATGTGGGATCGAACCTCTGTGCTATAACCGGTGAACGCCGCGAACGGCGGCGTCCGGAAACCAGAACGGAGAACAAGATGACTGCATCTCGCTTCCTTTTTAAGGCTTCTGCTGCCATCGCGCTTTCATGTGCGGCGCTTGCCGGCTGCACGACCACGGGCACGCAAGCGCCCACGGCGTCGGAAAACGCGTCGCGCGCGCAGTCGATCGACGCGGGCGTGGACGGCACGCTTTCGCGGCTCTATCAAACCGTGCCGGGATCGCAAGACCTCGTGAGCAAGGCGCGCGGCATTCTCGTCTTTCCGCGCGTGATCCAGGCCGGCATCGGCGTGGGCGGCGAACATGGCGACGGCGCGCTGCGCGTGGGCGGCAGCACCGCGGGCTACTACAGCACGACGTCGGGCACGATCGGCGCGACGCTCGGCGTGCAGTCGAAATCGGTGATTTATCTCTTCATGACGCAGGACGCGCTCGACAAATTCCGCGCGTCGAAAGGCTGGTCGGCGGGCGGCGACGCTTCCGTAGCGCTGGTGAAGATCGGCGCGAACGGCTCCATCGACACGACCACGGCCACGAAGCCCGTCGAAGTCTTCGTGCTGACCAACAGCGGCCTGATCGGCGATCTCTCGCTGGGCGGCACGAAGATCAACAAACTCGACCTTTGAGCGCGAGGCGGCACGTCCGCGCGCCTCAGCTCGTGGACGTGTCGATCACCGTGAAGCGCGAGCGCTTGTTCGCGCGAATCACGGCCTGATACGCCTGCACGTATTCCTGCGCCATGCGGTGCGAGGTGAAGCGCTCCTCGAAGCGGCGGCGCACGCCCGCGCGCGGCACGCGCGCGATGCGATTGATGGCGGCCACCGCGCCGATCTCGTCCTCGACGATAAAGCCCGAAATGCCGTCGTCCACCACTTCCGGCACCGCGCCGCGATTGAACGCGACCACCGGCGTGCCGCACGCCATCGCCTCGATCATCACGAGACCGAACGGCTCCGGCCAGTCGATCGGAAACAGCAGCGCATGCGCGCCGGAAAGGAACTCGGCCTTCTGGCTATCGTTGATTTCGCCCACGTATTCGACATGAGGCGAAGCGAGCAGCGGGCGAATTTCGCGCTCGAAATACTCGCGGTCGGCCTCGTCCACCTTCGCGGCAATGCGGATCGGCAGGCCGCAGCGCTCGGCAATGCGAATGGCCGTATCCACGCGTTTTTCCGGGGAAATGCGGCCAAGAAACGCCAGATAGCGCTGCTCGACGGGCTGCGGCGTGTAAAGGTTTTCAGGCAAGCCGTGATAAACGGTACGCAGCCAGTGCGCCTGCGGTAAGGGCTGGCGCTGTGCGTTCGAGATCGAGATGACGGGCGCGGTGTTGAACGTATCGAACACCGGCTGCTGTTCGGGCAGATCGAGACGGCCGTGCAGCGTGGTCACGAACGGCGTGTCCTGGCGCTTGAACACCGAGAACGAGTAGTAGTCCATATGGAAATGCAGCACGTCGAACTGATCGGCCTGACGCCGCACGAGTTCCATGAGCAGCATGTGCGGCGCAATGCGGTCGCGAATGCTCGGGTCGAGCCGCAGCGCGCGCGGCCACACCGGTTCCAGTTTCGCGCGCGTGACCGAGTCGCCGCTCGCGAACAGCGTGACCTCGTGCCCGAGATCGACCAGCGCCTCGGTGATATACGACACGGCGCGTTCCGTGCCGCCATAGAGCTTGGGCGGAACCGATTCGGTCAGCGGGGCGATCTGCGCAATTCTCATCGGGAGTCTCCAGAAAACGGGGCCGCTACGTCGAACACTGTGCATCCGGCGTGCCTCGCGTACCTTGCGTACCTCTCGTACCTTGCCATGGCTCTGTTCGCGGGCCGGCCAAAAGCGGATCGGCGATACAGCCCACCAGAGCGCGCGCGGCATTCCTTCCATTATTCGGCATGCTGATGGATCGCGCCGCCGGACTTTCAATTTCTATACGGTGTTACACGCCGAAACAACCGCGCCGCAAACCGCCGCGAGCGGCATTCAGCGCGCCGGCCATTTCCACGCGGGCACCTCGAGCGAGTCGGGATCGGCGAAACCCGTGGCGCCCAGCCGCCGCTCCAGCACGATCGACTGACTCGACGCTTCGCGCTCCAGCGCCGCCACGAGCCGCGCCGCATGCGACACCACGATCACCTGCGAATGCGCCGATGCGCGCGCGATCAGGCGCGCCAGCGACGGCAGCAAATCGGGATGCAAGCTCGTTTCCGGTTCGTCGAGCACCAGCAAGCCGGGCGGGCGCGGGCTCAGCAGCGCCGCCGCGAGCAGCAGATAGCGCAGCGTGCCGTCCGACAGCTCCGCGCCGCGCAACGGACGCAGCAGCCCCTCCTGGCGCAGCGCCACCTCGAAACGCCCTTCGTGATTGACGATTTCCACGCGCGCGCCCGGAAACGCGTCGCCGATCGCATGATCGAGCGCCTCGGCGTCGCCGATTTCGCGGATCGTCTGAAGCGCGGCGGCAAGATTCGCGCCGTCGTCGGCGAGCACCGGCGAGTGCGTGCCGATCTGCACCTGGCGCGCGCTCGCATGCTGGTCGGTGCGGAAATGATCGTAGAAGCGCCACGAGCGAATCTGCTCGCGCACCGCGATCATCTCGGGCGCGGCGCGCGGGTCGGCGTATTCGGTCATCATGCTGTCGAAGCTGGCCACGGGTTGCGCGAGCGTCGTCCAGTCGCCGCCGTCGCTTGCCCGGCCGCCCGCCTTGTCGTTTGCTCTGTCGCCCGCTCTGTCGCTCCCTTTGTCGCCGGTATGGCGAATGCGGATCGACGGCCCCTGCCGATCGACGAGCAGCGCCGACGGACGCAGAAACGGCCCGCTCCAGATGCACTCGCGCTTGATGACCGGATCGAGCGTGAACTGGGATGTAACCGAAGGCAGCGGCAGGCCCAGATCAATCGCGTAGCCGAACGCGTCCCCCGCGAAACCGAGCCGCAGGCTCACGGCGTCCTTGCGCACCGTGCCCTGCACCGGCTGCTCGCCCGCGAGCACGGCGCGCGAGAAGCGTTCCGGCCCGGCCCAGAGCGTGGATTGCAGGCCGCCTTCGCGCGCGAGCGACGGAATCACGCCGCCGCGCGCCGTCAGCGCAAGCAGGCGCAGCGCGCGATAGAGATTCGATTTGCCGCTGCCGTTCGGCCCGGTCACGACGTTGAGCGCGCCGAGCGGCACGATAAGCTCGCGCAGCGAGCGATAGTTGGCGATGGCGAGCGTGGTCAGCATACGGAACGATCGTGAGCGCGTTTCGGGGCGCGGGAACGCTCGATCATACGCAATTCGAGCGCCGTTCCTGCCCGATCGCCGTCGATTGCTCATGCGGATTGTTCATGCGCGCCGCACGAGCACCGGCGAAAAGGCACCGAGCGCGTCGCGAATCCGGGGCGAATCCGTCGCGAATCCGGCTGCGGCTTCGGGCGCGCTTTCCGGGGGCGGTTTTCCGCGCCGCGCCGCGCTTGTCAGGTCGGCTGCGGCACCGCTGCGAGATCGCTCAGGAACGTATCGCGCCACACGCCCAGGTCGTTGCGCCGCAACATCTCCATGTTGGTCTGATAACGCGCCTTGCGTTCGTCTAGCGGCATCGCCAGCGCGCGTTGCAGCGCCTCGGCCATGCCCGCGGCGTCGTGCGGATTCACCATCAGCGCGCCGGTCAGTTCCGCCGCCGCGCCCGCGAAGATCGACAACACGAGCACGCCCGGATCGTCGGGATTCTGTGCGGCTACGTATTCCTTGGCGACGAGATTCATGCCGTCGTGCAGCGGCGTGACGAAACCGATCTGCGATTCGCGGAACAGCGACATCAGTTTCCAGCGGTCGTACTGCTGGCTCAGATAGCGGATCGGCGTGTAATCGAGGCCCGAAAAACGGCCGTTGATGCGCCCCGCCTCGCGCTCCAGTTCCTCGCGAATCGCCTTGTAGCTCGCCACGTCCGAGCGCGTGGGCGGCGCGATCTGCACGAGCGTGACATTGCCGCGCCATTCGGGCGCCTGTTCGAGCAATTGCTCGAAAGCATGAAAACGCTCGACCAGACCCTTCGAATAATCGAGCCGGTCGACGCTCATGATGAGCTTGCGGCCTTCAAGGCTTTGCTTGAGATCGAGCACGTGCTGGCGGCTCTCATAGCGCGCGGCCTGTTCGGCGATCTCGTCGGGGAACACGCCGATGCGGTACACGCCCGTGCGCAGCTTGCGCCCGTACGCCTCCACCTGCCCGTGCTCCTTGTTCTCGCCGCTTTCCACCACGGTGCCGTGCGCCTCGCGCGCGATGTAGTCGTGAAACGCCTGCTGGTCGTTGCGCGTCTGGAAGCCGAGCAGGTCGTAGCAGCACAGCGAGCGCACGAGTTCGTCGTGCGGCGGAATCGTCTGCAACACCTGCGGCGACGGAAACGGAATGTGCAGGAAGAAGCCGATACGGTTCTTCACGCCTTCCGAACGCAGCGCCTCCGCGAACGGAATCAGGTGATAGTCGTGAATCCAGATGTTGTCGTCGGGCTGGATCAGCTTCTTGAGCTTGTGCGCGAGCCACGCGTTCACGCGCCGGTAGCCCGCGTATTCGTCGCGCTCGTAACGCGCGAGGTCGTTGCGATAGTGGAACACGGGCCACAGCGTGGCGTTCGAGAAACCGCGGTAATACTGGTCGTAGTCCTTGCGCGTGAGGCCAACCGTCGCGAACGTCACCGAGCCTTCCTCGACGAGTTGCGGCCCCGCGTTGGCGACCGTTTCGCTCACCACGTCGCCGCTCCAGCCGAACCATATGCCGCCCGCGTCCTTCAGCGCGCCGAACACGCCCACCGCGAGCCCGCCCGCCGAGCCCTTGGTTTCCGTCGGTGTCGCCACGCGATTCGAGACGACTATCAATCTGCCCATCTTGCTGTTCCTCCGCTTGTTGTCCGGCTGCCGGCCCCGCAGCGTCGCATGCGCTTTCGCCTTTCGTCCGCCTCCGTCCGCTTTCCCCGTCAGCCCGTCAGCCTCTCAGCCTCTCAGCCCCTCAGCCCGTCCGCTCGACCTCGCGCTCGGGTTGGGTTTGCGTCTCATCAGCCGCGCGCTGGCGTGCGGCCTGGCCGTTCAGCGTCGCACCGCGTCCGCCGCCATGCGCGACCGGATCGGCCTCGGTGTGCGCCGCCGTGCTCGACGCCGCTTGACGAACCGGCTGCGCCGCGCGAGAAGGCCGAGCCTCGTGCGCCTCGTGCGCCTCGTTCGGCGGACGGCGCTCGAAGGCCGTGAAGTCGCTCGCGCCGCCTTCGCTTTCGGCGGCCAGTTCGGCGCGCGTGCGCGGCAGAAATTGCGGATACCGCGCGTTGACGAAATCGAGCAGCCCTTCGCGCACGCGGCAACGCAAGTCCCAGTTGAGCCCGGAATCGCCCGAACTCACGAGCACGCGCACCTGCATCGCGCGCTCGCTCATGTCCGTGACCTGTAAAACCTGCACGCGCTTGTCCCATTCGGGCGCCGCTTCGACAATGCGCGCCAGCTCCTCGCGCAGCGGCGCAAGCGGCATGCGGTAATCGAGCCACAAAAACACCGTGCCGATGATCTGCGCGCTGCTGCGGGTCCAGTTCGTGAACGGATTCTCGATAAACCATTGCAGCGGCACGATCAGCCGGCGTTGGTCCCAGATGCGCACCGACACGTAGGTGCCCGTAATTTCCTCGATACGGCCCCACTCGCCCTGAATCACCACCACGTCGTCGAGACGGATCGGCTGCGAAATCGCAAGCTGCAAACCGGCAATCAGATTGCCAAGCACGGGGCGTGCCGCGATACCGGCGACCAGACCGGCCACGCCCGCCGAAGCCAGCAAACTCGCGCCGATCTGCCGCACGTTGGGAAACGTCATGAGCGCCGCGCCCACGCCCACGATGATGATGAGCACCATCACCGTTCGCGCGAGCACGCGCGCCTGCGTGTGGATGCGGCGCGCCTGGAGGTTGTCGGCGATATCGAGCGGATGCGCGGCCACGATGGCTTCGCCGATGGCCGCCGCGCAGCGCACCGAGAGCCAGGTGATCGCGCCGATCAACGCGAACGCGCACAGCTCGCGCAGGCTGGCGATGAAGCGCAGCGTGTCGGGCGCCTGCCACCAGACGAATTCGAGCGCGAGCACGGCAAGCACGGCGAGCGCGGGCTTGCGGACGTAGCGCACGAACACGCTGACACGCGGGTGCGGCCGCGCGATGCGCCACGCCACGCGGCTGCCGATCCAATGCACGGCGACGGCGAAGGCGAGCGCGCACGCGCTGACGAGCAATGTGCCGAGCCAGTTCTGCAACGGGGCGTCGGCGAGACGGGAAAAATCGTCGAAAGTCGGCATCTGCGGCCAGTTCCTCCTGAGTAGAACGACAACTCGTGGAAACGGCACGGGCGCGTGTCCCGCGGCGATGTGCGGCGCGCGCGCGGCATCTCGCGATGCGCTGGCGCGCCTTCAAGGCGACCGGCGTGCGGCGCGCGTGGGCGCTGTCAAACCGGCGTTTGCGGCGACCTGCGCATTTGCGTGCATCGAGTGCATCGAGCGCCGTCGCGCAGGTGATGAGCGGTTGGCGTGCCCTGCCGATTCGAACATCGACGCGAATACGGGTTCGATATCGACTCGGGCGAACCGCCGGCGGCCAGGCCGGCGGCAACGCGCCGCCGGTTTCGAAGCGGTTTTAAGGCAGTTTCGAAGCGGGCGCGGCGTTAGCTGCCGGTCTTGCAGGGAAACGCCTTGCCGAGCCCGAGCGAGATGGCCGTGCTGGCGTTGTAGCCAGCCACGTTCGGGTTGTCCGCGATGTATTTGCGCACGGCGTCGGTGAGCTGCGCCGAGCGCGCGTCGGCCGGCAGGCAGAAGTATTGGCCGACGCGCGGGCCGGTCGTGCCGCCGATCGCGTCGATCGTGTTGAAGATGCCGTCGGCGGCGCCTTCGATATAGGCCGCGCATGCGCTGCGCGAGGCGACGTCGGTCTTCGTGCAAAGCCGGTTGAGGTCGCTCGCCGTGAAAGCGAAGGCCGAAAGCGGCAGCGCCATCGCGCCCGCACAGATCAGAACCCGCAGCATGGTTCTCCTTGTCTTGTCATGAATGGCGGCCGCGTGGTCCGTTCCCGCTCGCGGCCGCTTAACAGCACCAAAGCCCGGCGCCCCTACTCGTCGCCGACGCTAAACGCGCATCATTTTGCACTGTTTTGCGCGGGCGCCATATTCGCCGTGGGCAAGCCCGCCTGCGTGAAGCGCGCGGTGAGGTCCTTGATCGCGTCCGGCGCCTTGTACTGGCGCGCGAAGTCGAGCGCCGACATGCCGATCTGGTTCTTCGCGCCGAGCGTGGCGCCGTGCTGAAGCAGGAAGTCGATGGTCGAGAGATGATCGCCGCGCGCGGCCATCATCAGCGGCGTGGTGCCGTTGGGCGACGGCGCGTTGACGTCGGCCGAATAGCCGATCAGCAGCTTGGCCACGTCGTCGTTGCCGTTCGCGGCCGCGTAGTGCAGCGGCGTCCAGCCCTTCTTGTTGACTTCGGCGCCCTTCGTGATGAGCAGCTTCACGAAGTCGAGGTCGCCGTTGAGCGAGGCCATCATGAGCGCGTTCTCGCCTGCGCGGTCTTCGGCGCCGATGTTGGTTTTCGGGTTGTCGAGCAGCACGGCGCCCACCTTGTCCGACTTCTCGCGCGCGGCGATGACGAGAAGCGGCATGCCCTGGTCGTCGGTGGCGTTCGGGTCCATGCCGTTCGCGAGCGCCTTTTCAACGCCCTTGTCGTCGTCGAATTTCACGCTCTTGACGAGCGAATCGATCGGCGCGGCCTGCGCGACGCCCGCGCCGGCCACGGTGGCGGCAACGCCGAGCACGAGCGCGGCAGCGGTACGACGAGCGGATTGAGCGGTGGAAAAAAGCGTTTTTGAGTTCATGTCAAACCTTAACGTTATCAGCTATCTCGTTGATATCAAACACATCGACAGCACGCAACTCCGGCTTCATGCCTGCGCCGGAATCTTGAAAAGCCGGAAAAAGTTCTGCGAAGTGGCAGCGCCAAGCTCGGCGTCCGGCAACCCGCGTTGCTGCGCGATGAATCTTCCGACATGGCTCACGTACGCAGGTTCATTGGGTTTGCCCCGAAAAGGCACCGGAGCGAGGTACGGAGAGTCGGTTTCGATCAGTAGACGTTCGATCGGCACGCGGCGCGCCACGTCCTGCACGTCCGTCGCGCTCTTGAACGTCACGATGCCCGAGAGCGAAATGTAAAAATTCTGCGCGAGCGCACGTTCGGCGACCGGCCAGGCTTCCGTGAAGCAATGCATCACGCCGCCCGGCTCGCCCGCGCGCTCCTCTTCCATGATGCGCAGCGTGTCGTCGGCCGAGGCGCGCGTGTGGATGATGAGCGGCTTGTTCGTGGCGCGCGCCGCGCGAATGTGCGTGCGAAACCGCTCGCGCTGCCATTCCATGTCGGCGATCATGCGTTCGCCGAGCCGGTAGTAATCGAGCCCCGTTTCGCCGATCGCGACCACCTTCGGGTGCGCGGCCAGTTCGACCAACTCGGCCACGCTCGGCTCGCGCGCGTCCTCGTGGTCGGGATGCACGCCCACGGACGCGTAGACGTTCTCGTGGCGGCTGGCGATATCGAGCACGGCGGGCAGCGTTTCCAGATCCACGGAAACGCACAGCGCGTGCGTGACAGCCTGCTCGCGCATGTTGTCGAGCACCTGCGGCAAGCGCTCGGCGAGGCCCTCGAAATTGATGTGGCAATGCGAATCGACGAACATGGGCGGTCCTGCGATCAATGAATGATGACGAACGTCAAGCTTGCGCAACGCGCTTGCCGAGAATCACGAGATCGCGCTCAACGCCGTCGAGCACGGCCACGCGCGGCAGCGTGCCCCACGCCTCGAAGCCGAAGCCGCGGAACAGCCGCACGCTCGGCTCGTTGTGGCCGAACACGAAGCCGAGCACCGTATGGATGTCGAGCCCCGGCGCGGCCTCCAGCGCGGCGGCCAGCAGCTTGCGCCCGAGGCCCTTGCCGCGCGCGGCTTCGTCGAGATAGATGCTGACCTCGGACGTATGGCCGTAGGCCGGACGGCCGTAGAAGTCGGAAAAGCTCAGCCAGGCGATCACGCGGCCGCCCTCTTCGACGATCCAGAGCGGGCGGCGCGCCGGGCCGTGCGCATGAAACCATGCCTCGCGGCTTTCGATGCTCACCGGCTCCAGGTCGGCCGTGACCTGGCGCGACGGCACGGTCGAGTTGTAAATGGCGACGATCGCGGGCAGATCGTCGAGCGTGGCATCGCGGTAGACAAGACTCATGGCGCAAGAACGGAGAAGCGCTGGCGCACGGTCAAGCCGCGCCACCAGCAGGGTCAAGCCCGACGATCGGCCAGGCCGACCCGTCAGGCGAATAAATCACGATAGCCGAGAAACAGTTCCTCGAACACGAGGCGTGCGTTCAACGGATGGTTTTCCACCGCGCGCTGGCGCGTGACGGTCTTCATGTAGCGCGCGAGCGCGGGCGAATCCACGCTGTTCGCGCACCGCGCCAGCGCCGAAGCCGCCTGCGGAAAATAACGCGGGCGGGCCGCCGTGCGTTGCGCGAGCAGATCGTAGGCCCAGCGCTGGAGCCAGCCCAGCACGAGCGGCACCGGCAGCTTTTGCAGCGTTTCGCCACACGCGAAGGCGTCGCAAGCGGGGCCCGCCGCGAGTTGCGCGAGCGTCCAGTCGCGCAGCGTGCGGTTTTCGTCGTGCGCGAGCGCCAGCGCGGCCAACGGGGCGCCGCCGGCTTCGGCCAGCAGCGTGGGCGCGTCGGCCACGCCTTGCCGCGCGAGCCACGCCGCGGCGGCTTCGGGTGCGGGCGTGCTCATCGGCCATTGGCGGCAGCGGCTGATGATGGTCGGCAGCAAGCGGTCGATGCGCGCCGAAACCAGCACGAACACCACGCTCGCGGGCGGTTCCTCCAGCGTTTTCAGCAGCGCGTTCGCCGCCGCCACGTTGAGCGCTTCGGCCGGATAAAGCACGACCACGCACGAGCCGCCGCGATGCGAGCCCACGCTCGTGAAATCGAGCAGCGCGCGCACCTGCTCGATGCGAATTTCCTTGCTCGGCGCGCGGCCCTTCTTGCCTTCCTCGCCCTCGCCCTTGTCGCCTTTATCGGCTTTATCGGCTTTATCGGCTTTATCGGCTTTATCGGCTTTGGCGTCGTCGTCGCCCGCCGGGCCGACTTCGCCCGCGAGCGCCTCGGGCACCACCACGCGGTAATCGGGATGATTGCCCTGCGCGAACCAATGGCACGCCGCGCACGCGCCGCACGGTTCGCCGTTGGCCTGCGGCGCCTCGCACAGCAGCCCCTTGGCGAGATGCTGCGCGAACTGGAGCTTGCCGATGCCGGCCTGGCCGTGCAGCAGCAGCGCGTGCGGCCACTGGCTGCGCAGTTGCTGAAGGCGTTGCCAGTCGTCGGTTTGCCAAGGATAAATCATCTTTTAATCAGTAACTTGGGCGAGATTGTTCAAGTAATGCGCTCAAAGCGTCTCAAGCACCTGATCGAGGCGATGGCGGATCGTCTCGATCGCTTGCGACGAATCGACGATCGCGAAACGGTACGGCGCCTCTTCCGCGCGGCGCAGATATTCGCCGCGCGTGCGCGTGAAGAACGCGTCGGTTTCGCTTTCGAAGCGGTCGGGTTCGCGCGCCGCGCCGCGCCGCTCGCTCGCCGTGTCGGGCGGCAGGTCGAACAGCACCGTGAGGTCCGGCTGGAAACCGCCCTGCACCCAGCGCTCCAGCGTTTCCAGCTTATCGCGCGGCAGGCCACGGCCGCCGCCCTGGTAGGCGAACGTCGCGTCGGTGAAACGGTCGGACAGCACCCAGTCGCCGCGCGCGAGCGCCGGTTCGATGACCTGCGCGAGATGCTCGCGGCGCGCGGCGAACATCAGGAGCGCCTCGGTTTCGAGATCCATCGGCTGATGCAGCACGATCTCGCGCACGGCCTCGCCGAGCGGCGTGCCGCCCGGCTCGCGCGTCATGACGACGGCACGGCCCGTGGGCGCGAGCTTTTGCGCCAGCCGGTCGCGAAACCAGGCGAGATGCGTGGTCTTGCCCGCGCCGTCGATGCCTTCGAACGTGATGAATCGGCCCCGCGCCATTTAGTTACCCCGGATGTACTTGTCGACGGCCTTGTTGTGGTCGACGAGATTGTCAGAAAACACGCTACTGCCGTCGCCGCGCGCCACGAAGTACAGCGCCGCGGTGGAGGCCGGATTGAGCGCCGCCTGCAACGCGGCCACGCCGGGCAGCGCGATGGGCGTAGGCGGCAAGCCGAGGCGCAGATACGTATTGTAAAGAGTGTCCGACTGAAGGTCGCGCTTGTGCAAATGGCCCACGTAGCTGCCGCCGAGACCGTAGATCACGGCCGGATCGGTTTGCAGCGGCATGCCCACCTTGAGCCGGTTCGAAAACACCGCCGCCACCAGCGCGCGGTCGGCGGCGCGGCCCGTTTCCTTTTCGACGAGCGAAGCCAGCGTGAGCGCTTCGTACGGCGACTTGAGCGGCAAGCCCGGCGCGCGCGCCGCCCATGCTTCGTTCAGATGCGTTTGCATCAGCTTGTAGGCGCGGCGGTAGACGTCCAGATCGCTGGAGCCTTTGTCGAAGAGATAGGTATCGGGGAAAAACAGGCCCTCGCCGTTGCCGAACGGCGCGGGCGGCGCGCCGATGGCGGCGAGCAGTTGCGCGTCGCTCATGCCGGCCGAGTCGTGGCGCAGCGCGGGATTCGCGTCGAGTTCGGCGCGCATGTGCTTGAAGGTCCAGCCTTCGATGATGGTCGCCACCGACTCGTTGACGTCGCCGAGCGCCATCTTTTGCAGCACCTCGTAAGGCGTGACGCCCGCCTTGAATTCGTAGTTGCCCGACTTGAGCTGGCTTTGCAGGCCGAGCGCGCGCGTGATGAGCACGAAAAGCTGCGGCTGCACGGGCACGCCGCCGCGCCGCAACTGCGTGGTGACGCTGCGCACGCTGCTGTGCGGCTTGATGGTGACGTCGAGCTGAGGTGCGGCGAGTGCCAGCGGCGTGGTCGCCCAGCGCCAGATGCCGCCGACGGCGGCCGCGCCGAGCACGGCGAGCGCGACGCCCGCGACAAGGCATTTCTTCAGGAGGGACATGGAAACGCGACTCTGAGTAACCCCATATAATAACTGCTTGCTTCCGCTAAAGTCAGGATTGACTGTTCCCCGAATCCATGAACGCACCGCACGATCCCGCTTCCCCGCTCGCCGCGCCCACATCCGCCGACTTCGAGGCCGTTCTGAACGGCGGCGCTTACGCGATCCTGCCGCAGTTCGGCGTGATCGACGCCAACGGCGACGACGCCGCGACTTTCCTGCACAGCCAGCTCACCAACGACGTCCAGCATCTCGACGCCGCGCTCGCGCGCCTGGCGGGCTATTGCTCGCCGAAAGGCCGCCTGCTCGCCTCGTTCCTCACCTGGAAAAGCGGCGAAACCGTCCGTCTGCTCATTTCGAAGGACGTGCAGGCCGCCGTGCAAAAGCGTTTGTCGATGTTCGTGCTGCGCGCGAAAGCGAAGCTCACCGACGACAGCGAGAACCTGCTCGTAGTGGGCCTCGCGGGCGACGTACGCGGCGCGCTGGCCGGCGTGTTCGACGCGCTGCCCGACGGCGTGCACGTGAAGGTCGACGATCCGTCGGGCTCGCTGATCCGCGTGCCCGACGCGGCCGGCCGCATGCGCTTTCTCTGGGTCGGCCCGAAGGAAGCGGTCGAGGCGCGGCTGGCGAAGCTCGACGGCGCGCTCGCGCGCGTGTCGCCGGCCGTGTGGGACTGGCTCGACATTCGCGCGGGCGAACCGCGCATCACCCAGGCCGTGAGCGAGCAGTTCGTCCCGCAGATGGTCAACTACGACGTGCTGGGCGGCGTGAACTTCCGCAAGGGCTGCTACCCCGGTCAGGAAGTGGTGGCGCGCAGCCAGTATCGCGGCACGATCAAACGCCGCACGGCGCTCGCCAGCGTCGCGGCCGGTCGCGAACTCGCGCGTGCGGGCGCGGAGCTGTTTCATTCCGACGACCCCGGCCAGCCCTGCGGCATGGTCGTGAATGCGGCGGCCGCGCCCGACGGCGGCGTCGATCTGCTCGCCGAAATCAAGCTCGCGGCGCTGGAAACGGGCAGCGTGCATCTTGGCAGCGCCGATGGCCCCGCGTTGCGCGTGCTGCCGCTGCCTTACGCATTGCCCGCCGAAGTGTGAGGACGAGCCGTCCGCGCGAAGGCGCTCGGGCGGCGCTATTCGCTCGGTCCGTTCGAGTGGCCCGATTCGCGCAACGGGGACGCGTCGCTCCGTGGGTCCGAATCGCTCCATTGACGCCGATTGTCCTGTTTGCCCCGATCGCACAGGTCGCACAGGTCGCACAGATCATCACTTTCGCCGGGATCGCGCAGTTGGCTCGATTAGCCCTCTTCGCTCGATTCGCTCGATTCGCTCGATTGGTCCTCTTCGCCCGATTAGCTCAATTGGCTCAATTAGCCCTCTTCGCTCAATTAGCCCTCTTCGCCCGATTAGCCCGATTAGCCCGATTAGCCCGATTGGCCCGATTGGCCCGATTGGCCCGATTGGCCCGATTGGCCCGATTGGCCCGATTGGCCCGATTGGCCCGATTGGCTCGATTGGCTCGATTGGCTCACTTAGCCCGATTAGCTCAATTAGCTCAATTAGCGCTATTCGCGCTATTCGCCCGATTGGCCGCTTTCGCCCGAGCCAGCCGAATCCGTCGAGCAAGCCGCCTGACCCAGGCCGCCCCCATCCTCGGCCCTCATCCCCAAGGCTCACTGCCATGTGTCTGATCGTGTTCGACTGGCGTCCGCGTGCGAGCGGCGGCGCGCTTTTCACGCTCGTCGCCAACCGCGACGAATTTTTGCGCCGCACCGCCGACCCGCTGCACTGGTGGAGCGGCGCCGACAACGTGACGTCGCCGGGGAGTTCCGCCTCGGGCGTGCTGGCCGGGCGCGATCTCGCGGGCGGCGGCACGTGGCTCGGCATGACGCGCGGCGGCCGCTTCGCCGCGCTCACCAACTATCGCGCGCCGCACGACATGCGCCCCGACGCGCCCACGCGCGGCGCGCTCGTTTCGCGCTGGCTCACGGGCGCGCAAGGTCTCCCCGATTCGCCGCTCGCGTATCTGGACGAGGTGGCGCGCTCGGGCGATCTCTACAACGGGTTCAATCTCGTGGTCGGCGACTGGACGCGGCGCGAGCTGGCCTGGTACTGCAATCGCGCCGACCGACCGCCCGCGCCGTTGCCCGAAGGCACGCACGGCATTTCGAACGCGGTGCTCGATACGCCGTGGCCCAAGCTCGTGCGCAAACGCGCGGAACTCGCGCAAATGGTCGAATGCGCCACGCCCGCGCCGCTTTCGCAACTCGTCGAGATGATGCGCGATCCGCAAATCGCGCCCGACCGCGACCTGCCCGCCACGGGCCTTCCGCTCGAACGCGAGCGCGCGCTCTCGGCGGCATTCATCGAAACGCCCGAATACGGCACGCGCGGCACGACGGCGCTGCGCGTTAGCGTGCGGGGTGCAACGCTGGAATGCGAGGCACTGGAACGCAGCGACGACGACGGCTCGCATCGCATCGTGCGCCCCGGCCACTTCGAGCGGCGCGAAGTATTTACCGTCGAAGCGCGTTGAGTACGTTGAATGCGTTGAGTACGTTGAGTGCGCTGCGTGCGCCGGGTGCGTTGAACGCGCGCCGAGTCGCGCCACACTCCGGCGGCTGCGCCCGCGTCACGCCTCTTTCTTCACTTCCGGCTTGAGCGAAAGCGGATCGGTCGGATTGCGCTGCGTTTCGATATCTTCGTGACGCAGTCTCACCGAGGCGAGAATCGCCGGATGCGTGAGGATATAGAAACGCCCTTCGCGCACGGCGTCGAAGGTGGCCTTCGCCACGTCGTCGGCCGTGAGCTTGCCCGAGCGCACCGCGCGTTGCAGTTGCAGGTCGGCGGCCTGTTGCGAGCGCGTGGGCGGCACGGCGTTCAGCAGATTGCGGGGCCGGCTGCGCTCCGCCCGGCCGATGCCGGTGGGCACGAAGGCCGGGCACAACAGCGAGCAGCTCACGCTCTCGCTCACGTTCTTGAGGTCGTGATAAAGCGTTTCGGTGAGCGCGACCACGGCGTGCTTCGACGCGTTGTAGACGCCCATCGCGGGCGGCGAAAGCAGGCCCGCCACCGAAGCCGTGTTGACGATATGCGCGCGCTCGCCCTGCGCGAGCATCATCGGCGTGAAACTGCGCACGCCGTTGGCGACGCCCATCACGTTCACGCCGAACACCCATTCCCAGTCCTGCACGCTGCTTTCCCATACGAAGCCGCCCGTGCCGACGCCCGCGTTGTTGAACAGCAGATGCACCTTGCCGTAAGCGTCGCGCGCGGTTTGCGCCAGCACGTCGACCTGGGCGGGATCGCGCACGTCGGTGCGAACGCCGATCGCCTGCGCGCCGCTTTCGCGCAATGCGGCAACGGCGGCGTCGAGCTGCGCTTCGTCCACGTCGGCGAGCACGAGCTTCATGCCGAGCGCGGCGGCGCGCTGCGCGAACGCGCGGCCAAAACCGCTCGCCGCGCCCGTGATGACGGCCACGCGGCCATCGAATTCGAATGGTTCGGTCATGGCCGTTTCGCCTCGATCAGATCAGCTTGACGAGCTGCTTGCCGAAATTCCGGCCCTTGAGCATGCCCAAAAACGCCTTGGGCGCGTTTTCGAGCCCTTCGGCAACCGTCTCGCGATACACGAGCTGCTGCTTGCCGACGAGCGCGCCGAGTTCGCCCAGCGCCTGCGGCCAGACGTCCAGATGCTCGGTGACGATGAAACCTTGCACGAGCAGGCGCTGCGTGAGAATCAGTTGCGGATGCGTGAGCGGCACCGGCGCGCCGTCGTAGCCCGCGATCATCCCGCACACGGCGATCCGGCCGAACGGATTCATGCGCGCGAGCGTCGCGTCGAGCACGGCGCCGCCCACGTTCTCGAAGTAGCCGTCCACGCCGTCGGGCGTCGCGGCCTTGAGATCGCGATAAAGATTGCCCGCCTTGTAATCGACGCAGGCGTCGAAGCGGAGCGTTTCGGTCACGTAGCGGCATTTTTCGGCGCCGCCCGCGATGCCCACCGCGCGGCAACCGGCGCGCCTCGCCAACTGCCCGACCACGCTGCCCACGGCGCCGCTCGCCGCGCTTACCACCACGGTTTGCCCCGCCTGCGGCTTGATGATGCCGTTCAGCCCGTACCAGCCGGTCACGCCCGGCATGCCGACCGGCCCGAGATACGCGGAAAGCGGCACATGCGTCGTGTCCACCACGCGCAAGTCCGCGCCGTTCGAAGTGCCGAATTCCTGCCAGCCCGCCATGCCCACCACCTTGTCGCCGGTCTTGAACTTCGCGTTGCGCGACTCCACGACCTCGCCCACGGTGCCGCCAATCATCACCGCGTCCAGCGCTTGCGGCGGCGCGTACGATTTGGCGTCGTTCATGCGGCCGCGCATGTACGGATCGAGCGAAAGAAAATGATTGCGCACGCGCACTTCGCCCTCCGCGAGCGGCGCCAGCGGCGTTTCGACGAGACGGAAGTTATCGGCGCTCGCCGCGCCTTGCGGGCGCGAAACGAGCAGGATCTGGCGATTGGTTTGAGTCATGGCGTGCCTGGGTCGCATGATGCGTAAGGGATGCGCGGCGCACCGCGCGATAAATGGGCGGTTGAAGGATCAGCCGTCGCTCGGTCCCGGCCGTGCGTTGGGATCGCTGCGCAAACGCTGGCGGGTCACGTCGCGGCCCACGGCGAGCCGGCGCATGTACTTGAAGGTGCCGAGCGCCTTCGCAACGAAATGGCCTTCGCTGTCGCGAATCTCGCCTTCGCAATAGGCCATGGTGGTCGAGCGATGCAGCACGCGGCCGGTGGCGCGCAATTCGCCGCGCCCCGGCTGCATGAAGTTCACTTTCATTTCGACGGTGACGACGCCCACGCCGTCGGCGGCAACGCTGCGCGCGGCCATGGCGAGCGCGACATCGCACAGCGTCATGGTCACGCCGCCGTGCGCGACGTCCCATGTATTCAGATGCCGTTCGGCGAGCGGCAGCACGACTTCGCTCGCGCCGTCGCGCGCGCTCACGAGCTGCGCGCCCAGGTGATCGACGAACGGACTTTCGATGATGGCTTGCGGCGTCGGCGAGGTCGGCGGCGTTGGCGGCGTCTGCGCGGGGTCGTGGGTCGGCTTGTTCATGGCGCGCGTCACACCGCGTAATCCACGCACTGACGCGTTTCGACGACGCGCTTCGCGAACTGCTTCACGACCAGATGGCCCGGATGCACCTGGTACGCGTCGAGCGCGGCCTTATCGGCGAAATCGGAAACGAGCACGAGGTCGCAGTTGGAATCGAGACCTTCGCCCGCCACGCCCACTTCGAGATGCAGCGTGCCCGGCACGAGATCGCGGCAACCTTCGAGCAAGGTCTTGAACCGCGCGACGTTTTCCTCGCGCGACGCGCCCTCGGCCGAATCCTTGAGCTTCCACATCACAATATGACGAATCACGACATCCCCTTTTCAGTCTGCATGAGGACGGCGCGGCGAATCGTGCGATCGCCCCGCGCCGCAAGCCGTCATGATAACCGCAGCGTCACGGGCATGAAGCCGCGCCCGCGCCCGCACTCCTGCCCACGCCCGGCCGACCGTTTCAGGCAATTTCGAACAGACCCGCCGCGCCCTGCCCGCCGCCGATGCACATCGTCACGACGACGAACTTCGCGCCGCGCCGCTTGCCTTCGATGAGCGCATGGCCGGTGAGGCGCGCGCCCGAAACGCCATACGGATGCCCCACTGCGATCGCGCCGCCGTTCACGTTGAGGCGCTCGGCGGGAATGCCGAGCTTGTCGCGGCAGTAGAGCACCTGCACGGCGAACGCCTCGTTGAGTTCCCACAGGCCGATGTCCTCGACCTTGAGGCCGGCTTGCCTGAGCAGCTTCGGCACGGCGAACACCGGGCCGATGCCCATTTCGTCGGGCTCGCAACCGGCCACCGCGAAGCCGCGGAAAATGCCGAGCGGTTGCAGCCCTTCGCGCTCGGCGACTTTCGCGTTCATCACGACGCACGCGCTCGCGCCGTCCGAGAACTGGCTCGCATTGCCCGCCGTAATCACGCCGCCGGGCAACGCCGTGCGAATCTTCGACACGCCTTCGAGCGTGGTGTCGGCGCGAATGCCTTCGTCGGCGGCTATCGTCACTTCCTTCGTGACGAGCTGGCCCGTGGCTTTGTCGGCCACGCCGGCGAGCACCGTCATCGGCACGATTTCCTCGTTGAAGAGACCGGCCGCCTGCGCCGCCGCGGCGCGCTGCTGCGACTGCACGCCATATTCGTCCTGACGCGCCTTCGAGATTTCGTAGCGCTTCGCGACGTTCTCGGCGGTTTGCAGCATGCTCCAGTAAATCTCGGGCTTGTGCCGGCCAAGCCAGCCTTCGATCATCATGTGGCGGTTCATCTCGTTCTGCACGCACGAGATCGATTCCACGCCGCCCGCCACGAACACGTCGCCTTCCCCGGCGATCACGCGTTGTGCCGCGAGCGCAATCGTCTGGAGTCCAGAAGAACAGAAGCGGTTCACCGTCATGCCGGGCACGCTCACCGGCAAACCCGCGCGCAAGGCGATCTGGCGCGCGATGTTGCCGCCCGTCGCGCCTTCGGGATTCGCGCAGCCCATGATGACGTCCTCCACGCGCGCCGGGTCGAGATTCGCGCGCTCGACGGCGGCGTGCGTGACGTGGCCGCCGAGCGTGGCGCCGTGCGTCATGTTGAATGCGCCCTTCCACGATTTGGCAAGGCCCGTGCGGGCGGTGGATACGATTACGGCGTCGGTCATGCTGTCTCCTCGGGGCCTGCGCGGTATGCGCGCGCGGTCATGAATGTTGGTGGTTGCCGGACGCTCGTCGAGCGCGCGGCGAGCGACTATCGACTACCGACTACCGAACCGATCAGGCACGGCCGTCGAGCACGTCGGCGGATTGCGCGCGCTTTACGCCCGCAGCCTGCAATTGTTCCCAGGCGGCCGCGAGCGAACCGTTCAGATCGATGGCGCGCGAGGCGTCCTCGATCAGCACGGTTTCGAATCCGGCGGCGCGCGCGTCGAGCGCCGACCACGCGACGCAATAATCGGTGGCGAGACCGCAGCAATAGACGCGTTTCGCGCCCACGTCGCGCAGATAGCCGGCGAGGCCGGTCGGCGTCGTGCGGTCGGCTTCGAGAAATGCCGAATAGCTGTCGACGTCGACGTGATGGCCCTTGCGGATCACGGCGCGCGCATGCGGCACGTCGAGACCGCGATGCAGCGCCGCGCCTTCGGTGCCTTGCACGCAGTGCGCGGGCCAGAGCACTTGCTCGCCGTAAGGCAGCGCAATCGTCTCGAACGGCGCGCGCCCCGCATGCTGCGCGGCGAACGAAACATGCTGCGGCGGGTGCCAGTCCTGCGTGAACACCACGTGGCTGAACTCGCGCGCGAGCCGGTTCGCGACCGGCACGACTTCGTCGCCTTGCGCGACGGCAAGCGCGCCGCCCGGCATGAAGTCGTATTGCAGGTCGATGAGCAGGAGCACGTCGCTTGCGCTTCTCATGATGCGTAGTCCGATGAAAAATGCTTAGTTGAACGAACCGCCCTGCGAGGCCAGCGCGACGATCGAAGGCGCGATTTGCCACGCGTCGCCGTTGGGTTGCCGCGCGTAGCGGCGCATCGCGCGTTCGACGTTGTAGAGGCCCACGGTATCGGCGTAAAGCATGGGGCCGCCGCGCCACAGCGGGAAACCGTAGCCGGTGAGATACACCATGTCGATGTCCGAGGCCTTCGAGGCAATGCCTTCTTCCAGAATCTTCGCGCCTTCGTTGGCGAGCGCGAACACGAGGCGCTCGACAATTTCCTCATCGCCGATCTTGCGGCGCGTGACGCCGATTTCCTGCGAATACGCCACGATCATCTCGTCGACGAGCTTCGAAGGCAGCGCCTTGCGCTCGCCTGCCTGGTAGTCGTACCAGCCGCCGCCGGTCTTCTGACCGAAGCGGCCTTGCTCGCACAAACGATCGGCGATTTTCGAATACTTGAGGTCCGGCTGCTCCTGATAACGGCGTTTGCGAATTGCCCAACCGATGTCGTTGCCCGCGAGATCGCTCATGCGAAACGGCCCCATCGCAAAGCCGAATTTCTCGATCGCGCGATCGACCTGCGCGGGCAGCGCGCCTTCTTCGAGCAGATAGAGCGCCTGGCGAATGTACTGCTCGACCATGCGATTGCCGATGAAACCGTCGCACACGCCGGAAACCACGGCGGTCTTGCGAATTTTCTTCGCGACCTGCATGACGGTTGCGAGCACGTCTTTCGCCGTTTGCTTGCCGCGCACGACTTCGAGCAGCTTCATGACGTTAGCAGGACTAAAGAAATGCAGGCCCACCACGTCTTGCGGACGTTGGGTGAAGGCCGCTATCTTGTCGACGTCGAGCGTCGACGTGTTCGACGCGAGGATAGCGCCGGGCTTCGCCACTTCGTCGAGACGCCTGAACACCTGCTCTTTCACGCCGAGTTCCTCGAACACGGCTTCGATGACGAGATCGGCCTGCCCGAGATCGTCATAGGACAGCGTCGGGCGAATCAGCGCCATGCGCGCCGCGAGTTTTTCGTCGGTGAGCTTGCCTTTTTTGACTTGCGCCTCGTAGTTTTTGCGGATCGTCGCGAGGCCGCGATCGAGCGCTTCCTGTTTCGTTTCCAGCAGCGTGACGGGCACGCCCGCGTTGAGAAAGTTCATGGTGATGCCGCCGCCCATCGTGCCCGCGCCGATCACGGCCACGGTCTCGATCTCGCGCGTGGGCGTGCCCGGCGGCACGTCGGGAATCTTGCTCGCGGCGCGCTCGCCGAAAAATGCGTGACGCAGCGCGCGGCTTTCCGGCGTTTGCACGAGTTCCACGAAACAGTCGCGCTCGAAGGCCAGACCTTTGTCGAAGCCTTCCTTCACGCCCGCCGCGATCGCATCGACGCACTTCACCGGCGCGGGATAATGCTTTGCCATTGCGGCAACGGTGTTGCGCGAAAACTGAAGAAAGCCCTCGGCGTTCGGATGCTCGATCTTGCGATTGCGCACGAGCGGAGGCGGGCCGGCCTGGTCGGCAACCTTGCGCGCGAAAGCGATGGATTCCTCGAGCAGATCGCCCTGCGCCATCGCATCGAAAAGCCCGGAATTCGCGAGCTTTTCGCTCATGACGGGCGTGCCCGTCACGATCATGTTGAGCGCCGCTTCAAGGCCAATCGCGCGCGGCAAACGCTGCGTGCCGCCCGCGCCCGGCAGAAGGCCGAGCTTCACTTCGGGCAGCGCGATTTGCGCGCCGGGCGCGGCGACGCGATAGTGCGCGCCAAGCGCGAGTTCGAGGCCGCCGCCCATCGCCACGCTGTGAATCGCGGCCACGACCGGCTTCGCGCTGTGCTCCACTTCGCGAATGACGGTGTGGAGCGTAGGCTCCTGGGTCGCCTTCGGCGTGTTGAATTCGGTGATGTCGGCGCCGCCCGAGAACGCCTTGCCCGCGCCCGTGATGACGATGGCGCGCACGTTCGCGTCGGCGTTGGCGCGCGCGAGGCTTTCGACGATGCCGGCGCGCGTGGCGTGCCCCAGACCGTTCACGGGCGGATTGTTGAGCGTGATAACGGCGACGCCGTCGCGAGTCGTGTAATTCACTGCCGAATCTGCTGCCGTGTCTGCCATTTTGGGCATGCCTCCATGCTTGCGGGCCGCGGTGTGCGTTGCCGGCTTCATTGTCCGACATTCCCCGTCAGACGGCAGGATACATAAAAAAGAACGTTCGTTCAATTTCAATGCTGCACTGCGCGCTCGGGGTTTGTACCGAGCGCACGGAATCGCAGGCAAAAAAAACGCAGCCGCAGGCTGCGTCGAGCGATTCGGTGCGATTCGGTGCGCGAGGTTCGCGCCACCGGGGAGAGCTATTCGCGCCTGGTTCGTGCCTGGTCGGTTTGCCGCCTACTCGCGCTGCGCGAGCGGTTTTTCGGCATGTTCCTGCGTGTTTGACTGCGCCTCGTCGAACGGACAGCCCTCCGCCGCGAGCGTGCCCGGCAGCACGTGCGCGCGGAATTGCTCGCGCAGCTTGAGCTTTTGCAGCTTGCCCGTGGCCGTGTGCGGCAATTCATCGACGAACGCCACATCGTCGGGCAGCCACCACTTCGCCACCTTGCCCTCGAAGAACGCGAGCAACGCCTCGCGCGTGACCTCGGCGCCCGGCTTTTTTACCGCGACGATGAGCGGCCGCTCGGTCCAGCGCGGGTGCGCGCACGCAATGCACGCGGCTTCCGCCACGGCCGGATGCGCCACGGCAATATTCTCCAGCTCGATCGAGCTGATCCACTCGCCGCCCGACTTGATCACGTCCTTGCTGCGGTCGGTGATGTTCAGAAAGCCGTCGGGGTCGATGGTGGCCACGTCGCCGGTCGGGAACCAGCCGTCCAGCAGCGGCGCCGCGCCCTCCTGCCGATAATAGCGCTCGATGACCCACGGTCCGCGCACGTAAAGATCGCCGAACGCCACGCCGTCCCACGGCAATTCGCGCCCGTCGTCGCCGACGATCTTCATGTCCACGCCGAAAATCACGCGGCCCTGCTTTTCGAGCAGCGCGCGCCGCGCTTCGGGCGGCCGCTGCGATTGTTCCCAGTTCAGCTTCGAAAGCGTGCCGAGCGGCGACATCTCCGTCATGCCCCACGCGTGAATCACCTGCACGCCGTAGTCGTCCTCGAACGCGCGCAGCATCGCCGGCGGGCACGCCGAACCGCCGATCACGGTGCGTTCGAGCGTCGAAAACCGCACGCCCGCCTCGCGCATGTACGCGAGCAGGCCGAGCCAGACGGTGGGCACGCCGGCCGAGGCCGTCACGCGTTCGGCTTCCATGAGTTCGTAGAGCGACTTGCCGTCGAGATCCTTGCCGGGCAGCACGAGCTTCGTGCCCGTGAGCGGCGCGGCGTGCGGAATGCCCCACGCGTTCACATGGAACATCGGCACGACGGGCAGGATGGCGTCGCGCGCGCAGAGCGCCATCGCGTCGGGCAGCGCGGCCGCGTAGGCGTGCAGCACCTGCGACCGGTGCGTGTAAAGCGCGCCCTTCGGATTGCCGGTGGTGCCCGATGTGTAGCAGAGATTCGACGCCTGCTTCTCGTCGAGTTCGGGCCACGCGCAGCGCCCGTCCTGGGCGGCGAGCAGCGTTTCGTAGCAGAGCGCTTCGGTGCGCATTTGCGGGCGATGCGCTTCGTCGCAGAGCGCGATCCAGCCGAGCACGTGCGGACACTGCGGCGCGAGCGCGTCGACGAGCGGCGCGAAAGTCGTGTCGAACAGCACGTAGCGGTCGTCGGCATGATTGACGATCCACGCGATCTGCTCGGGAAAGAGCCGCGGATTGATGGTGTGGCACACGGCGCCGAAACCGGTCACGCCGAAATACGCCTCGACGTGGCGATAACCGTTCCACGCGAGCGTGCCGACACGTTCCCCGGTAGTGACACCCAGCGCCATGAGCGCCTGCGCGAGCTGCTTCGAGCGCGTTTCACAGTCGCGCCACGTGTAGCGATGAATATCGCCTTCCACGCGGCGCGAAACGATCTCGGTGTGAGCGTGGTGGCGCGCGGCATGCGCAATCAACGACGAGATCGTCAGCGGCACATCCATCATTTGACCCAGCAGCGGCGCACTCATCGGCGGCGTTCTCCTTTGTGACGGAAGGCGCCGAAAGCGTTCGATGCCTTCACAAGCCCTTGCGCCGGCCAAGCCCTCTCCAGCACGCCGGCGGGCGCGGATTTACAATATCGACTAATCAAAAGGCCCTCAATATGTCGTTTTCACCAGGCTCCACCGATTCGTCCGGCGGCTCGGCCGCCGCTTCCCCCAACGAAGCACGGCTGCCCGCGGGCGGTCCGATCGCCGATTTCGAGCGCGCGCTGATCGCGCCGCGCGAGCATGCGTTCGCGGCGCTCGGCACGCGTTTCTACACGCGCCTGCCCGGCACGCCGTTGCCCGCGCCCTATCTCGTGGGCGTTTCGCAGCCAGTGGCCGCGCAGCTCGGCCTGGACGCGCATGCCGCCGCCGACCCCGCTTTCGCCGCGTTCTTCAGCGGTAATTTCACGCGCGAGCGCTCGCCTTCGACGATGTCGTACGCATCGGTCTATTCGGGGCACCAGTTCGGCGTATGGGCAGGCCAGCTCGGCGACGGCCGCGCGCTCGTGCTCGGCGAGATCGAACATGAAGGCGTGCGCAACGAAGTCCAGCTCAAGGGCGCGGGCCGCACGCCGTATTCGCGCATGGGCGACGGCCGCGCGGTGCTGCGCTCGTCGATCCGCGAATTCCTCTGCTCCGAAGCGATGCATCACCTGGGCATTCCGACCACGCGCGCGCTCGCCGTGACCGGCTCCGGCCAGCCCGTGCGCCGCGAAGAACTCGAAACGGCGGCCGTGGTCACGCGCGTGGCGCCGAGCTTCGTGCGTTTCGGCCATTTCGAGCATTACTATGCGCAGGACAACGTGGAAGCGCTGCGCGCGCTCGCCGATCACGTCATCGCGCGTTTTTATCCGCATCTGCGCGACGCCGACGATCCCTATCTCGCGCTGCTCGACGAAGCCGTGCGCACCACGGCGGCGCTGATGGTGGACTGGCAGGCCGTGGGGTTCTGCCACGGCGTGATGAACACCGACAACATGTCGATCCTCGGTCTCACGATCGACTACGGCCCGTTCGGTTTCATCGACGGCTTCGACGCCAATCACATCTGCAATCACTCGGATTCGCAGGGCCGCTACGCGTACCGCAGGCAGCCGCAGATCGGCTACTGGAACCTCTTCTGCCTTGCCCAGGCGCTGGTGCCGCTGTTCGGCGCGCACCACGGCATCGCCGACGAAAAGAAGCTTGGCGAACGCGCGGTCGCCGACGCGCAGGCATCGCTCGAACGCTTCAAGGAGCACTTCGCGCCCGCGCTCGAAGCGCGCCTGCGCGCGAAGCTCGGTCTCGAACAGGCGCACGAAGGCGACGACGCGCTCGCGAACAAGCTGTTCGAAATCATGCACGCCAATCGCGCCGATTTCACGCTCACGTTCCGCAATCTCGCGCGCCTGTCGAAGCGCGCGCCGCACGACGCGAGCGCCGACGCGCCGGTGCGCGATCTCTTTCTCGATCGCGCCGCCTTCGATGCATGGGCCGTCGACTATCGCGCGCGCCTCGCGCACGAAAACCGCGACGACGCCGCGCGCGCCGAGGCCATGAATCGCGTGAATCCGAGATTCGTGCTGCGCAATCATCTTGCGCAAACGGCCATCGAGCGCGCCGCACAAAAGGATTTCAGCGAGGTCGAACGGCTGGCGAAGGTGCTCGCGCACCCGTTCGACGAGCAGCCCGAGCACGCCTCGTACGCGGCGCTGCCGCCCGAGTGGGCCGGCGCGCTCGAAGTCAGTTGTTCTTCGTGAGCGCGGCCCCATATAGCAAGTCTTCCGCAGTTTTCCCAGCCAAGGAACCCGACATGAGCCAGGACGACCACAACTCCGCCGCCTACCCCGGCCACCAGTCCGACGCCGAATGGCGCGACAAGCTCGACGAGACGCAATACCAGGTCACGCGCCACGCGGCCACCGAGCGCGCCTTCACGGGCAAATACTGGGATCACTTCGATCGCGGCGTTTACGACTGCGTGTGCTGCGGCACGCCGCTGTTCGAGTCGGACACGAAGTTCGACGCCGGTTGCGGCTGGCCGAGCTATTTCCGCCCCATCAACGGCGAAGTGATCGAGGAGAAAACCGACCGCTCGCACGGCATGCTGCGCATCGAAGTGCGCTGCAAGCACTGCGGCGCGCACCTGGGCCACGTGTTCGAGGACGGTCCGGCCCCGACCGGACTTCGGTATTGCATCAATTCGGCTGCGTTACAATTCGAGCCCAGGTAAGCCGGGCAATGGGCGGCTCGCCAACGCGAAGCCGCCGCCGCGCCCGACCCGGCGCGACGCCGCAAGCCGCGCGTCGCGCCCTTTTTTTGCGGCGCTTTCGTCAACTTCCAGGCCGATAATGAAATTTCTGTTTGATCTGTTTCCGATCATCCTCTTCTTCGTCGCGTTCAAGGTGTGGGGCATCTTCACCGCGACGGCCGTGGCGATCGTCGCCACGCTGGTGCAGATCGCCTGGGTGGCCTTCCGTCACCGCAAGGTCGACCCGATGCTGTGGCTCTCGCTCGGCATCGTCGTGGTGTTCGGCGGCGCCACGCTGATGCTGCACGACGAAACCTTCATCAAGTGGAAGCCCACGGTGCTCTACTGGGCGTTCTCGATCGTGCTGCTGGTCTCTCAGGTGGCGTTCGGCAAGAACCTCATCGCCGCGATGATGGGCAAGCAGATCACGCTGCCCGCGCGCATCTGGACGCAGCTCAATTTCGTGTGGTCGATCTTCTTTGCGTTGCTCGGCATCCTCAATCTGTTCGTGGCGTTCCACTTCTCGACCGACGCATGGGTCGACTTCAAGCTGTTCGGCGCGACGGGCATTCTCGTGGTGTTCATCGTCGGCCAGAGCCTGTGGCTTTCGCGTTACATGAAGGAAGAAGAATGAGCGACGTCTTTCTCAACGCAAGCCCCACCGAACGCGTCGCGCTCATCGAAACGCGCCTCGCCGCCGCGCTCGCGCCCGTGCAGTCGCTCACCGTCAGCGACGACAGCGCGCAGCACGCCGGTCATGCCGGCGCCGCGGCCGGCGGTCATTTCAGTGTCACGATCGTGGCAGCCGCATTCGCGGGGAAAGCCCGCGTGGCAAGGCATCGCATGGTGTATGATGCGCTGGCCGAAGCCATGCAGCGCGGCATTCACGCGCTCGCGATCACGGCGCTCACGCCCGAAGAAGCCGCAGCGCGGCGCTGATCTTGCCGCTTTTCCCGTCACTTTCGCGCCGGTTTCGTGGCTTCTTTTCGCCCGGCTCCTTTGGCTCCTTTCGTTCCCGCTAGTTTCGCTTGTTCAGTTAGGACTTTTTCGATGACCTTGAAGAAAACCCGTCTCTGGGTGTTGCTGGCTGCTTGCGCGGCGGCTCCCGCGTTTGCGCAGAACATTGCCGTCGTGAACGGCACGCCGATTCCCAAAGCGCGCGCCGACGCACTCGTCGAGCAGCTCGTGCATCAAGGCCAGCAGGATTCGCCGCAGTTGCAGATGGCAGTGCGCGAAGAACTCGTGAATCGCGAAATCCTCATGCAGGAAGCGGCGCGCGAAGGCATTCCGAATCGCCCCGACGTGAAGGCGCAAGTCGCCGTGGCGCAGCAGACCGTCGTGCTGCGCGCGCTGATCGAAAACTTCGTGAAGAAGAACCAGCCGAGCGATGCCGAAGTCAAGGCGCGCTACGACGCGCTGACGAAGGACGCGGGCGGCAACGAATATCACCTGCATCACATCCTCGTCGACAACGAGCAGCAGGCCAAAGACCTGATCGCGAAGATCAAGGCGGGCGCGAGCTTCGAAGACCTCGCGAAGCAGTTCTCGAAGGACCCCGGCTCGGCCAAGAACGGCGGCGACCTCGACTGGTCGGACCCGAAGGCTTATGTGCCGGAATTCGCCAACGCGGCCACGCATCTGCAAAAAGGCCAGATGACCGACACGCCGGTGCATACGCAGTTCGGCTGGCACATCATCCGCGTGGACGACATTCGCCCGGTCACGCCGCCGCCGCTCGAACAGGTGCGCCCGCAGATCGTTCAGCAGATTCAGCAGGAAAAGCTGCAAGCGTTCGAGGAAAACCTGCGCAAGCAAGCGAAGATCCAGTAACGCGGTTTTTCGCCGTGCGATTGAAAAAGCCCCGCTTTTGCGGGGCTTTTCATTTGCGCTTCACCGTTGCGGCGGCGCTTCGTTCAACTCGTAGTTCGTGCTGCGCCCGCCGCCCGGCGCCCGCCGCAACACGCCGCGCGCTACCAGGTCGTTGATGTCGCGCAGCGCCGTGTCCGACGAACATTTGGCGACGGCGGCCCATTTGCCGCTGTTGAGCTTGCCGTCGAAACCGTCGAGCAGCTTGTTGAGCAGTTTCGCCTGGCGCTCGTTGAACGGCGTGCTGGCCCAGCGCTGCCAGAAGCGCGCCTTGGCAAGCACGGCGTCGAGCGTGAGTTGCGCTTCGTCCACCGCGCGGCGCAGCGTGGCGAGAAACCACACGAGCCACGGCGTGACGTCCATCGACGTTTTTTGCGTGCGTTCGAGGATCTCGTAGTACGCCTTGCGCTCGCGCTGAATTTGCGCCGAAAGGCTGTAGAAGCGCTGCGAACTGCGGTCCGCCCGCGCGAGCAGCAAATCGCCGATGGCGCGCGCCACGCGGCCGTTGCCGTCGTCGAACGGGTGGATCGTCACGAACCACAGGTGCGCGAGGCCGGCGCGGATCAACGGCGGCTCGCTCGACGGCGCGTTGACCCAGTCGAGAAAACGCCGCATTTCGGCTTCCAGACGGTGCGCCGGCGGCGCTTCGTAATGCACGCGCTGGCGCCCGATCGGCCCGGATACGACCTGCATCGGGCCGCTCGCGTCGTTGCGCCATGCCCCCACTTCGATGCGCGCGAGCCCCGAATAGCCAGTCGGAAACAAGGCCGCGTGCCAGCCGAACAGGCGCTCGCGCGTAAGCGGCGCGGCGCTGTTCGACGTGGCGTCGATCACCATGGCCACGACGCCTTCCACGTGGCGATCCACCGGCGCGAGCGCACCGATGTCGACGCCCAGACGCCGCGCGATCGACGAGCGCACCGAGGCGACGTTCAGATGCTCGCCCTCGATCTCGCTGGTCTTGAGGACATCTTCCGTGAGCGCCGCGAGACTTGCCTCGTCGCGCAACGCCATGCCCGCATCGGCAAGACGCCCCATCAGCACGCCTTGGGCGCGGCTCGCCTCGGCCAGCGGTTCGGCCAGTTGCGCGAGGTCGTAGCGCCACGCCGGCCAGTCGCCCGCTTCCCAGAGATAAGTGTATTCGCCGCGATTCATGCGGCGATTATGACGCGGATTCGCCGCAGGCGCAATGTATTCGCCGCATTAAATGCGGTGAATACGCGCGCGATTCGCCGCGCGCAATAAAAAACCCCGGTCAACCGACCGGGGT
>NZ_CAJMZE010000043.1:0-46017 GCF_905220235.1 Paraburkholderia sp. J41 | reverse complement strand
GCCCGAAGCGCAGCAGCCTGAAACGCAGCAGCCTGAAACGCAGCAGCCTGAAACGCGGCAACCTGAAACGCAGCAACTCAAAGTGCAGCAGCCCGGAGCACAGCAGCCTCAAGCGCAGCAGCCGGAAACGCGGCGACCCAAAACGCCGCAGCCCAAAGCACAGCAACCCAAAGCACAGCAACTTAAACCCAAAGCGCCGCGATTAAAAGCACAGAGACGCCAGGCGCAAGAACCCAAAACGCCAGAGCCGGAAACGCGGGAAATGCAGCAAGCGCCGGAAACGCAGCAAGCGCAGCACCAACGCGTGATCGACCTGAGCCTCGCGGGCAAGGGCAATTACGTCGCGCGTCGCGGCAAGCTCGTGCAGGCGGCGTGGTATGTCGTCGAGACCTGTGTGATGGACAATCGCCTGCTGCCGTTTTCGGGCTTGCGCGCGGGCTTGCTGCGCCTCTTCGGCGCGAAGGTCGGCCGCGGCTGCCGCCTCGTGCATCCGATGCGCGTGAAGGCGCCGTGGAATCTCGAACTCGGCGAGAACTGCTGGATCGGCGTGGACGTGTGGATCTACAACCAGGCGCCCATTCGCATCGGCGCCAACGTGTGTCTTTCGCAAGGCGCGTTCTTGAGCGCCGGCTCGCACGACATGCGCACGAACATGGACCTGCGCGTGGCGCCCATCGTCATCGAGGACGGCGCGTGGGTGTCGTCCAAATGCGTCGTGCAGATGGGCGTGACCATCGGGCGCTCGGCCGTGGTCACGCCGCTTTCCGTCGTGCATCGCTCGCTCGCCGCGGGCGGCGTGTACGGCGGCAACCCGTGCCGCTTCATCCGCTGGCGCTTCGAGGAAAAGGACGGCCCGCAATCGTAACGATGCGGGCCGTTCGCCGCTTCAGCTTCGATACCGCCCGGTATCACGCCCGGTATCAGTATCCTGCGCCGACATAACGTCCTGCCGAAGCGGCCTGCGTGCTCGGCAGAATCAGGTTCACCACGCGGCTCCATTTCACGAGCGAGGAAGCGTCGACGAACACCACGTCGCTCGGCTTCAGCTCGAACTGGTCGGCGGTGGCCATCGCCTCGGGCGTGGAGGCGTCGAGGTGGAACACCGTGCGCTGGCCTTCCTTCTGGCCGCGCACGACGTAGACCTGCGAAGCGTCGCCCGATCCCTGGCTGATGCCGCCCGCGTTGCCGAGCGCCTCGTTGAGCGTGAGGCGGCCGTTGTCGAGCGGCAGGCTGCCGGGCCGGCCCACTTCGCCGAGCACGTACACCTTGGTGTCGTTCGACGAATACACGCGCACGAGATCGCCGTTTTGCAGAATGATGTTGTCGGGGTTCACGCCCTTGCGGATCATGTCGGGGATATTCACCATGATCGTCTGCTTGCCGCGCGTGATGCTCACGCGCGAGCGGTCGCTCGATCCCGTGAAGCCGCCCGCGCGGTTGATCGCCTCGGGCAGCGACATCGTCATGTCGTTGAGCACCATGAGGCCGGGCGTGCGCACTTCGCCGTCCACGTACACGCGGCGGCTGCGGTACGCCTCGATGCGCAGCGTGACCTGCGGATTTTGCAGGTAGTACGAAAGTTTCTTCGCGACGAGGTTGCGCGCTTCGAGTTCGGTGAGCCCGGCCACGTGAATCGGCCCGACGTAGGCCACCTGGATCGTGCCCGACGAGTCGACGGTATAGCCCGACACCACCTGGTTCGTGCTTTGGTCGTTCTGGTTGTTGCCGTTGCTGGCCGAGGTGGTCGGCAGGTTCATTTCCGGGTGATCCCACACGACGATGCTGAGCACGTCGCCGGGGCCGAGCGTATAGGGTTTCGGCGTGCCGAACAGTTTTTCGACGCCCATCGGAACCGTGGTGCTGCGCGCGGCCGCTTCCTTCGCGACCAGCGCGCTGTTGATCTCGACCAGCGCGTTGGGCGGCGGCGCGTCGTTGTTGCCCGAGGTGCGCGCGGCGTCGGTGGCGGCCTTGGCCTGCGTGACGCTGCTGGGCGCCGTCATGCCCGGCGACATGCCGCAGCCGGAAAGCGCCGCGAGCGACGTGGCGAGCACGGCGGTGGCGGCCAGCGTTGTTATGGTTTTGATGGCCGCCGCGAAGTCACGACGCGGACGACGCGAGCGAACCTGCGCGCCCGACCTGGTTTCTATGTGGTTCAACATGGCTTTGTCCCTCAAGTTTCTGGATACGCTCGCCCCCGTCAGCGGGCCGGTTCGCTAATTGGCGACCCGATCCGCCGCTTGTCGCCGCGCCGCCCGGCCGTGCCGCCTGCCGCGCGCGCGCCGCTTTATCCGACTGCTCGCTCTTGCTGCCTTGCTGCTGCTTTTACTGCTGCTGCCGCTGCTTGCTTCGTTGCTGCTGCTTGCTTTGTTGCGCTACCGCTGCTTGCTTCGTTGCCGCTGCCGCTGCCGCTGCCGCTGCCGCTACCGCTGCCTGCTTCGCTACCGCTGCCTGCTTCATTGCGGCTACCGCTGCCTGCTTCATTGCCTCGACCGCTGCCTGCTTCGCTGCGGCTACCGCTGTCGTTGCCGCGTTCGACCGTTCACGGCAAGTCCGCCGTTTCCACGCGCAGCGCCTGCGCCGCGTGCGAGCGCGCCGTCGCGTTCGAAGGATGTTCGTGGAGGAGCGCGAGCAGCGAGCGCACCATGCCGTTCATCGCGAAACGCGTCTCGAAGGTGCGCTTCGCCTGCGCGCGCATCGCGTCGCGCGTGCGTTCGTCGAGATTGCGCCACGCGGCGAGCAGCCCCTGCGTGCCCGCGATGGTGTCGGGCGCGACGAAGCCCGCGCCGTCCGACTCGATCTCGCGCCACACGTTGACCTTGTCCGAAACCAGCACCGGCACGCCGCACGCGAGCGCCTCCGCCACCGAAACGCCGAAGTTCTCCTGATGCGAGGGCAGCACGAACACCTCGCTCGCGAAGAACGCGCCCCACTTGAGATTGCCCTGCAACATGCCCGGCCAGCTGATGCGATGCGCGATGCCGTGTGTTTGCGCGATCGCGTGCAGCGCGGGCTGCCAGTTGGCCTTGTCCGGGCCGGCCATCACGAGATGCGCGTCGGGCACCTCGCGCGCATGTTCGGCGAACGCATGCACGAGCATGTCGCAGCCCTTCTTCGGATGCAGCCGGCCGAGAAATAGCACGATGCGCTTGCCTTGCAGATGCGGGTGCGCGCCAAGGAACGCCTCGCGCAGCGTGGCCGCGTCCTGATCGGGCGGATTGGTGCCGAACGGCACCACGCGTTCGTTCGCGCGATAAAGCCAGAACGAGTCGCGCGCGAGCAGGCGCTCCTCCTCGGTCGTGAAGATCACCGAGGTAGCGTCGCGCAGCACGCGATATTCGGCCCAGGGCCAGTACGCCCACTTCTTCAGATGCTTCATCGGATACGTCGCGCGGAACCACGGGTCGAGCATGCCGTGCGCGTAGACGTAGTACGGCAGGCGCGAATGGCGCAGCGCGCGCCACGCGCCGAAACCGTGGTATTGCCAGAGGCCGTGTACGAACGCCGCGTTGAAGCGCGTGGCGTTCTCGCGCAGCCACGGCACGTAGCTCGGGCAATAGCCGTAATGGCCGCGCGCGGGACCGAGCGCATGCAGCGGCAACGGAAAATCGCGCACATAGGGCGCGTCGATCGGATCGAGCGAAGCCACTTCGACCCGATGGCCGAGCGCCGTCATCGCGAGGCCGCTTTGGCGCACGCCTTCGATCGGACCGCCGGAACGCGGATCGACGGTGGACACGAGATGCAGGATTTTCATCGGGGCTCCGGGAAGCGCTTACGAGTTGAGCGGCGCGGCGGGCGCCGGCGGGCGGAAGTTCGGCTCGACGCGCGGGTGCGGCCGTGAAGCGGGGTGGAAGCCGTGCTGGAAACGGGACTCGAAACCGGGTTCGAAGCCGGGTTGGAAGCCAGGCGGGATGCCCGGCTCGAAGCCGGGCTGCGCGTGGCCATGCCGGAAGCCGGACTGGAAGCCGGGCTGAAAGCGCGGGCGCGCGCGCCGCACGTCGAGCCGGTAATGCAGTTGCGAATAGAGCGCAACCAGCAGCCCGAGCGCCACGCCATAGACAAGACCCGAGAAGCGCGGCCCGAGCGGATTGCCGCCGATCGAAGCCGCAGGCAGCGCCGCGAGCAGCAGGATCGACATCGAAAGCGGCATCAGCAGCGGCTCGCGCGGCGCGATGCGGTGCCAGCGCCGGAAGCCGAAGCTCGCCACCACGATCGCCACGATCACGGCGGCCGGCATGAGCGCGCCGAACAGCAGGCCCTCCGCGTAGAACTGATAGACCCAGAAGTTGTGGCCCGCGACCCAGTCGCTCGTGTCGAAGTAATCGGATTTGCTGAAGGTCTCGCGCACGTACTGGAAGTAGATGGGCGAATAACGATAGACGTGGCCGTAGCCCTTGCCGAACAGGAGCGACTCGACGGACGACGTCACCTGGTCGTACTGGTCGCGCATTTCGGCGATGCGCGTGATGGTGGTCGGGTCGCGGTCGGACTCGGAGTTTTGCGCGGCGGTCACGCGCTGCGTCCAGTGCTCGGTGATCGACGGGAAGAAGTACGCCGTGGCCGCGCCGAGCGCCGCGACGAGCAGCAGCGCCGCGACGGTGCGCATCACCGAGCGCAGCAGATGGCGGAACGTGGGCGCGGCGAGCCACGCGGCGAACAGCGCGAGCAGCACGGTGGCGAGCAGCAGGCTGCGCGTCACGCTGAGCAGCTCGACCACGAGCGAGCCGAGGAACACGAGCACCATCGCCGTATTGAAGCGGCGCGCCACGATGAACTGATGCAGGATGATCGCTTGCAGACCGAGCATGGTCGGCGAGACGATGCGAAAGCGGATGTCGGAAAGCGGACCGCCCACGGCGAGCAGGCCGAACACGAACGTGAACACGAGGCCGCACACGTTGGCGTAGTAGAGCGCGCGCTGCATCTGCGCGAGGCGGTGCGGATGCCACGGCCGGCACATGGCCGCGTAGCCGAGCCCGAACAGCAGGAACGGCAGCAGCACGCGCAGATAATTGCCGACGGGATTGTGCTGCAACAATTGCGCGATCACGCTGCCGGCCAGGCTCAGCGCGAGCGCGCGCGTGACGAAGGTGCGCAGCCGCGAGGCGCGCGTGAAGCGCGGCCCGATCAGCGTGAGGACGATCGCGCCGGCCAGCGCCGGGAACACGGCCACCCATTGCGCGCCGTGACCGAACTGGGCGTCGGGCGCCTTGTAGTCGAAGGCGAGCGGGACGAGGCACATCCAGATCCAGAGCCCGACATGTTTGTTTCGCATCGGCGTTTTCTCCCGGTGCGCAGCACGAAAGGGAATGCGCACACGGCAACGCGCCGCGTGCGAGGTTTCCCCAATATAAAACGCCGCGGACGGCCAGCCACACGCGTGGCGCGAAGCGACAGAATTGTGGCGGGCGCGCAAATTTTGCGATCGGGCACTGTGAGCGTTCTGCAAACTTTTCCGCACGCTGTCCGATCGCGCCAAGAAGTTGGCGCACGATGCCAGGCGCGCATGCGCATGATGAGGTGGGCCGCTGCGCGAGCTTTCCGGCGGCCTTCAACGTCTTTTCGCCGATGCCGGAGAGGAACGCATCATGAATCTATTGCGCGGCGTGCCGACACCGGCCGTGCCTGGACCGGCCGTACCTAAACCGGCCGTACCCAAACCCGCGCGCGGGCGGCTGGTGGAACTCGACTTCGTGCGCGGCCTCGCGATCCTCGCGGTGATGGGCTTTCATTTCCATACCGTGCATACGGGCTATGCGCTCGTCGAGCTGATCGAGTATCCGCTGAAAAGCTTCGGCACCGAAGGCGTGAACCTGTTCTTCACGCTGAGCGGCTTTCTCGTCGGCGGCCTGCTGCTGCGCCAGTATGCGCATACCGGCCGCATCGCCGCGCGCCGCTTCATCGTGCGGCGCATCTTCAAGATCTGGCCGGCGTATTACGCGCTGATCCTGTTTCACGTGCTCGTGGGGCGGCACCCGCGCGATACGTTCGTCTGGCAGAACCTCACGCATCTGCAAAATTACTTCGGCACTTCGATCGCGCAAACGTGGAGTCTCGCCGTCGAAGAACACTTCTATCTGTTTCTGCCCGCGCTTCTGATCGTGCTTGCGCACTGGCGGCTGCGCGCGAATGCGCTGATCGGCGTGATGGCGGTGCTGTGCGCGGTAGTGCTGGGCGCGCGCTGCGCCGTGGTGGCGTCGGGCGATCTGAACGCCGCGTTCAATTACACGCAGTACCGCATCGACAGTTTGCTGTTCGGCGTGATGCTGGCCGCGATCTACTGGATGAAGCCCGAGATGTGGCGCGTGCTCGCCGTGCGCAAGGCGTGGCTGTGGAGCGCGGTCGGGCTGCTGATCGCGTGGCTCGCGCTCGCGACGCGGCACGTCGCGCTCGACGAAAGCATCGGCTACACGATTCAGGCGCTCGGCTTTTGCGCGCTGATCGTGCTCGTGCTCGAACATTCGGGCGGCATCAGCGGTTCCTGGTGGTATCGCGCGGTGGCGTGGCTGGGCGTGTACTCGTACGGCATCTACCTGTGGCATTCGCTCGCGCTCGCGCCCGGCGAATTCCTGATCCGCAAGCTCGCGGCGTGGCAGGTGCCGGCGCTCGCCGCGTGGCCCGCCGTGCTGTTCGCGCAGTTCTTCATCGCCATTCTGCTGGGTTGGATCACCACGCGCGCGATCGAGTTTCCGTTCCTGCGCCTGCGCGACGCGCTCTTTCCCGACCGCCGCGAAGCGCCCGCGCCGGTCACGGTGGAAACGCCCGCGCCCGTCGAAGGGAAGATGGGCGGCGTGGCGTGACGTGCCGGAAGGTTTGCCTGCGTTGTGTGCCTGGGCGTGTGGCTGAGCGTGTGGCTGGATGCATGCCTGGCCGCGTGCCTGAGTGTGTGCCTGGGCGTGTGGCTGAGCGTGTGGCTGGGCGTGTGGCTGGACGCGTGCTTGGACGCGTGGCTGAGCGTGTGGCTGGATGCGTGCCTGGCCGCGCGCATGGCCGCGTACACGGCCGCGCGGCGTTCAGGCCAGCGCGGCTTGCAGCGTGCGCTTGAACTGATCGAGCGTGTTGAGCGCGAGCAATTTCGCGGCGCCGGACGGCTGCGCGGCAGGCTGTGGCGCGTTTCCCGCGCTCACATCGCTCACGTCGCTTACATCGTTCGCTTCGTTGCCCTCGCGCGCGCCGCTCGCCCAGCGCGCGGCGAGCGCGTCGAGCCCGCGGGCGATGGAAGCGGGTTCGAGATCGTCGAGCCGCGGGCCGAGCGAGCCGTCGCGGCAGAACCAGCCGATCAGGCCGTCGGCGCTCGCGAGCACCGGCTTGTTGAAGCGATACGCCTGCACGAGCACGCCGCTCATGCCGTAATGCCTGACATAGCCGAGCCAGACGGCATCGCACGCGGAAAACAGATCGCGCTCCATCGCGTCGGGCACGAACTGCTCGAAGATCACGGGCGCGGGCGAGATTTGCGGCGCGTGTTCGGCGATGAACGCGCGGGTTTCGTCGTCCTCGTGCTGACCGGCGATGACGAGGCGCGGCGGCGCGCTTTGCGTGCCGCCCTGAATCAGCGCGCGCATCAATTCGCGCACGCCCTTGCGCTGGCCGATCGCGCCGTACACGAGCAGATAACGCTGGCGCGGGTCGGGATCGAGACCGAGCCGCGCGCGCGCTTCCTGCTGATCGGCGGCGCTCGTTTCGGGAAACGGATCGGCCACGTAGTCGAGCGGCGCGGCGCGCGCGGGTTTCGTCGCGGCGAACCATTCGGGCAGCGTCGGATCAATGGTGAAAAGCTTGCGCAACCCGCGCACGCGCATGCCGCGCCTGAACAGCAGCGCCTTCGCGACATCGACGAACGGACGGCGCGGCGTGTTCAAGCCCGCGCCCGCATGATGGAACGTCATGCCCATGACGATCGCGATCCACGGCGTGTCGCCGAACGGCGTGCCGAGCGGCGCGAGCGTGTAGAAAAAGTAATCGGCATAAGGCGCGACGACGAGCCGCACGGGCAGCGTGCGGCGCACCTGCGCGAGCGCGCGGGCGTAGAAGTCGCGAAAGCGCATGTAGATGCTGGCCGCGAACAGCGGCCCGCGCGGCACCGTATGCAGGTCGAGCAGCACGAGGCGCAGATCGGGCCGCGCTTGCTGCGCGATGCGCTGCGCGAGCGGGTGCGACGCGTTGCCGGTATCCGTGACGACCAGGCAGCGATGGCCCGCTTCCACGCACGCCTGCGCGATCCAGTCGACGTAACGCCAGCGGTGGCCCGTGAAGTTCGGCTCGATGATCGCGATCCAGCCGTCGTCCGGGCGCGCGGGCGGGCCGCCCGCGCCCGGCGTGTCGTGAAGCGCGCCGTCGAGCGCGCCGGCGGCGTTGGGGTCGGCACGGCGGTAGGTGGCGATCGGCGCGGTTTCCATGCAGGCAGCCCGAGGAATGACGTTCCGAGCACATTAGCAGCGCCAAACCGCAGACACGCGCCAAATTGCGGCGCCCGATGGCCGAATTTGCCTGGCGCGCGCGAACGGCTTCGCAAGGCGCGCGCGGGGCAGGGCGGGCATTTCGCGGGCGTCCGAATCCGCCTGGCAGATGGCGCGTGAGCGCAGGCGCGGCGCGGTAAGGTCTGCGGGGCGTGCCCGGGAATGGTTCACGGGCTTCATTGCGGGTCGGCGGTTTTCAGAGGAGAGATCATTTGCGCGCGATGCGGCTTCCGGCGTGGCCGGTGAAGGCGGGCTTCGGTCCCGGCGCGGCGACGTGGGTGCTGTTGCAGCAGGTCGTCGTGCGCGGTCTCGTGGCCGTGAAGTTCCTGGTGATCGGGCGCATTCTCGGTCCGTCGGCGATCGGTCTCGCGAGCGTCGCGCTGCTGGCCGTCGCCATTGCCGAAGCGCTCTCCGACACGGGGCTCGCGCAAGCGGTGATTCAAGGCTCGGTGCCGCCCACGCGCGACCAGGCGGGCGCCGTCTGGACCACGCTCGCCACGCGCGGCCTGCTGATCGCGCTGCTGCTCGTGGCTTGCGCGCCGCTGATGGACGCGCAGTTTCATCTGGGCGGCGCGCTCGCGCTCGTGCAGATCGCGGCGCTGCTGCCGCTGTTGCGCGGTCTCGCTTCGCCCGCGTATTTCATCGCGCAGCGCGAGCGGCATTTCCAGCACATCGCGGCGCTCGAAATCTCGGCGGGCTGTGTCGATTGCGTGATCGGCGTCGGTCTCGCGCTGGCGGGCATGGGACCGTATTCGCTGCTGATCGGCATGATGATCGGCGAGGCATTCAAGAGCGTGCTTACGTGGACGACGCTCGCGCCGCGCCCGCCCATCCGGCTGCGCTGGTCGGGCATCGGTCATTACGTGGGCTTCAGCCGCTGGATCTGGGCGAGCAGCGTCATCATCCTGATCACCAATCAGTTCGACAAGGTGGTGGTCGGCAAGCTGCTCGGGCCCGCGCAACTGGGCGCGTGGCAGATGTCGTCGAAACTCGCGCAGATGCTGCTCGCCGACGCCGCGCTCGCCATGTCGCAATACCTCTTTCCGACCTTCGCCGCGCATCATCGCGGCGGCGCGCACGCGGCCGCGCGGCTCTTTCGCGTGTATCTGGGCGTCGCGGCGCTGGGTCTGGCCGCGGTCGTGATCGTGCTGCGCTTTGCCGCCGAGCCGCTCTTTTCGATCGTGCTGGGCGCCGCGTGGCTGCCGGCCGTGCCGCTCTTTCGCATCTTCGTCATCAACATGGCGATCAGCGCGTTGAATTCCGTGCTCGCTTCGTATTTGCGCGCGGTGGGCGACGCGCGCTCGGTCACGGTCGCTTCGCTGATCCAGGTGGCGGCGCTGATCGCAAGCGTGCCGCCCGCGACGCACTTCTATGGCGTGACGGGCATTGCCTGGTCGATGACGTTCGGGCTCGCCTCGGGCGCGGCGTGGATGCTCTGGCGCGTGTCGCGGCACGGCGCGGCGCACGCGCTGACCGCGCGGCGCCCCTAGCGCTCGCACGCGATCACCGCGCGCGAGAGGACCGCACGATCGCGCCGCATCAACGCACAATCGCGCCCGACGTATGACGCGCGACGCCCGACGCGCGACGCCCGACGCCCGACGCCCGACGCCCGACGCCCGACGCACGACGCACGACGCACGATCACGCACGCAGCGCGGCTTCGACGATTTGCGCGAGCTGGTGGCCGAGCGTGGGGGAGTTGAGCCGGCGATACACCTCGTGCGCGGCGGCGGCCGTGGCGCGCATGGCTTGCGGCGGCATCGCCCAGACTACGCGCAGCGTTGCGGCGAGCGCGGCCGCGCCGCCTTCGCGCGCGAAGGTGAAGCCCGTGCTGCCGTCCTCGACATAGCCCGGCTCGGGGCCCATGTGCTGCGGCAAGCGGTCGTGTACGACGGGCGGCAAGCTCAGCGCGAACATATGCACGACGCTCAAGCCCGCGGAGCCGGGGTAGCAGCCCACGCGGCAACGCGCGCCGATCGCGGCGATCTCGTCGTCGTCGAATACGGCGCCGTAGAAGATCACGTCGCCGCGTCCGCCGTATACGCGTTTCAGGCGCGCGCCGTGTTCGCCGTCGCCGATCACGTGCAGCACGATGTCGCTGCCTTCGCCGCGCAGCAGGTCGATGGCGTCGATCAGGCGCTCGATCTGCGCCTCCTCGCGCAAGCGGCCGATGAACAGCACGCCGTTCTCGCCGCCGGTTTTCGTCGCGGGATCGACGGCGCAGGTCACGGTGAGCGAATTGTTCGCGACCACGAGCTTCGCGGCCGGGCAACCGACGGCTTCGAGCGAGCGCCGCGACGCCTCCGTGTAGCAGACGTAGCGCACCGCGAGCGCGACCGCCATGCGATAGCCGAGCGTGCGCGCCCATCCCGCGCGATCGTGCCGGTACAGCCCCTGGCCGTGGATCAGCACCGGCACGCGCATCACGCGGCCGGCCGCGAGCGCGAGCCACAACGAAAGATAGCGAACGTCGGCGAAGATCAGCACGGCGTCGGGGCGCTCGCGCAGCATGTGGCGCAGCACATGGCTTTGCATCGAAAGACGCTGCGAGGCGAGGCTGGCGATGCGCGTTTCGACGAACGCGTCGCAGTGCGGGCGCTCGCGCGAGAAGCCGCTCGCTTCCACGCCCTGCGAGCACGCGAACACTTTCACATTGAAGAGGCGGCACAGCGACTCGACGACTTCCATGCGATAGCGCGCGATCAGCGGCTGCACGTAGAACACGAGCGGGCGCTTGCCGCGCACGTCGCTCGCCGGCTCGCTCGCGGCGGGATTGGCATGAGGGAGGGCGTGCGCACCGGAAAGCGTCGTGCGCGAAGCGATGATCTCGTTTTCCACGGTGGGGCTCCACGGGAGATGCGGTCAAAGCGGGACGAAGCCGTAACGAAGCGTTGTGGCGACGGTCGTGTTTGCACCTTCTCTCGTAGCAGTTGTAGGCGACGCGAAAAGAAAGCGTTAGCCGTTTTTGTCTATCGACATGCGTGCGCGCACGTTGCCGCGCTATGGCGCATGCGCCGTTCATAAAAGCGCTGCAAACAAGCACTCGAATGCGACTCGTGCAGGGTTCGCAAACACGTATCGAGGCGTTGAAAGCGCTTCGCGGCGCGGTCGAAAAATGCGTTGCCAAGCGAAGCGATCGGCCGTTGCCTAGATCGTTTCGGACAACTTGACGCGCGCCGCGCATGACGCGCGAGGCGTGCATGCTAACCTCGTTTCACTCGTAGTCTCGCCTCGCGACGCGGAGAAACCGATGACCTCATTCGCCACCGATACGCTCCCGCCACGCGCCGCCGCTTCGGCAGCGGCGCGCCTGCGCGTTGCCGTCGTGATCGCGACGAAGGGCCGTCCCGCCGCGACGGCGTGGGCCGTGCGCCTGCTCGCGCGCCAGACGCAGCGCCCCGATCAGGTGCTGCTTTCCGCGACCTGCAAGGCCGATCTCGGCCCGTACGACGCCGAAGGTCTGCGCGTCGACGAATTGTTCGGCAGCGCGGGTTCCAGCATCCAGCGCAATCGCGCGCTCGACGCGCTCGCGCCCGGCATCGACGTGGTGATTTTTCTCGACGACGACTTCGCGCCCGAGCGTCACTGGGTGGCGCAATGCGCCGAACTCTTCGCAAGCCAGCCGACGCTCGTGGGCGTGTCGGGCCGCACCTTGCGCGACGGCGCGACGGGTCAGCCGGTGGCGTGGGAAGAGGCGCTCGCGCTCGTGGACGGCGCGCGCGACGAAGCGCTGCAACGGCCGCCGCTGCGTCCGTGCGTCGAACTCTACGGCTGCAACATGGCGTGCCGCGCGCGCGAGATCGCGGGCTTGCGCTTCGACGAACGGCTCGTGCTCTACGGCTGGCTCGAGGACAAGGATTTTTCGCGCCGGCTTGCGCGCAGCGGCGGCCTCGCGTATTGCGACTGGCTGCTCGGCGTGCATCTGGGCATTCAGGGCGGGCGCGTGTCGGGCCGCAAGTTCGGCTACTCGCAGGTCGTCAACGCGATGTATCTGTGCCGCAAGGGCGTGATGTCGAAGAAGGAGGCGGCGAGCAACATCGTGCGCGCCATCGGCATGAACTGCGTGAAGTCGGTGCGCCCGGAAGCGCACCTCGACCGGCGCGGGCGATTGATCGGCAACGTGATCGGCATTGCCGAGATGTGCATGGGCTCGGTGAAGCCCGAGCGCGCCGCGCGCTTGTGAAGCGCTCCCCTTCGCTCGCGCGCGGCGCGCGTTTTAGCGCTTAATTGCCGCTGCCGCGCGCGATGCGGCGCTGCTTGACGCTTTCGGCGAGACCTTCGAGCACGTTCACGCTTTCGTCCCAGCCGATGCAGGCGTCGGTGATGCTCTGGCCGTAGGTCAGCTCGCAGCCTTCCTTCAGATCCTGGCGGCCCGCCACGAGGTGCGATTCCACCATCACGCCGACGATGCGCTCGTCGCCCGCCGCCACCTGACGGCCGATGTCGGCGCACACGGGAATCTGGTTCTCGTGCTGCTTCGAGCTGTTCGCATGGCTCGCGTCGATCATCAGGCGCGCGGCGAGCCCCGCCTTGCCGATGTCGCTGCATGCCGCGTTCACGCTTTCGGCGTCGTAGTTCGGCGTCTTGCCGCCGCGCAGGATGACGTGGCAGTCCTCATTACCGGCCGTCGAAACGATGGCCGAGTGGCCGCCCTTCGTGACCGAAAGGAAATGGTGCGGCTGCGAGGCGGCCTTGATCGCATCCACGGCGATCTTCACGTTGCCGTCGGTGCCGTTCTTGAAGCCGACCGGGCACGACAGCCCCGAAGCCAGCTCGCGGTGTACCTGCGATTCGGTGGTGCGCGCCCCGATGGCGCCCCACGAGATCAGGTCGGCGATGTACTGCGGGCTGATCATGTCGAGATATTCGGTGCCGGCGGGCAGGCCCAGTTCGTTGATCGACACGAGCAGTTCGCGCGCGGTGCGCAGGCCGTCGTTGATCTTGAAGCTGTTGTCCATGTACGGGTCGTTGATGAGACCTTTCCAGCCCACCGTGGTGCGCGGCTTTTCGAAGTACACGCGCATCACGATCTCGAGTTCGTTCCTGAAGCGCTTGCGTTGCTCGACGAGGCGCTTCGCGTAGTCGATGGCGGCCTTGGTGTCGTGAATCGAGCACGGCCCGACGATCACGATCAGGCGGTCGTCCATGCCGTGCAGGATGCGATGCATTGCGCGGCGCGATTCGAAGATCAGCGTGGACGCGGCTTCCGAGCACGGGAATTCGCGGATCAGGTGAGCGGGCGGCGTGAGTTCCTTGAGTTCGCGAATGCGGACATCGTCGGTGTTGTGCGGGGGCATGGTTGTTCTCCTGATGCGGTGCGTAGCGTGCGTTCGGTGTTGCGTTGGCTTGCGTAGCGATAAAACGTTGGGCGAAAAAAAAACCGCCAGGCTGGGCTGGCGGTTTTTCGTGTATTCGGGTTCCTGCGCGTACTATCAACCCTCTCGATCCGCCAGCGGTCTGAGATACCAAAAAAAGTAAAAATAAAACTTGGCGGCGAACATGACGGGTGCGTTTGAGCGTGCGTACGTCGAAAAGGGTGACTGCCTTTATAACCCGGCCTTCTCGTGGCTGGCAAGCGAGTTAAGGCGGATTATCGCGACAAAGCGGGAAATCCGCGAAAATTTCCTTTTTCATGCGTGAAGTTCGCAAATGGATGCGGGAAAGCCGCATCCCTGCGCATTCGCCGCAATCCGGCGGCGGAACGGAGCACGCCAGCGCGGCCGCCGAAAGAAAACCGGCCGTGTCGCCCAGGCGGCGAATCACGGCCGGTTAGCTCCGGCAGCGGTGGTTCAAGCGTCCCGCAAGCGTGCCTTAAACCGTTCCGCCCACCGTCATGCGGTCGATGCGCAGCGTCGGCTGGCCCACGCCCACGGGCACGCTCTGGCCTTCCTTGCCGCACACGCCCACGCCCGAATCGAGCTTCATGTCGTTGCCGATCATGCTCACGTACTTGAGCGATTCCGGGCCGCTGCCGATGAGCGTCGCGCCCTTCACGGGGTAGGTGATCTTGCCGTTCTCGATCATGTACGCCTCGGACGCCGAGAACACGAACTTGCCGTTCGTGATGTCGACCTGGCCGCCACCGAAGTTCACGGCGTAAAGCCCGTTCTTCACCGAGCCGATGATCTCCTGCGGGTCCTTATCGCCGTTGAGCATGTACGTGTTGGTCATGCGCGGCATGGGCAGCGCGGCATACGACTCGCGGCGCGCGTTGCCCGTCACCGGCATCTTCATGAGGCGCGCGTTGAGCGAATCCTGAATGTAGCCCTTGAGAATGCCGTCCTCGATCAGCGTGGTGCATTGCGTGGGGTTGCCTTCGTCGTCGATGTTGAGCGAGCCGCGGCGGTTGGGCAGCGTGCCGTCGTCCACGACGGTGACGCCTCTCGCCGCCACCTGTTCGCCGATCCGGCCCGCGAACGCCGACGAGCCCTTGCGGTTGAAGTCGCCTTCCAGACCGTGGCCGATGGCTTCGTGCAGCAGCACGCCGGGCCAGCCCGAGCCGAGCACGACGGTCATCGCGCCGGCGGGCGCGGGGCGCGCTTCGAGATTCACGAGCGCGGCGTGTACGGCGTCGTCCACATACTTGCCGAGCACGTCGTCGCTGAAATACGCGTAGTCGAAGCGTCCGCCGCCGCCGCCGTTGCCGATCTCGCGGCGGCCGTTCTGCTCGGCGATCACCGTGACGGAAACGCGCACGAGCGGGCGGATGTCGGCGGCGAGCGCGCCGTCGCTGCGCGCGACGAGCACCACGTCGTATTCGCCCGCGAGCGCGGCCATCACCTGCGTGATGCGCGGGTCGCGCCCGCGCGCCATCTGCTCGATGCGCTCCAGCAGCTTCACCTTTTCCGTGGCGTCGAGCGACGAAAGCGGATCGGACGGCAGATACAGATCGCGGCCCGTCACGCCCGTGAGCGACTTCGCGACCTGGATCTTCTGCTTGCCGCCGCCGGCCTTCGCGATCGAGCGCGTGGCGATGGCGGCCTGGCGGATCGCTTCGGGCGAGAGGTCGTCGGAGTACGCGAACGCGGTGCGCTCGCCCGAGACGGCGCGCACGCCCACGCCCTGGTCGATGCTGAAACTGCCCGACTTGACGATGCCTTCCTCGAGGCTCCACGCCTCGCTGCGCGTGGTCTGGAAGTAGAGGTCGGCGTAATCGACGCGATGCGTGAAGATTTCGCCGAGCGTGCGCGTGAGCACGGCCTCGTCGAGGCCGTAGGGCGTGAGGAGCAGGTCCTTCGCGGTCGCCAGATTGCGGATGCCGGGTTCGATGATGTTCATGCGCTTGGGGTGAAATCTAACGATGAGTCTGTGAAGGGAGATTCGGGCGCTTCACTGCGAAATCAAGGCCCGCAACCGTGGGTTCGATGGAGCGATCAGGCGCGCCCGAGCACGCGATGCCGCCACGCGGGCAGGCTCGTGCGCACGCTCGCGACGCGCGCGAGGTCGATGTCGCCGGCCACCACGCCCGCCGCTTCGTCGCGCATGGCGACGATCTCGCCCCATGGGTCGATCAGCATGCTGTGGCCCCAGGTGCGGCGGCCGTTTTCGTGCTTGCCGCCTTGCGCGGCCGCGAGCACGTAGCACTGGTTCTCGATCGCGCGGGCGCGCAGCAGGATTTCCCAGTGCGCCTCGCCCGTGGTGTAGGTGAACGCGGACGGCACGACCATCAGCGCGCAGTCGCCCATGCGGCGATACAGCTCGGGAAAGCGCAGATCGTAGCAGACCGAGAGGCCGACGCGGCCGAACGGCGCTTCGAAGGTCCGCACGGCTTCGCCGGGACGGATCGTGCGCGCCTCGTCGAACGACTCCGCGCCTTTCTCGAAGTTGAAGAGATGAATCTTGTCGTAGCGCGCGCGCTCCATGCCGCTCGGGTCGAACACGAGCGTGGTGTTGAGCACGCGGCCTTCTTCCGGCGCTTGCAGGGGCAGCGTGCCGCCGATGATCCACACGCCGTGGCGCTTCGCGGCATCGGCGAGAAAGCGCTGGATGGGGCCGTCGCCGTAAGGTTCGCGGATCGCCAGCTTGTCGGTGTCCTTGTGGCCCATGAAGCAGAAATATTCGGGCAGCAACACGAGCCGCGCGCCCGCGGCGGCGGCTTCGGCGATCAGGCGTTCGGCATCGGCGAGATTGCGCTCGCGGTCGGGCGCGCTGACCATTTGCAGCGCGGCGACGCGAAAGGGCGATTCGGGCGTTGCCGGCGTTTCGTGCGATTCGTGCGTTTCGTGCGATTCGGGAGTGGCGCTCATCGGCGGTTATCGAAGGCTCTCAAGGCTGGAGTGGTCGCAGGCGCGGAGCTTGTCCCCATCGGCACCTGTTTCGTGCCTGGGCGACGCTTGCCGGAACGCACGAAGCACTTACGGCGAAACCGCGCGGCGAGCACTCACTGCGCGACGGCCGGCACCTGCGCGTCCATCTTACCCTGATCGCCGTGGAGCCGCTCGACGTGCGGTTTGGACCACGAGCCGGTGATCGCGTAGGTCATCGCGAACGCCGATTCGACCGTGTGCGAGAGCGCGAAGTCGGCCACCAGCGCGCCCAGGCCGAGCAGCGGATTGATGACGGCCGCCGCGATCACGCCCGCGCCCGCGCTCACCGTGGGCACCACGTGAACGCGCAAATCCTGGGTCTGATGCGCGACGTCGATGCGGCCCGCCATGGTCGCGCGCGCGGGCGCGGTGACGAGCCTGAAGTCGTTGGTCTGGCCGATGCCGTTCTGGATTTGCGCCGTGCCCGTCACGCTCGTGAACGGCAAGCCCTGGCCGATCACGTCGCGGAAATCCATCTGCGCGTAGCGCGCGAGGCTTTGCAGGCTCAGCACGCCAAGCAGCTTGGCCACGCCCGGATCGACCTTGAGAATCTGGCCGTGCCGCAAGTCGAGCGCGAGGTTGCCGTCGAGCGTCGGATAGTCGATGCGCGTGGGGCCGCCGCGCCACGCGAGCCGCCCCGAGAGCGAGCCCGCGCCGCCCTTGAGCGTATGCGCGAGGCCCGCGCGTTCGAGCAGCGCGCCGGCGTCCTTGATGTCGAGATGGAAGTCGAGCGCGGTGCGGCGCGGCGTTTGCATGCCCGCGGCGGCGGAATCCTCGGTCACGGCCGTGTCGCCGATGGCGCGCCAGTTTTCCGTGGCCGTGAGATGCGCGGCCGGATTGCTGATGTCGAGCGTGTCGAGCTGCCAGACCGGCACGCCGTTTTCGTCGAAGTTGTGCGCGTTGACCTGGAGGCGGCCGAGATCGCGGTCGCGCACGATCAACTGGTTCACGACCAGGTCGATGGCGGGCATGTTCTGCGCGGGCTGCGAAATGGCCTGGCCGAGCAGGTCGTTTTCGGTGGCGGCGGGCACCACGAGGCGCGCGAGCCGCGCCTGGAGCGTGCCCGGCGCGCCGGGCGCCGCGCCCGGTTTCCACGAGACGTGGCCCGACACCTGGTTCGAGGCGACGTTGGCCTGCCATTCGTTGCCGCGCTCGCCGCTGCGCGAGGCGCCCACGACGACGTTTTCCCAGTGCCGCTTGAGCAACGTGAGCATGCCGACGTGGACCGCGAAGCGCGAAGGCAGGTATTGCGCGAAGGCGCTCGCCGTGAGCGGCGCGGTGGCTGCGGCGGGTGCGGCGCCGGCTGTGCTCGCGGCGTCGGCTCCGTGGGTTCCATCGGTTCCGCTCGTTCCTTCGGGCGCGGCAGTGCTTTGCGCCGATGCTAGGGCTGGCGTCGTGGTGTGCCGCGCTGCGTTTGCCGGCGGCATCGCATTCGTCTCCGCGCTCGCGGGGACGTTCGTTGACGGATTCGCCGCGTTTTCCACCGCTGGATTCGTCGCCTTTTCCACCGCCGGATTTGCCGCCTGTTTCGCCGCGGTTTCCGTCGCCGATTTCGCCGCCTGTTTCGTCGCTTGTTTCGCCGCTTGTTTCGCCGCGGTTTCCGTCGCCTGTTTCGCCGCGGTTTCCGTCGCCTGTTTCGCCGCCTGATTCGCCACGGGATTCGCCGCCGCTTTTGCCGATGCCGTGCTGCTTCCCGCCGCCGCGCGCAATTGCAGCGCCACCGCGCGCCACGCGTCGGCGTCGAACGCGGGGAGGTCGACGGCCGCCGTCACGCCTTGCGAGGGCAGATCGGCGGGACGATTCATGCCGATCGCGCCGCGCACCACCTCGGGCACGTGGCCCGGATTGCGGCGCAGCACGTAGCGCGCGGCGAGCGGCCCGAGCGTGAGTTCGGCGTGTTGGTAGGCGGCCTCGCGCGCGGCGGCGTCGCCCGGCGTCGCGGCATTGGCGGGATCGCTGCCGAGGCCCGGCTGCAACTCGAAGCGCAGCGGCATCGGCGTGCCCGCCGCCTTGCCGAACGGCGCGGGCAGATCGAGCGCGAGACCGGTGAGGTCGGCGTTGGCGGCGACGTCGGGCAAATGGCCGCGCTGGCCCGCCACCGAAAGCGAGTAGGGCGCCGCGCCCGAAAGCCGGCCGAGCACCGCCGCCGCCGTGCCGCGCAGGTTGAGGCCGCGCGCCGCGTCCACGGCCACGTCGCCGGCCACGTTCACGGTGTAGCGGCCGTCCTCGCGCAAGCCGCCGCTCGCGCGCACGTCGCCGCCGAGAAAGCGCGCCGTCAATTTGTCGACGCTCGCACTGCGGTTCGTGAAGCGCACCTTGCCCGTGAGATTCGAAACCGGCGGCACGTTGTCGGCGGCGAGCGTGTCGTTCTCGAAGCCGATCGCGCCGCCCAGCTTCACCTTCGGCTGCGGCACGCGCGGGATCGTGAGCGTGAGCGCCAGCGTGACCGGGCCTTGCGCGCTCACCTTGCGCGTGGCGTGCTTCGCCATGATGCCGATCGAGCTGTTGTCGGCGTAATCGAGCAGATCGGCGAGCGGCCCGCGCCCCGCGCCGCTGATGACGATATCCGAGCCCTTGATGCCGAGTTCCTCGATGCGCCCGCTCACGTCGTGCAGCACGAAGTTGCGGTAGTGGCCGCGCGTCACGTCGAAGCGCAGCTTGTTTTCGTGCAGCCGGAACACGCCGTCGATGCCGTCGAACGCGGGCCAGACGTTGGGCGCGCCGTTGCGCATGCGTTTGGGCGGGAACGGCGAAGGGTCGAAGCGGCCGCCCGAAAACGGCGCGACGATGCGGAACTGGCCCGCGTCGGGCGCGCGCGAGTAGGGGAACTGGGCGAGATCGCCGTGAATCTCGATCGTCGCGCCCTTCGAAATGCCCGCCTGCAAGCCGTGGCCGAGATACACGCGGGTTTTTTCGGTGATGCTGGTGGGCAGGTAGCGCGGGATCGCCCTGACCCTGGCCTCGTCGAAACGCGCGACCAGGTCGAGCGCGCCGCGTCCGGCGCCGGGGTTCGTGTAGTGCGCGTTCATGCTCGCGCGCACGTCGGCGTTCTGCACGCCGAGCCTCGTCACGTCCACCGTGAACGCCTTGAGCTTGTGGCCCGGCTCGCGCTCGGCGGCCACGGTCCATTTCATCGCGCCGTCGAGGCGGTCGAACGTGAGGCGCGGATTGTCGAACACGCCGGGGATGGTGATGGCCGCGTTGGCCGTGTCGAGATCGAGCGTGCCGTGCGCTTCGTCGGCGTCGATATGCCCCCAGAGGTTCTCCACGCCGGGCAGCCCCGCGCGCGGGTGGCCGCGCGGCGTGAGGCCCGGCCCCGGTTCCTGCGCCGCCACGCTGATGCCTTGCAGATCGCCCTTGAAGCGATAGTGCGCGATCGGCTCCGTGCTGGTGGTGCCGCGCTGCTCGGCGGCGGCCTCGCCGTTGTCGGGCTTCGCGCGCTCCAGCCCGAGGTCGTAGTTCGCCACCAGCCCGCGCGGATTGAAGCGCACCAGCGCCGCCTGCACGCGCGGCGGCAGCGGCAGCGCGCGCATGAATTCGGCGAGGATACCGAGGTCGATGCGGTCGCCTTTCACCGACATCAACTGGCCGTGCTGCAACGTTTGCTGGCGAAAGCGCGCGTCGAGCGTCGTGAGCGCGAGCGAGCGCGTGAGCGGCGTGCCGTCGTCGAGCGGCGGCTGGCCGAGTTCGGCGTGAAAGTCGCGCAGCGAGAGCGCGTAGTCGCCGGGCTCGATGCCCACGCTCCAGTGGAAGCTCGCGACCGGCATGTCCAGCACCGGCTGCGTGGGCTTCACGCGCAGCGCGATGCTGGCGCCTTCGAGCGCGCCGCTCGCGGCCAGCAGGCGCCCTTGGGCAAAGTGCGCCCAGATTGCGTTGTCGATGCGGCCCGCGCGGGTTTCGATCGGCAGATTCACGTAACGCGCGAGCGTCGGCAGATCGACGGGGCCGGTCGAGAGATAGGCGTCGCCGCTCCAGCCGAGCGGCTTGCCCGCCTGCGAAAAGCGCGCGTGCGTGAAGTGCGCGCGGAAGTCGAGCGGGCCGTGCAGGACCGTGCCTTCGGCGGGCGCTTGGAGCGCCACGCGGTGGTCGTAACCGTTGTTGAGAATCGCGAAGCGGATGTGCGAGAGCGCGAGCTCGGGCGCGTCGTGGGTGGCGTCGTGCCAGCGCAGCGTGCCGCCGCGCAGCACGATGGCTTCCTGGCGCAGCAGCCAGGTGGAGAACGTGGCGTTGCCCGTGTGCGTGGTCGGCATCGGCACGCCCGCGACGGTGATCGTGCCGTCGTCCTCGCGCGCGATGCGCACGTCGGGTTCCTCGACGATCACGCTCGAGAGCAGCGGTTCGAGCAGCACGATCGAGCGCCACGACACCGAAGCCGTCGCGTGCGGCACGCTGAGGGCGACCTGGCCGTGGCGGTCGCGGATCGTCAGGTTGCTGACGTCGATGCCGGGCTGAAAGCCCGACCAATGCGGCGCGAGCTTGCCGATGCGAAAGTCGGCGTGGATCTTTCCGGAGACGAGTTTTTCGATGCGCGGGCGGAAGTCGTCCACGTGCGGAAGCACCACGTAGCGCAGCCCGAGCAGCAGCACCGCGACGACGAAGTAAAGGACGAGCGCGACGACGGCCAGCACGCGCAGCGTGTGGCGCAGAACCGGATGATGGTGATGCGGGGACGTCGCCTGCGCAGCCCGGCTGACATGACCGGCATGTTCGGAGTGCGGCGGGCCGGCGGGATCGTTTCGCTCGGACATGCTGCGGCGGGTGCGGTATGGTAGCGTTGCGTTCTAACCACGAAATGTATCACAGAGGGCCGCCGGGCCGGTCATTCGAGGCTGTCCGGAACGGGCCGGCGGCGGGCGTATTGCGGCTTTTTGTTGCGGCTTGCTGCTGCTTGCTGCGTCCTGCCCGCTTCAGGCGGGCGCGCTGTGATCGAGACACCGCCGTTGCGGCAAAGCAGGACTTCATGACCGACATTCCTCTTCTGAGTTCCAGCTACTCCCGTTACGCGGCTCGCGCCTACGCGGCGCGTCCCGGGCTGGCGGCGCAAGTCGAGGCGCTGGCGGCGGCGCCGCTCACGCGCGAGCGCATCGTCGCGCGGCTCGACGCCTTGAGCGACCTGATTCGTGCTCAAGCAAACGCCGCACCCGGCGCGCCGCTCACCGACGAGCAGTTGAAGAAGGCGCTGCGCCAGTTGCGCGCCGAAGTCATCTGCACGGTGATGGAGCGCGATCTCGGCGGCGTGGCCGACGTGGCCGAAGTCACGGGCAGCATGACCGATCTCGCCGAAGTCGCGATCCAGCGCGCCGTCGCCACCGTGAGCGCCGATCTCGAAGCGCTGTTCGGCGAGCCGCGCGGGCCGGACGGCGAGCGCCTGACGCTGGGCGTGGTCGGCATGGGCAAGCTGGGCGGGCGCGAACTCAACGTTTCGTCGGACATCGACCTGATCTTCGTGTACGAGGACGACGGCGAAACCACGGGCGGCCAGCGCCCGGCCATCGCCACCCAGGACTACTTCACGCGCATGGGCAAGCGGTTGATCGGCGCGCTCTCCGACGTGACGGCGGACGGCTTCGTGTTTCGCGTCGACATGCGGCTGCGGCCGAACGGCGACTCCGGGCCGCTCGTGTGCAGCCTCGGCATGCTCGAAGAATATTTCTACGTGCAGGGGCGCGAGTGGGAGCGCTATGCATGGATCAAGGGGCGGCTCGTTTCGGAGGAGGACAGCGAGAGCGCGCTGCGCCTCGCGCGCCAGCTCGACGCGCTCGTGAAGCCGTTCGTCTACCGGCGCTATCTGGATTTCGGCGTGATCAGCGCGATCCGCTCGCTGCATGTGCAGATTCGCCAGGAAGCGCAGCGCCGCGCCACCATGCGCCCCGACAAGGCCGACGACATCAAGCTCGGGCGCGGGGGTATCCGCGAGATCGAATTCAGCGCGCAGGTTTTTCAACTGATACGCGGCGGCCAGGACGCCGGCTTTCGCGTGCGCCCGACGCTCGCCGTGCTCGGCTACGCGAGCGCGCGCGGGCTGATCGCGCCGGAGATTTGCGCCGACCTCACGCGCGCCTACCATTTCCTGCGCACGCTCGAACACCGGCTGCAATATCGCGACGACGCGCAAACGCACGCCATGCCCGTGGACGACGCCGAACGCGCGGCGCTCGCCGCCGCGATGGACTTCGCCGACTATGCCGCGCTGAGGGCCGCGCTCGACGCGCACCGCGAAAAGGTCGAGCGGCAGTTCGCGCAAATCTTCTCCGACAAGGCCAACGGCGAGTCGGGCGCGCCGGGCGACGGCGCGGCTGCGTGGGTGTGGAGCGGCGCGCTCGCCGAAGAAGGCGCCGACGACGACCTGCTCGCGCGCCTCGCCGAACTCGGCATCGACGACCCGGCGCCGCTGCTCGCGCGCCTGCGCGGCTTGTGGCAGTCGGCGCGCTACACGGGCTTGCCGGAAAAGAGCCGCGAGCGCTTCGACACCGTGGCGCAGCGCGCGCTCGACGCGGCGCGCACGCTGGAGCCGCGCGAGCGGCGCGGCGATACGCTCGCGCGCCTCTTCGACCTGCTCGAAGCCGTGATCCGGCGCGGCGCGTATCTCGCGCTGCTCACCGAGTACCCCGACGCGCTCAGCCGCGTGCTCAAGGTGGTGGGCGCCTCGCGCTGGGCGGCCGGCTATCTGATCCGCCATCCGCAACTGCTCGACGAATTGCTCGACGACGAGGCCGTGTTCACGCCGTTCGACTGGCCGCAGTTTTCGCGTCTGCTGCGCGCGCGCCTCGCCGCCGCCGCCGACATGGAGCAGCAGATGGACTTGCTGCGCCACGCGCATCAGGCCGAAGTGTTTCGCATCCTGCTCAACGATCTCGCGGGCCGGCTTTCGGTCGAGCACGTGAGCGACCGGCTTTCCGAACTCGCGGACGCCGTGCTCGAGATCACCATCGAAACGGTCTGGCAGCAGTTCGCGCGGCGCCATCGCGAGGTGCCGCGCTTCGCGGCCATCGCGTACGGCAAGCTGGGCGGCAAGGAACTCGGCTACGCGTCGGATCTCGACATCATCTTTCTCTACGAGGACGACGACGAGCGCGCCTCGGAAATCTACGCGGCCTTCGCGCGCCGCCTCATCACCTGGCTCACGACGGCCACGGGCGCGGGCACGCTGTTCGACATCGACTTGCGCTTGCGGCCGAACGGCGAGTCGGGCCTGCTCGTCACCGATCTCGACGCGTTCCGGCGCTACCAGCTACGCGAAGGCGACGCGGCCAACACGGCGTGGGTCTGGGAGCATCAGGCGCTCACGCGCGCGCGCTTTTCGGCGGGCGACGCGGATATCGGCCGGGCGTTTGAGGCGATTCGCGTGCAGGTGCTCACCACGCCGCGCGACGCCGCGCCGCTTGCGAAGGAAATCGTGGAAATGCGCCAGCGCGTGGAGGACGGCCACCCGAACCGCACGGCGCTGTTCGATCTCAAGCACGACCGCGGCGGCATGGTCGACATCGAGTTTCTGGTGCAGTACTGGGTGCTGCTGCACGCGGCGCAAGATCCCGAGCTGATCCGCAACACGGGCAATATCGCGCTGCTGCGCGAGGTGTCGCGCTTCGGGCTGATGGGCGCGGACGAGGCCGAGACGATCGGCTCGGCGTACCGGCTGTATCGCAAGCTTCAGCATCAACTGCGGCTCGACGGCATGGAGACGGCGCGCGTGGACCCGGCGCGCGTGGAAGGCGAGCGCGCGGCGGTGCTGGCGCTGTGGAAGCGGGTGTTCGGCGAGCGCGGCTGAGACGCTGCGGCTTGGTGTGCGCGCCGCCGTTCGGGGATTTCGTCGACGGCGCGTGCCGCGCGGGCTGGCGCCGTGCTTGAGCGAAGTGGCTGGGCGAGCGCGAATGCGTGGGGCGCGGGCGTGTGTGCGCAAACGCCTGGGCACTGAAGGCCTGAGCGCCGAACACAAGCCCGAACGCCTGTGAGCCGAACGCGTAAGCACTGAACGCATAAGTGCCGAACGCATAAGCGCCGAACGCCTAAGCGCCGAACGCCTGAGAGCCGAACGCCTGAGAGCCGAACGCCTAAGCGCCGAACGCACAAGCACCGAACGCACAAGCACCGAACGCCTAAGCGCCGAACGCCTAAGCACCCGAACGCCTAAGCGCGATTGCATGAGCGCGAGCGCAACCACGCGCCCCTTACGCCGCGAGCATTTCCTTCGCGTGCCGGCGCGTGGTTGCCGTGATTTCGAGGCCGCCGAGCATGCGCGCGACTTCTTCCACGCGGCCGGTTTTATCGAGCGGCGTGACCGCCGAAACCGTGCCGCCCTGGCCGTCGCTCGACTTTGCCACCTGAAAGTGATGATCGCCGCGCGCCGCGACCTGCGGCAGATGCGTGACGCACAGCACCTGCCGGTCGCCGCCTAGCTGATGCAGCAAACGGCCCACGACTTCGGCCACGCCGCCGCCGATGCCGGTGTCCACTTCGTCGAAGATCAGCGTGGGCGTTGGGCTGGCTGCGCTCGCGATCACGGCGAGCGCGAGGCTGATGCGCGCGAGTTCGCCGCCCGAGGCGATCTTCGCGAGCGGGCGCAACGGCACGCCCGCGTGGCCCGCGACGCGGAACTCGATTTGCTCGAGACCGTGCGCGCCGCCGCTTTCGCCGCTTCCGCCGCTTCCACCGATGGGCACCAGCGCGACTTCGAAGCTGCCGCCCGCCATCGACAATTCCTGCATGCCTTGCGTGACCGCCGCGGCGAGCGCCTTCGCGGCCTTCGCGCGCGCTTTCGAAAGCTGCCGCGCTTCGACGAGATACGCCTCGTGCGCCTTTGCGGCCGCGCTTTGCAGGCTGTCCAGATCGGCGGCGGCGTCGAGCGCGGCGAGCTGCTCGCGCCGCGCCGCGTGTTCCTCGGGCAACGTTTCGGCTTGCAGCCGGAACTTGCGCGCCGCCGAATGCAGCGCCTCGAGCCGCCGTTCGACCTGCGCGAGCCGCTGCGGGTCGAGTTCGAGCCGCTGCGCGTAGTGCGAAAGCGAATACGCGGCTTCCTGCAACTGGATGGACGCGGGTTCGAGCGCCGCGAGCGCGTCGTTGAGCGCCGGGTCGATTTCGGCGAGATCGCGCAGCCGGGAGACGATCGCGTTCAAATGCGAGAGCATCGCTTCGTCCGATTCGGAAAGCGCCGCGAGTGCGCCTTGCACGCCCGCGATCAGATTCGCCGAATGCGAGAGCCGCAAATGCTCGGCGTTCACCTCTTCCCATTCGCCCGGCTGCGGCGCGAGCTTGTCGAGTTCGGCGAGCTGCCAGGCGAGGCGCTCGCGCTCCAGTTGCAGTTCGCGGTCGCGCGCCTGCGCGGTTTCCACGGCGGCCCGCGCGTCGCGCGCCGTGCGCCATGCGCGCGTGACAGCGGCGGCGAGTTCGGTCAGGCCCGCGTGCGTGTCGAAGAGTGCGCGCTGCGCGTCGGGGCGCATCAGCAATTGATGCGCGTGCTGGCCGTGAATGTCGACGAGCATTTCGCCCACTTCGCGCAACTGCGCGAGCGTGGCCGGCGTGCCGTTGATGAACGCCCGCGAGCGCCCGCTGCTGTCGACCACGCGCCGCATCATCACCGTGTTTTCGCTGTCGCCGTTGGCGAGCGCGTGTTCTTCGAGCCAGTGCGCGACGTCGGGCGGCACGTCGAATTCGGCGGTGATGTCGGCGCGCGATTCGCCGGTGCGTACCACGGCGGCGTCGGCGCGCGTGCCGAGCGTGAGCGCGAGCGCGTCGATGAGAATCGACTTGCCCGCGCCCGTTTCGCCGGAAAACACGGTGAAGCCGCTGTCGAATTCCAGGTCGAGCGCCGCGACGATCACGAAGTCGCGAATCGAAAGATGGCGGAGCATGGGCTTAGGCGTGGCGGGTGCGTGGTTCGGGCGAGGATTGGGACGACGGTTCGGCATGCGGATGCGGCGCGATTACGGCTGACACGCACGGACTGCCGGGCGCCGGGTTCGCGGCCGCTTCGCGCGACGCGCGCGAGGCAGGCGCCCGGTTCCGGCGGCGCGGCGTGATTCGTTACTCTTCAGGGTCGCCTTGCAGCGACGGATGTTCGTTCCAGTGCAGCTTCTTGCGCAGCGTCGCGTAGTAACTGTAGCCGACGGGATGCAGGAAGGGCACGGTATGGCGCGAGCGCCGCACTTCGATCACGTCGCCGAGTTCGAGCGCCGTGAACGATTGCATGTCGAAATTCACGTTGACGTCGCGGCCCGCCACGATCTGGATGCTCACCTTGCAGTCGTCGGGCAGCACGATGGGGCGGTTCGAGAGCGCGTGCGGCGCGATCGGCACGAGCACGATGCCTTGCAGCTGGGGATGCAGAATCGGCCCTTGCGACGACAGCGCGTAAGCGGTCGAGCCCGTGGGCGTGGCGACGATCAGGCCGTCCGAGCGCTGGTTGTACATAAAGCGGCCGTCCACGTTCACGCGCAATTCGGCCATGCCCGAGAAGCCGCTGCGGTTCACGACCACGTCGTTGAAGGCGAGCGCGTGATAGATCGGGTCGCCGTCGCGGGTGATGCGCGATTCGAGCAGCGAGCGCTCCTCGCGCTCGAACGAGCCGGCGAGCAGTTGCGGCACGATCTCCTGCATGTCGGCGAACGGGATGTCGGTGATGAAGCCGAGCCGCCCGTGGTTGATGCCGATGAGCGGCGTGCGGTAGGGCGCGAGCTGGCGCCCGATGCCGAGCATCGTGCCGTCGCCGCCGAGCACCACCGCCACGTCCGCGCGCGCGCCGATTTCGGCGGCCTGGAGCGCGGGATAGCCTTCGGCGCCGATTTCGGTTGCGGTGTGCGCTTCGAACACGACCTCGAAGCCGCGCTTCGCAATGGTCTGGGCGAGCGCGAGCAGCGGCTCGGCGATACCCGGCGTGTTGCTGCGCCCAACGAGCGCAACCGTCTTGAACTGGCTCTGGATCTTCTGGATCTGCATGCCGGCATTACACCATAGTCAGGTCGCGAAAAGAACAATCCGGGCGTGATGAAAACGCTGCGCGAAAGCGCCGCGAACCTTGCCGGGCGTAGCTTCCGGGCGTACCTTCCGGGCCGCCGACGGTGACATCGCGATGACAGAAACCGCGCTCGTGCTCCGCGCGCGAGAGGGCGCATGCGGCGCGCTGCCCGGTAAAGCGCGGGGCGAACCGCAAGGCAACCCGCGCGACGGACACCGGGACGAACCAGCGCAGCGAACGCCGGGGCGAACCGCGAGGCAGACGTCGGGATAAACCCGCGCGACGAACGTCGAGATAAACCCGCGCGACGGACGCCGGACGAACCCGCGCGGCGGACGCCGGGCGAACCAGCGCAGCGAACGCCGGACGAACCAGCGCAGCGAACGCCGGGACAAACCCGCGAGGCGTTCGACAGCGCGAACCGGGCGGCAAACCGCAGGCAACCGGCGCGGCAAAGGCGGCAAGTAAAGGCAGCAGCAAAGGCGCCGGCAAAAGGCGGCAGCAAAGGCAGCAAAGGCAGCAAAGGCAGCAAAGGCAGCAAAGGCAGCAAAGGCAGCAAAGGCAGCGGCAACCCGCGCGGCAAACCCCGAGCGCCGAGTCGGGCAGGCGGACCCCAAGCCGATCCACGCGCCGCCGCCTGCGCGCCACGCCGCCGCTGCCCGGCCGCCTACTCGCCGCCGACCCGGCATTAGGCTAGAATTTTCAGTCATGCTAGATCCCCGCGCACAAACCCTCCTCAAAACGCTGATCGAGCGCTACATCGCCGAAGGTCAGCCGGTCGGCTCGCGCACGCTGTCGCGCTATTCCGGCCTGGAGTTGAGCCCGGCCACGATCCGCAACGTCATGTCCGACCTGGAGGAGCTGGGGCTCGTGTCCAGCCCGCACACCTCGGCCGGGCGCGTGCCCACGCCGCGCGGCTACCGGCTTTTCGTCGACACCATGCTCACAGTCGAGCCTTCCGCCGACGAAGACGCGCTCACGCGCGCCGTAAAAACCACGTTGCGCCCCGGCGAGCCGCAAAAAGTGGTGGCGGCGGCCGCAAGCGTGCTGTCGAATCTCTCGCAGTTCGCCGGCGTGGTGCTCACGCCGCGCCGCAGCCACGTGTTCAAGCAGATCGAGTTCATGCGCCTCTCGGACAAGCGCATTCTGCTCATCATCGTGACGCCCGAAGGCGACGTGCAGAATCGCATCATGGCGACGCAGCGCGACTTCACGCCTTCCGAACTCATTGAAGCCTCCAATTACATCAACGCGCATTTCGCCGGCCTCTCGTTCGACGAGGTGCGCCGCCGTCTGCGCGAGGAAATCGACGCGCTGCGCGGCGACATGACCTCGCTCATGCACGCGGCCGTGACCGCAAGCACCGAGGAGCCCGAAACCGGCGACACCGTGCTCATTTCCGGCGAGCGCAACCTGCTCGAAGTCGCCGATCTTTCCTCGGACATGGCGCGCCTGCGCAAGCTGTTCGACGTGTTCGACCAGAAAACCAGTCTCCTGCAATTACTCGACGTCTCGAGCCACGCGCAGGGCGTGCAGATCTTCATCGGCGGCGAATCGCAGCTCGTGCCCATCGAGGAAATGAGCGTGGTGACCGCGCCGTATGAGGTGAACGGCAAGATCGTGGGCACGCTGGGCGTGATCGGCCCGACGCGCATGGCCTACAACCGCGTGATTCCGATCGTCGACATCACCGCGCGGCTGCTTTCACTCACGCTCAGCCAGAACTGAGCCTCGCGCCGCCTTCCGGCACCACCTTCGGCCCTACCTTTTGCGTCGATCATCGCCGAAACCCGCGCCCGCGCGCCATTAGCCGAACGGCCAACGTTCGCGCGCGTCGGCGCCGGAGCGCCGGAAAACCCCGCCGCCACGGCCCCAGCAAGCCGGCCGCTATAATGATTTTTCCTGCCACCGTTGCCGCGCCTCGCGCGCGGCTTGCCTGATCGCCTATGCGTTTCGACCTGGAGCGGCCCTTGCAGTCGGCCGCGGCGCATCGCGTCGCCGTGCTGCTCATCAATCTCGGCACGCCGGACGCGCCCACGCCGCGCGCCGTGCGCCGCTATCTCGCGCAGTTCCTCTCCGACCCGCGCGTGGTCGAGATTCCCGCGGCCCTCTGGCAAGTGATCCTGCGCGGCCTGATCCTGCCGTTTCGCGGGCGTTCCTCCGCGAAGAAATACGCGGCGGTCTGGACGCCCGAAGGCTCGCCGTTGCGCGTGCATACGCAAAGACAGACCGACGCGCTGCGGCATCTATTTCAGATCAACGACTACACCGTGCTCGTCGATTACGCGATGCGCTACGGCACGCCCGACATCCCCGCGATGCTGAACCAGCTCAAGCTCGCGGGCGCCGAGCGCATCCTGCTCATGCCGATGTATCCGCAATATTCGGCGTCGACCACGGCCACGGCCTTCGACGCCGCCTTCGTCGCGCTGCGCCGCATGCGCAATCAGCCGGAAGTGCGCACGGTGCGCGGTTATCACGACCATCCGGCTTATATCTCGGCGCTCGCCGCGCAGGTGCATCAGTATTGGCACGCGCACGGCCGCCCGGATTTCGCGGCCGGCGACCGGCTCGTGCTGAGCTTTCACGGCGTGCCGAGCCGCACGCTCGATCTCGGCGATCCGTATCACGACCAGTGCCAGCAGACGGCCGCGCTGCTCATGCACGCGCTCGAACTCACGCCGGTGGAATGCCGCGTCACGTTCCAGTCGCGGTTCGGGCGCGCGCAGTGGTTGCAGCCTTATACGGCGCCCACGCTCAAGGAACTGGGCGCGGGCGGCGTGCGCCGCGCGGACGTGTTCTGCCCCGGTTTCACGGCCGATTGCCTCGAAACCATCGAGGAAATCGGCATGGAAGTGCGCGACGAATTCCTGCACGGCGGCGGCAAGGAATTTCACCGCATTCCGTGCCTGAACGCCTCGCCCGCATGGATCGCGGCGCTGGGCGAGATCATCGCGCAGCAATTGCAAGGCTGGCCGGTGCAAGCCGCGTCGCCCGTGAGCGCGGCGGCGTGAGCGCGGTGGCTGGGGCTTGCGCGCGGCGCTTGAGCTAGATCGCGTACGTGGCGGCGCTGCGCGCCGAGGTGCGCTGGCGCACCGCCGTTTGCGCGCCGCCCTGAAATAATTTCGATGAAGTGCCGAAATGAACTACAAGATTTCGACTGAACCGGGCGCGCGCCTGCGTATCGACAAATGGCTGTGGGCCGCGCGCTTTTTCAAGACGCGCTCGCTGGCGTCCGACGCCGTGGGCAAAGGGCGCGTGCGCATCGGCGGCGAGGCGGTGAAGGCGTCGAAAGACGTGCGCGTGGGCGATCTCGTGGAAATCGAGATCGATCACGTGGTGTGGGAAGTGGAAGTGCTGGGGCTATGCGACGTGCGCGGCCCCGCGAGCATCGCGCAAACGCTTTATGCGGAAACCGAAGCCGGCCGCACGAAACGCGCGGCCGAGCAGGAACGGCGGCGGCTCTTTCGCGAGCCGGCGGCGGTGTTGCAGGGGCGCCCGACCAAACGCGACCGTCGCACTATCGACAAACTTTCGCGTGAGGATTGAACAGCGCTTCCATGGTGGCGTGCGCGCTGCCGTATTCCGTGGTGTTTTCGGTGACGGCGCCCGACATGCAGATGGTGGTGGTTCCGGCAATGAGTACCAGCGCGACCACCGAGATGGCAAAGGTCAGTTTCACGGTACTCCCCTAGGGACGGCGGCAAAACGGCCAAAAATGCGGCTTGGCGTGAGTGACAGGTTAGCTAACGCAAAGTCCGTTCCGTGCGGTGCCGAACTCAGGGTATACGCTTCATGAGCAGCACCTGTTCCTGAGTGTAGGTCAGGGCTCGGCCGGACTCAATTCCAATCTTGCGGCAGTGCGGTAATGGTTGTAACCGGTGGTTTCCGCTCGCGGTCCCAGTATAAAAAAGCGGCGCGAAGCCCTTGAAACAGGCGATCCGGCACCCATGTGCTGTCGCAATCCCCGAAGCGTTTGTGGCGCCGTAACAACGCAGCGCCATGCGAAGTCGTCGCGCCTGCGCGAAGCGACTACGCTTCGTTCCCTTTTTCACCCATCAACGACGTTCAGCGACATGGAAAACACGCAAGAGAACCCGACGAGCCAGAACCCCACGCCCGCGGACGAGGCGTCGCAAGCTCCCGCCCAGCCCGAAACGGCCGCGGTGAACGAGCCGGCCGCCCAGGGCGGCGTGGATGCGGCGCTTGCCGAAGCGCAGGCGAAGGTCGCCGAATTGCAGGACGCCTTCATTCGCGCCAAGGCCGAGACGGAAAACGTGCGCCGCCGCGCGCAGGAAGACGTCGCCAAGGCACACAAGTTCGCGATCGAAAACTTCGCCGAGCATCTGCTGCCCGTCATGGACAGCCTCGAAGCCGCGCTCGCGCACGGTTCCGACGATCTGGCCAAGGTCAACGAAGGCGTCGAACTCACGCTCAGGCAACTCGTGGGCGCGCTCGAAAAGGGCAAGGTGCTCGCCATCAACCCGGTCGGCGAGAAGTTTGATCCGCATCGTCATCAGGCGATTTCGATGGTGCCTTCGGAGCAGGAAGCGAACACGGTCGTCAGCGTGCTCCAGAAGGGCTATGTGATCGCCGACCGCGTGCTGCGCCCGGCGCTCGTGACCGTTTCGGCGCCGAAGTAACGGCTCGCCGGGCGGTTCGACAGGCCGTGCGGCGCATCGCATCGAAAGCAAGCCGAAAGAATTGGGCGTCCGAGTATTCGAAATCGTCCGCCGATTGAAAAAAATGATGGAACGCATAGCCCGGACCCCTTGAAAACGCCGTCTCGGCACTTATTTGGGCAGCAGTTCCGAATTGAAGCGAACGCGAGGCGCGAGCAACACCACGTTGTCCACGCGCAAGCCACGTTCGCGCAGCGATCAAAATTGGAGATTTGAGAAAAATGGGCAAAATCATTGGTATCGACCTTGGCACCACCAACTCGTGCGTGGCGCTGATGGAAGGCAATCAGGTCAAGGTGATCGAGAACTCCGAAGGCGCGCGCACCACGCCGTCGATCATCGCCTACATGGACGACAACGAAGTGCTGGTCGGCGCGCCGGCCAAGCGCCAGTCGGTCACGAACCCGAAGAACACGCTTTACGCAGTCAAGCGTCTGATCGGCCGCCGCTTCGACGAGAAGGAAGTGCAGAAGGACATCAACCTGATGCCCTACAAGATCGTCAAGCACGACAACGGCGACGCCTGGGTGGAAGCGCACGGCGAAAAGCTCGCGCCTTCGCAGGTTTCGGCCGAAGTGCTGCGCAAGATGAAGAAGACCGCCGAGGACTACCTCGGCGAGCCGGTCACGGAAGCCGTGATCACGGTTCCCGCGTACTTCAACGACAGCCAGCGTCAAGCCACCAAGGACGCGGGCCGTATCGCCGGTCTGGAAGTCAAGCGCATCATCAACGAACCGACGGCCGCCGCGCTCGCGTTCGGTCTGGACAAGGCCGAAAAGGGCGACCGCAAGATCGCCGTGTTCGACCTGGGCGGCGGCACGTTCGACATCTCGATCATCGAGATCGCGGACGTCGACGGCGAAATGCAGTTCGAAGTGCTCTCGACCAACGGCGACACCTTCCTCGGCGGCGAAGACTTCGACCAGCGCATCATCGACTACATCATCGGCGAGTTCAAGAAGGAGCAGGGCGTCGACCTTTCGAAGGACGTGCTCGCGCTGCAACGCCTGAAGGAAGCCGCTGAAAAGGCCAAGATCGAACTGTCGTCGGGCCAGCAGACCGAAATCAACCTGCCGTACATCACGGCCGACGCGTCGGGTCCGAAGCACCTGAACCTCAAGATCACGCGCGCCAAGCTGGAAGCGCTGGTCGAGGACCTGATCGAGCGCACCATCGAGCCGTGCCGCGTGGCGATCAAGGATGCGGGCGTGAAGGTCAGCGACATCGACGACGTGATTCTCGTCGGCGGCCAGACGCGCATGCCGAAGGTGCAGGAGAAGGTGAAGGAGTTCTTCGGCAAGGACCCGCGCCGTGACGTGAACCCGGACGAAGCCGTGGCCGTGGGCGCCGCGATTCAAGGCCAGGTTCTCTCGGGCGACCGCAAGGACGTGCTGCTGCTCGACGTCACCCCGCTTTCGCTCGGTATCGAGACGCTCGGCGGCGTGATGACGAAGATGATCAACAAGAACACGACGATCCCGACGAAGCACGCGCAGGTGTATTCGACGGCGGACGACAGCCAGTCGGCCGTGACGATCAAGGTGTTCCAGGGCGAGCGCGAAATGGCGGCGGGCAACAAGCTGCTGGGCGAGTTCAACCTCGAAGGCATTCCGCCCGCACCGCGCGGCGTGCCGCAGATCGAAGTGACCTTCGACATCGACGCGAACGGCATTCTGCACGTGGGCGCGAAGGACAAGGCCACGGGCAAGGAAAACAAGATCACCATCAAGGCGAACTCGGGCCTGTCGGAAGCCGAAATCGAGAAGATGGTGAAGGACGCCGAAGCGAACGCGGAAGAAGATCACCGTCTGCGCGAGATCGCCGACGCGCGCAACCAGGGCGACGCGCTGGTTCACAGCACGAAGAAGGCCGTGGCCGAATACGGCGACAAGATCGAAGCCGGCGAGAAGGAAAAGATCGAAGCGGCGTTGAAGGATCTCGAAGACACGCTCAAGAGCACGTCGGCCGACAAGGCTGAGATCGAGGCGAAGGTCGAAGCGCTCTCCACGGCTTCGCAGAAGCTCGGCGAGAAGATGTACGCCGACATGCAGGCGCAGCAGGCAGGCGCCGCGGGTGCAGCCGGCGCGGCGGGCGCGGGTTCGGCCGGTGCCGAGCAAGCCGCGCACGATCACGCCGACGACGTGGTCGACGCCGACTTCAAGGAAGTGAAGAAGGACTAAGCTCGTTCACGCCGGCCGCAAGCGCGGGACATCCGCCGCTTGCGGCCGGATCGACGGACTTGCGGCACGGTGGCGTCGGGTACGATGCGCACTGGCATTGCAGCGCCTGGCGAGCCGTTATGGCTCTCCGGGCACATTTGTTTTATGGAGGCCGTTCTTTTTCAGGGGCCGCGAGGGCGCGAAAAGCGCACGCGCGGGGTTCAGGGAGAGCGGCAAACGGGTCACGCGATCCAGCATTCAAGAGGAGCCGGCGCGCGCCGAAAGGCGTTCGGCCGGCGTTGAACCGATATGGCGAAACGGGATTACTACGAGGTTCTGGGCGTCGCGAAGAACGCGAGCGACGACGAAATCAAGAAGGCGTATCGCAAGCTGGCGATGAAGTATCACCCCGACCGCAATCCGGACAACAAGGATGCGGAGGAGCATTTCAAGGAGGTCAAGGAGGCCTATGAAATGCTGTCGGACTCGCAAAAGCGCGCGGCATACGACCAGTACGGCCATGCGGGCGTCGACCCGAACATGGGCGGCGCGGGCGCGCAAGGCTTCGGCGGTTTTGCCGATGCCTTCGGCGACATCTTCGGCGATATCTTCGGTCAGGCGGCGGGCGCGCGCGGCGGCCAGCGCAGCGGTCCGCAGGTGTATCGCGGCGCGGATTTGCGCTACAGCATGGAAATCACGCTGGAGCAAGCGGCGCACGGCTACGAAACGCAGATTCGCGTGCCGGGCTGGAGCGGCTGCGAGGTCTGCCACGGCTCGGGCGCGAAGCCCGGCACGAAGCCCGAAACCTGCCCGACCTGCCACGGTTCGGGCCAGGTGCGCATGTCGCAGGGCTTTTTCAGCATCCAGCAGACGTGCCCGAAGTGCCACGGCACGGGTTCCTACATTCCCGAGCCGTGCACGAATTGCCATGGCGCGGGCAAGGTGAAGGAAACCAAGACGCTCGAGGTGAAGATTCCGGCGGGTATCGACGACGGCATGCGCATCCGCTCGGCCGGCAACGGCGAGCCGGGCATCAACGGCGGGCCGTCCGGCGATCTGTACGTCGAGATTCACATCAAGCAGCACGCGGTGTTCGAGCGCGACGGCGACGACCTTCACTGCCAGATGCCGATCCCGTTCACCACGGCGGCGCTCGGCGGCGAGATCGAAGTGCCCACGCTCGCGGGCCGCGCGAGCTTCACGGTTCCCGAGGGCACGCAGTCGGGCAAGACGTTCCGCTTGCGCGGCAAGGGCATCAAGGGCTTGCGTTCGAGCATCGCGGGCGATCTTTACGTACACGTGCAGGTCGAAACGCCGGTCAAGCTCACCGAACAGCAGCGCGATTTGCTCCAGCAGTTCGAGAAGTCGCTCGTGGAAGGCGGCTCGCGTCACAGCCCGCAAAGCAAAAGCTGGTTCGACCGCGTGAAGAGTTTCTTCGACTAAACGCGGTGGCCCGCACGGGCACGCAGTAACGGGTTGTTCAGCAATGGCAGCGGAAACAGGCGGCGCGATTTTCGCGCTGCTCGATGACGGCGACTCGACGGCCGAACGCCGTTCGAGCCGTCTCTACACCGGGTTCCTGCGGGAATTCGCCTGCACGCGCGCGGCCGATCTCGACGCCGTGTGCGCACAGGCGAACGCCGCACTGCGCGCGGGCTCGCACGTCGTCGTGATCGCCGATTACGAATTCGGGCGCGCGCTCGAATTCGCGAAGCAGGACACGGCGCGGCAAATCGCCAGGGATACCGAAGCTTCTTCAGCAACGCAGCACGGCCACGCCGCGCTGCGTTTTTTATTGTTCGAACGCTGCGAAAAACTCTCGCGCGACGAAGCCGGCGCGTGGCTCGCCGCGCGCGAAGGCAGCGCCGAACCCGCGCCCGCGGGCGTCGCGAACGTGACGCCGGGCGTCGCGCGCGAGCGCTTCGAACACGACATCGCCGCCGTGCAGGACGCGTTGCGCGCGGGCGAGTCGTATCAGATCAACTACACCTACCGGCTCGGCTTCGAGGCGTTCGGCGAGCCGCTCGCGTTGTACCGGCGCTTGCGCGAGCGTCAGCGCGTGCGTTATGGCGCGCTTCTCGCGCTGCCGGGCGGGCGTTGGGTGCTCTCGTGCTCGCCGGAATTGTTCGTGGAAAAGCGCGGCGAAACGCTGCGTGCGAAGCCGATGAAGGGCACGGCCGCGCGCGCGGCGAATGCGCAAGACGATGCGGCGGCCGCGCGCTTTCTCGCCAACGATCCGAAGAATCGCGCGGAAAACGTGATGATCGTCGATCTCCTGCGCAACGATCTTTCGCGCGTTGCCGTGACGGGTTCGGTGCGCGTGCCGGCGCTGTTCAGCGTCGAACCGTATGCATCCGTCTGGCAGATGACGTCGACGGTCGAAGCGCGCGCGCTCGAAGCGATGACGTTCGCCGACGCGATGCGCGCGCTGTTTCCGTGCGGCTCGATCACGGGTGCGCCCAGGCATCGCACGATGGAACTCATCGAGGCGCTCGAACACGCGCCGCGCGGGCTTTACACGGGCGCGATCGGCTGGCTCGACGCGCCGCCGGACAACGCGGCGTGCGGCGATTTTTGCCTTTCGGTCGCGATCCGCACGCTGGTGCTCGACGCGCCGCCTGATCAGACGAGCGGGACGAGCGGGACGGGCGCGGCGCGGCGCGGCGAAATGGGCGTGGGCGCGGGCATCGTGCTGGACAGCGTGGCCGCCGACGAATACGAGGAGTGCCGCTTGAAAGCGCGTTTCCTGACCGGCGCCGATCCGGGCATCGAATGCTTCGAAACGATGTACGCGACGCGAGCGCAGGGCGTGCGTCATCTCGACCGCCATCTCGCACGGCTGGCGGCGAGCGCGGCGTGGCTCGGCTTTCCGTGCGATGTCGCGGCGATTCGTGCGCGGCTTGCGCAAACCTGCGCCGCGTTCGCCGATGCCGATGCCGACGCGCCGCATCGCGTGCGGCTGGCGCTCGGCAAGCGCGGCGCGGTGGCGATCACGGCGGCGGCGCTGGCGCCGTTGGTGCCATTGGTGCCGCTGACGGGCGACGAAGTCGGCGTTTTGATCGCGGCCGATCACGGCTTTGCGAGCGTGGCGTCGGGCGACGCGCTGCTGCTGCGCAAGACCACGCGCCGCGCCGAATTCGATCGCGCGTGGCGCGCGGCCGAAGCGCAGGGCGGCTTCGACATGCTGTTTTTCAACGAACGCGGCGAACTCACCGAGGGCGGCCGTTCGAACGTGTTCGTGAAGCTCGGCGGTGAATGGCTGACGCCGCCGCTGGCCTCGGGCGTGCTGCCGGGCGTGATGCGCGGCGTGTTGCTCGACGACGCCGCGTTCGGCGCGCAAGAACGCGTGCTCACGCGCGCCGACCTGCTCGACGCCGAAGCGCTGCTGCTCACGAACGCGCTGCGCGGCGCGGTGAGGGCGCGGTTGGTGGGTGCTTGATTTGGCGCTTGATGCGCATTTGCCTCACGCTTGAGCCGCCCATCTTTCGCCGCTCCCGCCATCGTCGCAACATGCGATAAAAAAAGCGCGCTTCGCGGGAAGCGCGCTTTTGCATTTCGGTGCGCGAATCAGCGCATCAGCACGTTCTCAGCGCATCAAAACGTATGCTCAGGCCCAGGAAACGTACCTTCCTTCACCGCCCGCACATACGCGCGCACGGCCGATTCGATGTCGGGCTGGCCGGCCATGAAGTCCTTCACGAAGCGCGGGCGCTTGCCGGGAAAAATGCCCAGCATGTCGTGCAGCACGAGCACCTGGCCCGAGCACTCCACGCCCGCGCCGATGCCGATGGTCGGAATGCGCAACTGCTGCGTGACCTCGGTGCCGAGCGCGGCCGGCACGGCTTCGATTACCACGAGTTGCGCGCCCGCGTCCTGCAAGGCAAGCGCGTCGCGCACGAGCTGCGTCGCGCCCGCTTCGGTCTTGCCCTGCACCTTGAAGCCGCCGAACGCATGCACCGACTGCGGCGTGAGGCCGATGTGCGCGCACACCGGCACCGCGCGCTCCACCAGCATCTTCACCGTGGGCGCGAGCCATTCGCCGCCCTCGATCTTCACCATCTGCGCGCCCGCGCGCATCAGCTTGACCGAGTTCGCGAAGGCGTCCTCGGGCGTGCCGAACGTGCCGAACGGCAGATCGGCGACGACGAGCGCCTTCGGCTGCGCGCGCGCGACGCAGGCCGTGTGATAGGCGATGTCGTCGAGGGTCACGGGCAGCGTGGTCGTGTGGCCCTGAAGCACGTTGCCAAGCGAGTCGCCGATGAGCAGCGTGTCCACGCCCGCGCGGTCGCACAGCGCCGAAAAGCTCGCGTCGTAGCAGGTCAGCATCGTGATGCGTTCGCCGGCATCGCGCATCGCCTGGAGTTTGGGCACGGTGACCGCGCTGCGGCCCGTTTCCTGCAGGTAAGTCATGGGAAATCCGTTGGAGAAGGAGAACGAGTGGCGACGGCGCTCAGAGCGGCGTGCCCTTGACGAACGATTCCTTGCGGCCGCGCATGGTTTCGATGCGTTCGGCGATCAGCGCAAGGTCCGCTTCGGAGTCGAGCGGGTGCAGATTTTCGGCGCCGACGGTCAGCACCGGCGCATGGTCGTAATGATAGAAAAATTCGTTGTAGCTGTCGCAGAGCGCCCGCAGGAAAGCATCGGAAATATGCAGTTCGCGCGCGACCGCGCGCTTCTGGATGCGCGCGTAAAGCGCTTCCGGGCTCGCCTGCAAATAGACGACGAGATCGGGCGGCGGCGCGCTCGCGGCCAGCCGCGCGGCGAGCGCGCGATAGAGCGGCTGCTCGTCCGCGGAGAGCGTGAGGCGCGCGAACAGGTCGTTGCGCTCGGCGAGGAAGTTGGTCACGAGCGGCACGTTCGCGGCGCGGCGCGCGGCCACTTCGTGCGAAAGCTGCTCGCGCTGCAACGCGATATGCAACTGCGCGGCGAGCGCATGCGACGACGACGCGTCGCGATAGACGCGTTCGAGAAACGGGTTGTCGGCGTTCGATTCGAACAGCGTCTGCATCGACCAGCGCCCGGCGAGTCGCGCGGCCAGTGCGCTCTTGCCCGCGCCGATCGGGCCTTCGATCACGATGTAGTCGAGCGCGGGCCGCGCGGGGCGCGCGCTGACGACGGGCAAGGGCGTGACGCTCATCGGCAGCCGCCGGTTTTGCGGCTTTCGCCGGGCGCGGCGGAAACCGTCGGCGCGGCGTTGGCGCCGCCCGGAATGCCGAGGCACTGGCACGGCGGCTTGACCTTCTCGATGCGCTGATCGGCGACGGCGGCGAGAAACGCGCTTGCCGGCCCAAGGCCCGGCACCACGAGTTCGGGATCGATTTCCACGAGCGGCACGAGCGCGAAGGCGCGGCCCGTGAGGCGCGGGTGCGGCACGACGAGATCGGCGGTGTCGATGATGGCGTCGCCGTAAAGCAGGATGTCGATGTCGAGCGTGCGCGGCGCGTTGCGATACGGCCGCTCGCGTCCGAAGTAGTGCTCCACGCGCTGGCACAGCGCGAGCAGGTCGTGCGCGCCGAGCGGCGTTTCGAGCTTCACGACGCAGTTGAAATAGTCGTCGCCGCCCGCGTCGATGGGCGCGGTGCGGTAGAGACTCGACTTTGCGACCACGGTGAGCGTGTGCTGCTGTGCTAGGCACACCACCGCGTCTTTGAGGGCCTGGCGCGCATCCCCCAGATTCGCGCCAATTCCCAGCCAGGCAACCGTCATGGCTTCACTTCCTGCGACTTTCGTTGCGGTTCGACGCCTCGCGCGGCGCGCTCGGCAGCACCAGGCGTTGCACGACACATTGCACGGAGCCCGGCGCCGCGCACGGCGTCAATCCTCGTGCGGACCGGCGTCGCCGCCGTGACCTGCGTCTTCGTGAGCGTTTGCGCCCGCTGTCTCGTGAGCGTCGTGCGCCGAGCCTTCGCCCGTTCTGCGATTCTTCGCGCCGCCGCGGCGGCGGCGCTTGCGCGGCGCGCGTTCCTTCGCTCCGCCTTGCGAGAGCAGCGCTTCGCGCGCCGCGAGATCGCCTTCGATGAAGTCGGTCCACCATTGGCCGATTTCGGCGTCCAGCTCGCCCGACTCGCAGCGCAGCAGGAGGAAATCATACCCCGCTCTGAATCTTTGGTGTTCCAGCAGCTTGATCGCGCCGCGGCCGCGCTTTTCGAGGCGCAGTTGCAGCCCCCAGATTTCGCGCATGTCCGACGAGAAGCGGCGATGGATCGCCAGTTTTTCCGTTTGCGCGTCGATCACGTCGTCCATCGCGCGGTGCAGCGCGGGCATGGGCAATTCGCCTTCGGCCGTGTATTGCTGCCAGCGTTGCTGAACGTCGTGCCACAGCAGCGTGGCGAACAGAAAGCCCGGCGAAACCGGCTTGTTCGCGCGCACGCGGGCGTCCGTGTTCGACAGCGCGAGCGAGATGAAGCGCTCGCCTTGCGGCTGCTCGAGCACCACGTCGAGCAGCGGCAGCAGGCCGTGATGCAGCCCTTCCTTGCGCAGCCACCGGAGGCATTCGAGCGCGTGGCCCGAAAGCAGCAGCTTGAGCATTTCGTCGAAAAGACGCGCGGCCGGCACGTTGTTGATGAGGTCCGCGAGCTTCACGATGGGCTCGCGCGTGTGTTCCTCGATCTCGAAGCCGAGCTTGGCCGCGAAACGCACCACGCGCATCATGCGCACCGGGTCTTCGCGGTAGCGCGTGGCCGGGTCGCCGATCATGCGCAACAGGCGCGCGCGCATGTCGGCCATGCCGTTGTGATAGTCCAGCACGGTTTGCGTGGCCGGATCGTAGTACATCGCGTTGATCGTGAAGTCGCGGCGCGTGGCGTCCTCGTGCTGCTCGCCCCACACGTTGTCGCGCAGAACGCGGCCGCTCGCGTCGACGTGATGCGTCTTGCGGTCGAGTTCGTCGCGGCGCATGCGCTTTTGCGGCGCGGCGGCGGGCGCGGCGTCGGCGGGCGGCGGATCGACCAGCGCGCGGAAGGTCGACGTTTCGATGATCTCCTGGCCGAACTGCACGTGTACGATCTGAAAACGCCGGCCGATGATGCGCGCGCGGCGGAACAGCTTCTGCACCTGATCGGGCGTGGCGTCGGTGGCCACGTCGAAGTCCTTGGGCGCGATGCCGAGCAGCAGGTCGCGCACCGCGCCGCCGACGATGAACGCGCGAAAGCCCGCTTGCTGCAAGCCTTCGGTCACGCGCACGGCGTTGCGCGAAATGAGCGCGGGATTGATGCCGTGGATGTCGGCGGAAAGGATCACCGGCGTGGCCGGATCGGCGGGCGCCTTGCCGGCGCGGGCCTTCGCGGTTTTGGCCGATGACGCGCCGCCGGCGCCCGCGGCGTTCGCCGACCGCGTGCGCCGCGCGCGCGTGGCGCCCGATGCGCCGGCGGCGCGTTCGCCGTCTTCGTCATGCGCGTGGGCGTGGGCGGCTTCGGAGTGGTGTGCCGCTGCGGTGTCGTCGTGGCCGAGCAGCTTGCGGATAAATTTCTTGATCACTGGGCTTGGAACAAATCGAGGATGCGCCAGCCCTTTTGTCGCGCGTGCGCGCGCAGGGTGTCGTCGGGGTTGGTCGCGATCGGGTCGGTGACTTTTTCGAGCAACGGAATGTCGTTGTGCGAATCGCTATAGAAGTAGCTGTGCTCGAAGTCCGACCAGCTTTTGCCGAGCGAGGCGAGCCATGCCTCGACGCGCACGATCTTGCCTTCGCGATAGCTCGGCGTGCCCGTCGGGCGGCCGGTGAAGGCCGAAGCCGGATGGCCGTCGACGGTTTCGACCTCGCACGCGATCAGCTTTTCCACGCCGAACGCCTCGGCGATGGGCGCCGTGATGAATTCGTTGGTGGCCGTGACCACGCAGCAGAGATCGCCCGCTTCCTGGTGCTGCTTCACGAGTTCGAGCGCGACCGGCTGGATGGTCGGCGCGATGACTTCATGCATGTACTGGTCGTGCCACGCCTTGAGTTGCGCTCGCGAGTATTTCGCGAGCGGCGTGAGCATGGCGACGAGGTAGGCGTTGATGTCGAGGGCGCCGGCCTTGTAGTCGGCGTAGAAGCGATCGTTCTGCTCGGCGAAGCGCTGGGCGTCGACAATGCCGAGCTTCACCATGAAGCGGCCCCATTGGTGGTCGCTGTCGGTGGGGATGAGCGTGTGATCGAGATCGAAAAGTGCAAGGTTAGCCATGGGCGCTCATTTTACTTGAAGCGGGTGAAGCCGTTGCCGGCGTCGGCGGGCGGGTTTTCCGCGGGGGTTGTCGGCGGCGCTTGCTGGGTGCGTTCCGGTGCGGATTCTTGCGCGGGTTCTTGCGCGGGTTCTTGCGCCTGAGCGGATTTATGCGCCTGAGCGGTTTCTTGTGCCGAGCGGGGAGCGGGTTCGTGCGCCGATGCCGCTGCGAACGTTGCCGTAGGCGCTTGCTCGGCGGGTTGCGCCGGTTCGGCTGCGGGTTCGTCGGCCACGGGTTTGGCCGTTGATTCGGCGGCTGATTCGGCCGTGGCGGGCGGATCGAGGTCGCCGCGCAATTCGCCGCTCATTTCGTTGCTGACGTCGGCTTCCACTTCGCCCTTGAGTTCGGCGCCCAGTTCCTTGTGAATGACGGGACGGTATTTGGCCCCCAATTCGTTTTCCACGTTGTCGGTGGGTTTGGCGAACGGCGCGGGCAGCGGCTCGCGCGCTTGCTGGGCGGGCGGCCTGGGCGCTTCGTACGCCGGCGGCGCGGGTTGCGCGCCCTGAACCGGCCCGGTAAGCGGTTCGGCATCGGCATCGGCATCGGCGGGCGCGGGCGATTCGGCCGAACGCTGCGGTTCGTGCGCCGCCTCGTCGGTTTCGTCCGGCGCCGGTCGTGCCGCCGGTTGTGCGGCTCGTTGTGAGGCCGGGTGTGAAGCCGGGTGTGAAGCCGGATGTGAAGCCGGATGTGAGGTCGAATATAAGAGCGGAGGTGAGGCGGGTTCCCGCGCGCGCGCTTCTTCGCCGCCGGCATCGCCCGACATCGCCCCGACTTCGCCGATCAGCGCGTCCACGCCGTTCGCCAGCATCGTGCGCAAGAGCGGCAGCGTGACCGCGCGCTTCTGTTCGAGCGAGAAGCGGTCGAGCGCGTCGAGCAGACCCATCAGGCTCGGCATGTCGCGGCGAAAGTGCGTGAGCAGGTAGGCGGGCACGTCGTCGGCGAGCGCGATGCCGCGTTCGCGCGCCGCGAGCTTGAGGATCGCCGCCTTGCCTTCGTCGGAAAGCGGCGCGAGATGGAACACGAGGCCCCAGCCCAGGCGCGTGCGCAAATCCTCGCGCACGGCGAGCCCCATCGGCGGCGCATTGCCGGTGGCGACGAGCGCGCAGCCCGGATACGCGCGCACTTCGTTGAACAGATTGAAGAGGGCGATTTGCTGCGCGCCCGAAAGCGCGTCGCAGTCGTCGACGGCGTAGATCGTCACGCGCGGATCGAACGTGAACGCGGCGAGCCCGCTTTTCGGGCCGAGGTAGCGGACGTGGCCCGGCGGCGCCTCGTCGGCGAGCGCGAGCAGCAGGTGGCTGCGGCCGTTGCCGGGCTCGCCCCACACGTAAAACGTGCGATCGGCGATGGGACCGGCCATCAGCGCGGCGTCGAGACCGCGCAGGCGCGCCACCAGCTCCGCGTTGGCGCCGGTGTGGAAGTTGTCGAAGGTCGATGGCGGCGGTGTGCCGAGATCGAGCGTTAGCTGTCGCTGCACCACGGTGGTCTGGCCGAATCAGTTCCTGTAGGGCGCGCTCGCGGGAGAGCCGCGCCGCGCGCTCGGGACGATGGCGCTCGCGGGCGGCGAGAGCGGCACGCCGAAGAAGCCGAAGGACTGCCCGAACGCGAGCGGCGCGTGTACGTGTGCGATCCTCGCGGGCATTTGCTGCTTCAGTCGCGGCGCTTGTTTCCCGATGACGGCGCGCAGCAGCACGACGGGCATCGTCGCGGCGGCCGCGAACAGCCGCATCGTCGCGAGCGCGGCGGGTGCGACGGGCGCGGCGGGCGCGACGGGTGCGACGGGTGCGACGGGTGCGACGGGTGCGACGGGCGTGACGGGCGTGACGGTCGCGGCGAGCGCGGCGGGTGCGGCGGGTGCGTGCGGCACGCGGCGGCGCACGCGCCACGCCGCGCCCGCTTGGAGAAGGCACGCGATGACGCCGCCCGGCGGGAACGGCGCGAGCATCGGGCGCGGCAGCCACGGCACGAGGCCAGGCGCGACGGCGATGCCGGCCCAAACGGCGGTGTGACGCCGGGAGGGCGTGAGTAGCGGAGTGTTTTGCGACAAAACGAGGTCGTGCGGCGCCGGGCGGGCGGCGGGGCGCGAGCGCCACAATCGCTCGGCCGCCGGCGGCGGGGCGCCGTCAATCGGTTAAAATCTCATTTTACCGACCTTCTGGCGCTTCCCCATGAATCAACCGAAATCCGGCCCCGCTAATCAGGCTTCGTCGCAGGACCAAGGCCTCTCCTACCGCGATGCGGGCGTGGACATCGACGCTGGCGACGCGCTCGTCGATCGCATCAAGCCGTTTGCGAAGAAGACCCTGCGCGACGGCGTGATGGGCGGAATCGGTGGTTTCGGGGCGCTGTTCGAAGTGCCGAAGAAGTACAAGGAACCTGTGCTGGTGTCGGGCACCGACGGCGTGGGCACCAAGCTGCGCCTCGCGTTCCACCTGAACAGGCACGACACGGTGGGCCAGGATCTCGTCGCCATGAGCGTGAACGACATTCTCGTGCAAGGCGCCGAGCCGCTGTTCTTCCTCGATTACTTCGCGTGCGGCAAGCTCGACGTGGAGACGGCGGCGAGCGTGGTGAAGGGCATCGCGCAAGGGTGCGAACTCTCGGGCTGCGCGCTGATCGGCGGCGAAACGGCGGAAATGCCGGGCATGTACCCCGACGGCGAATACGATCTGGCCGGCTTCGCGGTGGGCGCGGTCGAAAAGAGCAAGATCATCGACGGCAGCACGATCGTTCCCGGCGACGTGGTGCTGGGTCTCGCATCGAGCGGCATCCACTCGAACGGTTTTTCGCTGGTGCGCAAGATTATCGAGCGCGCGCAGCCCGATCTGGCCGCCGACTTCGACGGCCGCTCGCTCGCCGACGCGCTGATGGCGCCCACGCGCATCTACGTGAAGCCGCTGCTCAAGCTGATGGAGCAGATCGCGGTGAAGGGCATGGCGCACATCACGGGCGGCGGTCTGGTCGAAAACATTCCGCGCGTGCTGCGCGAAGGTCTCACGGCCGAGCTGAACCACGCCGCGTGGCCGCTGCCGCCGCTGTTCTCGTGGCTGCAAAAGCACGGCGGTGTGGCCGACGCGGAAATGCATCGTGTGTTCAACTGCGGTATCGGCATGGCCGTGATCGTTGCGGCGGATCAGGCCGATGCGGCGGCTTCGCTGCTGGCGGCGGCGGGCGAGCAGGTGTGGAAGATCGGTGTGGTGCGCGAGAGCAAGGAAGGGGAGGCGCAGACGGTGGTGGTTTGAGGCTGCCGCGTCCAGC
>NZ_CAJMZE010000042.1:0-46441 GCF_905220235.1 Paraburkholderia sp. J41 | reverse complement strand
TGGCGGCTCGAAGCCGCCATTTTTCATTTCGCGTCGACCGGCTTCGCTCTCACGCGCCGCCCACGCTTAGCGAGGCGCTCGCATCGCGTATCACGAAGTTGTCCGCGCCCGGCTCGACCGGCAGCGGATACCCTTCGTACTCCGGAAAAAGCCGCGGCAGCACGAATTCGGGCATCGCATAACGGGAAAAGCAGCGCGACGTCGATGCCGGGTGTATCAGGTGCAGGCAATTCGCCTGCGTGTCGTCGGCGGCGAGCACCGTGTGGCCCGCGTTCACGACGCGGCGGATAAAGCTTTCGTCCTCGCCGAGATTCACGTCGTCGAAACGCGCCGTATCGAACAGCGCCTTGCGATACACGTACGCGAAGCCGTAGAAGAGGATGAAGTCGGCGCCGATCTGCTTTTTCTCGTGGAACGTGACCGTTTCCACCGTCTTGCCCGTCAGCATGTAATGCAGCCCGACGCGCGCGTTCAAATCCATATAGCCCAGAAAGCGCGTGTGCGGCGCGTACATCCAGAACGTCGCGAGCTTCATGAGGCCCGCGCCGTTGTCGCGCAGCAGCTTCGTCATTTCGGCGAGGTAGCGCGAGCTGTAGTGGTCGTCGTCGTCGAAATGGGCGATCAGTTCGCCGCGCGCCTGATCCACCAGAAAGTTGCGTTTCGCGCCGATCGTCATGGGCGCCTTCGACCAGAAATAGCGCACCCGCGCGTCCTGCTCGCAGAGCGCTTGCATGAAGGCGCTCGGCGCGGCGCCATCGTCGAGGACGAGCCATTCCCAGTCCGTCTGCTGGCGCGCCACGCAGCGCGCGATGGCGGGCAGGAAAGCTTCGCGGTTGGCCGTGGGCGTGATGATCGAAACGGTTGGAGGCATGCGTGCGAGGAAGGAATGCGGGGAAAACAAGGCGCGAATGAAGCGCGTTGCGAACTCGTCGATTAAAACAGAAGTCCGCGCGCGTCTCTCTCGAAAAGCTTCGAAACCCCTCCTCCCCGGCAGCGCGCGTACGCGCCCCAAAGCTACTGACAGCACGTTGTCAGCAGCCCCCCCGCACACTGCGGCTACGCCATCCGGCGTTGCCGAAGGCGCCTCGCGCCAGCCATCCATCCCGACGTCGCCCAATGAGGAGCGCACCGTGTCCACCGAACTGTCCAGCCCGCCCCGCGTCATCTCCTGGTTCGAAATTCCCGCGCACGATCTGGAGCGCGCCGCCCGCTTTTACGAAACCGCGCTCGACACCTCGCTTCAGCGCGAAGTGATCGGCGGCGTGCCGATGGCGCTGTTCGCGCACACCGAAGCCGAAACCGGCGGCTGCATCGTGTTCAATCCGCAGGACGCGAAACCCGATCCGAAAGGCGTGCTCGTGTATCTGAACGCGCAGCCCTCGGTCACGGCCGTGCTGAGCCGCGTCGAAAAAGCGGGCGGCAAGAAGCAAGGCCCGGCGCTCGAATTGCCGAACAATTATGGCTATATCGGCTTTTTTATCGACACCGAAGGCAATCGCGTCGGCCTGCATGCGGCCAAGCTCGGCTGAGCGAAACCCGGCCGGGGCATCAACGCCGCAATCCACGGGCGCTATCATCTGCGCATCGCCCGCTTGCGAGTCCGGCCGCGCGCCCGACTTCGCCTTCCACCCGCCATGACACGCCGCGCCGACCGTCTCTTTCGCATTGCCGAGCTGCTGCGCGGCCGCCGTCTCACCACGGCGCAGCAACTGGCCGAATGGCTCGAAGTCTCGCCGCGCACGGTCTATCGCGACGTGCGCGATCTTCAGCTTTCGGGCGTGCCGATCGAGGGCGAAGCGGGCATCGGCTACCGGCTCGCGCGCACCGCCAGCCTGCCGCCGCTCACCTTCACCGCCGACGAGTTGACGGCGCTCGCCGTGGGCGCGCGCATGGCCGAGTCCTGGGGCGGCGCGGCGCTCGGAGCCGGCGCGCGCGGCGCGCTCGCGAAGGTCGCCGCCGCGATGCCCGCCGAAAAGCGCGCCGTGATCGAGCGGCTCGCCGTGTTCGCGCCCGCGTATCACGTCGATCCCGCGTTCTCGGACAAGCTCGATGCGCTGCATCGCGCCGTGGACACGCGGCTCGTCGTGCGCTTCGCGTATTGCGACCGCATCGGCGCGCATACGGAGCGGCGCATCTGGCCGCTCGGGCTCGTCTATTGGGGCGCGCAGTGGACCGTGGGCGCGTGGTGCGAAATGCGCGGGGATTTTCGCAATTTCAACATCGAACGCATGGGCGCCGTGGAAGTGCTCGAACCGTTTCCCGACGTGAGCGGGCGGCGTCTCGCCGATTACCTGCGGCGCGTGAACGCGCCTTCGATGTAGGCGCGCCGTGCGGCGCACGCCCACGAAAAAGGCGCGCATCGCGGCGCGCCTTCTCGCATCGGCCGCGTAAAACGCCGCGCTTATTCCACCGCCTTCACCATGTCCTCGATCACCTTCTTCGCGTCGCCGAACACCATCATCGTCTTGTCCATGTAGAAGAGTTCGTTGTCGAGACCGGCATAGCCCGCCGCCATCGACCGCTTGTTGACGATGATCGTTCGCGCCTTGTACGCCTCGATGATCGGCATGCCCGCGATGGGCGACTTGGGGTCGTTCTTCGCCGCCGGATTCACCACGTCGTTCGCGCCGAGAACGAGCACCACGTCGGTCTGACCGAACTCGTTGTTGATGTCCTCCATCTCGAACACCATGTCGTAGGGCACTTCGGCTTCGGCGAGCAGCACGTTCATGTGGCCCGGCATGCGGCCCGCCACCGGGTGAATCGCGTAACGCACGTCCACGCCGTTTTCGACGAGCTTGTCCGTCAGCTCCTTGAGCGCATGCTGCGCGCGCGCCACGGCCAGACCGTAGCCGGGGACGATTACGACGCTTTCGGCGTTGCCGAGCATGAACGCGGCGTCGTCGGCGGAACCCGACTTCACCGGCCGCTGCTCCTGTGCGCCGCCCGTCGCCGCCGCGCCCGCCTCGCCGCCGAAGCCGCCCAGCAGCACGTTGAAGAACGAGCGGTTCATCGCATGGCACATGATGTACGAGAGGATCGCGCCCGACGAGCCCACGAGCGAGCCCGCGATGATGAGCATGGCGTTGTTCAGCGAAAAGCCGATGCCCGCCGCCGCCCACCCCGAATACGAGTTCAGCATCGACACCACCACGGGCATGTCCGCGCCGCCGATCGGAATGATGATGAGCACGCCCAGCGCGAACGCGATCAGCGTCATGATGACGAACGGCAGCCACGACTGCGTGAGGAAAAACAGAATGCCGAAGCCGATCATGCCGAGCGCGAGCATCAGATTGATCAGATGCTGGCCCGGATACACCACGGGCGCGCCTTGAAAGAGGCGGAACCGGTACTTGCCCGAGAGCTTGCCGAAGGCGATCACCGAGCCCGAGAACGTGATCGCGCCCACGAACGTGCCGATGAACAACTCGATGCGATTGCCGTACGGAATGAAGCCCGGATACGGCGCGTCTTCCGCCACGAGCCCGAACGCGGCCGGCTCGGAAACCACCGCGTAGGCGATGCACACAGCCGCGAGGCCGATCAGCGAGTGCATGGCGGCCACGAGTTCGGGCATCTTCGTCATCTCGACGCGCGCGGCCACGTAGGCGCCCAGCCCGCCGCCCACCACCAGCGCGCCGAACAGCAGCGCGAGCCCGAGGCCGAGATTCGAGCCGAATTGCGCGGACTCCTTCACGATCAACGCGAGCGTCGTGAGGATGGCGATGGCCATGCCGACCATGCCGAACAGGTTGCCGGCGCGCGCGCTGCGCGGATTCGACAAGCCCTTGAGCGCCTGAATGAAGCAGACCGACGCCACCAGGTAAAGCAGCGTAACGACGTTCATGCTCATGTTTACGCGCCCTCCTTGCCGGCCGCCGAAGCGAGCTTTCTGGGCTCTTTCTTGCGGAACATCTCCAGCATGCGCCGCGTGACGAGAAAGCCGCCGAACACGTTCACGGCCGCGAGCAGCACGGCGAAGGTGCCGAAGAACTTGCCCGCGCCGCCCACCGTCAGGCCCGTGGCGAGCATCGCGCCCACGATCACGATCGCCGAAATGGCGTTGGTCACGGCCATGAGCGGCGTATGCAGCGCGGGCGTGACGTTCCACACGACGTGATAGCCCACGTACACGGCCAGCACGAAAATGATGAGATTGATGACGGTATGGTTGATGACGTCCATGTTGATCTCCGTTCGTGTCGCCCGGTCATGCCGTGCGTGCGAGAGCGCCGTCGCGCGCGAGCAGCGTGGCGGCGACGATATCGTCGGTCAGGTCGACATTGAGCGCGCCTTCCTTCGTCACGATCAGCTTGAGGAAGTCGAGCAGATTGCGCGCGTAAAGCGCCGAGGCGTCGGCGGCGACCATCGAAGGCAGGTTCGTGTAGCCGCAAATCTGCACGCCGTGCTGGGTGACGACCTGATCGGCCACCGTGAGCGGGCAGTTGCCGCCGCGCCGCCCGGTGGCGGGATCGGCGATCGGGCCGCGCCCCGCCGCGAGGTCGACGACCACGGAACCGGGCTTCATCGCCTGCACGGTTTGCGCCGGCAATAGCGTGGGCGCGTCGCGGCCCGGAATCAGCGCCGTCGAAATGACGATGTCGGCCTGGCGCGCGCGTTCGTGTACGAGCTGCGACTGGCGCGCGAGCCACGAAGGCGGCATCGGCCGCGCGTAGCCGCCCACGCCTTGCGCCGCGTCGCGTTCCTCGTCGGTTTCGAACGGCACGTCGAGGAATTTGCCGCCGAGCGATTCGATCTGCTCCTTCACCGCCGGACGCACGTCCGACGCCTCGATCACCGCGCCCAGCCGCCGCGCCGTGGCGATCGCCTGCAAGCCCGCCACGCCCGCGCCCAGGATCAGCACGCGCGCGGCTTTCACGGTGCCGGCGGCCGTCATCAGCATCGGCATGAAGCGCGGATACAGGTCGGCGGCCACCAGCACCGCCTTGTATCCGGCGATATTGGCCTGCGACGACAGCACGTCGAGGCTCTGCGCGCGCGTGGTGCGCGGCGCGGCTTCGAGCGCGAACGCCGTGACGCCCGCCTCGGCGAGCAGGGCGGCGTTTGCCGCGTTGAAGGGATCGAGCATGCCGACGAGCGCCGCGCCGCGCCGCATCAGCGGCAATTCGGCGGCGCTGGGCGACTGGACCTTGAGGACGAGGTCGGCGCCGAACGCGGCGGCCGCGTCGCCGACCTGCGCGCCGACGGCCGCGTAGGCGTCGTCGGGATAGCTCGCGCCGGCGCCCGCGCCGGACTGAAGCGTGACCGTGTGGCCCTGCGCGACGTACTTCTTGACGGTCTCCGGCGTCGCGGCCACACGGGTTTCGTTCGCCCGCGTCTCGGCGGGCACTCCGATATGCATCGCTGTTCCTCCTCGACTGCTTGTTCTAGCTGTTCTGGCTCGAATCGAGCGGAGGGAAGCCGGCGGTATTGCGCAACGCCGGCAACCTGTGCAACGGCAACGGCAAACACAAAATGACGCCCCACTTTAACCGAAAGCAGCAGGACGTTTGTAGACGGAATACCCTCGATTTCTTGCGCCGCGCAAAGCGCGTTGCGCCGCCCGACCGGCCGGTCGGATCGCGGCCGCGCGCGGCCGGCATGTCGCGCGCATGGGAAGCCATCGCCGGAAAATCCTGCCGATCCGGCCCTGGGCAGCGTTTGCGGCGTCCCGGTAAAATACCGGCCCATGAACGAGGAAACCTGGGCACCGCACGTCACCGTGGCCGCCATCGTCGAGCGCGAGGGGCGCTTTCTGCTCGTCGAGGAACACACGAGCGCCGGTTTGCGCCTGAATCAGCCCGCCGGGCATCTGGAACCGGGCGAAACGCTGCACGACGCCGTGGTGCGCGAGACGCTGGAAGAAACCGCTTACGCGTTCGCGCCCGAGGCGCTGGTCGGCGTGTACATGACGCATTTCGGCAAGCCGGGCGAAAGCGGCGCGACGTATCTGCGCTTCACGTATTGCGGGCAAGCCGCGGCGCAGCCCGAGGATCGCGCGCTCGATCCCGATATCGTGCGCACGGTGTGGATGAGCGCGGAGGAGCTGCGCGCCGCGAGCGAGCGGCATCGCACGCCGCTCGTCATGCAATGCGTCGACGATTACCTCGCGGGCAGGCGCGTGCCGCTCGATTTCGTGCGCACGCACGCGACCGGGCCCAAAGCGGCGCCCCGGCGCACATAACGAGGCAGCAACAAGGCAGCAGGAAAATGAGCAAACGTAAGGTCGTGGTGGGCATGTCGGGCGGCGTGGATTCGTCGGTTACCGCGTGGCTGCTCAAGCAGCAGGGATTCGACGTCGTCGGTCTTTTCATGAAGAACTGGGAAGACGACGACGACAGCGAATACTGCTCGACGCGCGAGGACTGGATCGACGTGGTTTCGGTCGCGGATCTGATCGGCATCGACGTGGAAGCCGTCAATTTCGCCGCCGAATACAAGGACCGCGTGTTTGCGGAATTCCTGCGCGAATATTCCGCGGGCCGCACGCCCAACCCCGACGTGCTCTGCAACGCCGAGATCAAGTTCAAGGCGTTTCTCGATCACGCGATGTCGCTGGGCGCGCAAACCATCGCCACGGGCCACTACGCGCGCGTGCGCCAGAACGAAAGCCATGGCCGCTTCGAGCTGCTCAAGGCGCTCGATCACACGAAAGACCAGTCGTACTTCCTGCATCGCCTGAACCAGGCGCAGCTTTCGAAGACGATGTTCCCGCTCGGCGAAATCCCCAAGACGAAGGTGCGCGAGATCGCCGGACAGATCGGCTTGCCGAACGCGAAAAAGAAGGACTCCACAGGAATCTGCTTTATCGGCGAGCGGCCGTTCCGCGACTTTTTGAACCGCTACCTGCCGACCCAGCCCGGCCCGATGATGACGCCCGAAGGCAAGGTGGTGGGCGAGCACATCGGCCTCGCGTTCTATACGTTCGGGCAGCGCAAGGGCATTGGTCTGGGCGGCAGCAAGGACGGCAGCGGCGACCCGTGGTTCGTCGCGGGCAAGGACATCGCCACGAACACGCTCTACGTCGTGCAGGGCCACGATCATCCGTGGCTGCTCGCGCACGAGCTGCGCGCGGGCAACGTGAGCTGGGTCGCGGGCGAGCCGCCCGCCGAAAACCACGCGTGCGGCGCGAAAACGCGTTATCGCCAGGCTGACGCGCCCACGGTGTTCCATCGCGCGGAGGCGTTCGGCGCGGGCCAGTTCTCGCTGCATTTTCCCGAAGCGCAATGGGCCGTGACGCCGGGCCAGTCGGCGGTGCTCTATGACGGCGACGTGTGCCTCGGCGGCGGCATCATCGAAACGGTGACGACGCTCGAACCGCACGCGCCGGCCGTATTGCCGCCCGAAACGCCGAAGAAAAAGAAGCGCCCGGCGCGCCGCAAACCGGGCGCAGTCGCGCAAGCCGAACACGCCCCGCAAGCCGCCACGCGCATCGAAACGTAAGAAAACATCGCGCGGCGTGCAATGCGCCGCGCGCTTTCTCACCGCACGTTTCCCATCGTCCTGCCGCCCGCGAGGCCGCGCTCCGAAATCCCGCCGCCATTGCGCAAGGTTCGTGCAAAGTTCGCGGCGAGGTTTCACGAACTTGCGGCATCATTCGGGCACGCCGCGCCCCGGGCGAGCCGCGATCGAGCGTCGCCGGGGGACGCGGCCCAAGCGCGGCGCCGCCACGGGCGGGCCGCGCCAGTCCAGGTTCGAGGAGTCCCCCCAATGTTTTCCCGACGTTATCTCGCCATGTGGTGCGCGGTGCTGCTGCTTGCAGCCTGCGTCGCCGCCGCGGCGCTTCATCATCTTTCGTGGTTTTGCGCGATCCCGCCCGCGCTGCTCGTCGCGCTCGGCCTCTGGGACATGACGCAGGAGCGCCACGCGATCCTGCGCAACTATCCGCTCTGGGGCCATCTGCGCTTCATGTTCGAGTTCGTGCGGCCCGAAATCCGCCAGTACTTCGTCGAGGACGACACCGACGAAAAGCCGTTCTCGCTCGTGCAGCGCAGCGTGGTGTATCAGCGCGCGAAAAATACCGTCGACAGCCGCCCGTACGGCACCGAGATCGACGTGAAGGCCATCGGCCACGAGTGGATCAGCCATTCGCTGGCGCCCACGAAGCTCGCGGGCAGCGACTTCCGCGTTCTCGTGGGCGCCGGCCGCGAGCAGCCCTATTCGATGTCGATCTTCAACGTCTCGGCGATGAGCTTCGGCGCGCTCTCGGCCAATGCGATCCGCGCGCTCAATCTGGGCGCGAAGAAAGGCGGCTTCGCGCACGACACCGGCGAAGGCTCGCTCTCGAAGTATCACCGCGAGAACGGCGGCGACATCATCTGGGAAATCGCCTCGGGCTACTTCGGCTGCCGCAACGACGACGGCTCGTTCAGCGCCGAAAAGTTCGCGCGCCTCGCCGCCGAGCCGCAGGTGAAGATGATCGAGGTGAAGCTCTCGCAAGGCGCGAAACCGGGCCACGGCGGCATGCTGCTCGCGGCCAAGGTCACGCCCGAGATCGCCGAAACGCGCGGCATTCCCGTCGGCCGCGACTGCGTTTCGCCTTCGCGCCACGCGGAGTTTTCCACGCCGCGCGGCCTGCTCGAATTCGTCGAGCGCCTGCGCAGGCTTTCGGGCGGCAAGCCCACGGGCTTCAAGCTGTGCATCGGGCATCCGTGGGAGTTTTTCGGCATTGCGAAGGCGATGCTGGAAACCGGCATCCTGCCCGACTTCATCGTGGTGGACGGCGCCGAAGGCGGCACGGGCGCGGCGCCCATCGAGTTCACCGACCATATCGGCACGCCGCTTCAGGAGGGCTTGCTGCTCGTTCACAACACGCTCGTGGGCATCGGCTTGCGCGAGAAGATCAAGATCGGCGCGAGCGGCAAGATCATCACGGCGTTCGATATCGCGCGCACGCTCGCGATCGGCGCGGACTGGGTCAACTCGGCGCGCGGCTTCATGTTCGCCGTGGGCTGCATTCAGGCGCAGAAGTGCCACTCGGACCGCTGCCCGACCGGCGTGGCGACGCAAGACCCGGTGCGCCAGCGCGCGCTCGACGTGCCCGACAAGGGCGAGCGCGTCTATCACTTCCATCGCAACACGCTGCATGCGTTGCAGGAAATCGTTCAGGCCGCGGGGCTGTCGAGCCCTGCGGAACTGCGCGCGCATCACATCGTGCGGCGCGTGTCGTCGTATGAAGTGCAACTCATGTCGGAGCTGCTCAAGTATCTGAAACCCGGCGATCTGCTCGAAGGCCGCTACCGCTATCAGCTTTACGAGAAGTGGTGGCCGGTCGCGCGCAGCGATTCGTTCGCGCCGGAGGCGCAGAAGATCGTCGCCTGAACGCCGGCGAACCGGCCGCGAAAAGGAAGACGCCCGACGGTTTTCGAGCCGCCGGGCGTTTTTTCGCCGATGGGGAATGCGCGGCGCTTCAGCCTTGCGGCACCGTGTCGATGAACGACTGACGCTGCGAAAGCTTTTCGAAGTGGCGCGCGAGATTCGGATGCGGCTCGCGCCAGTCCAGCTCGGGCATGCGGAAGTCCAGATAGCCGAGCGCGCAGCCCATGGCGATGTCGGCGAGCGTGTAGCGGTTGCCCGCGCACCACGGGTTGCCCGCGAGTCCCTTCGCCATCGCCTTCAGCCCTTCGGCGATCTTGCGCTGCTGGCGCTCGACCCACGCTTCGCAGCGCTGCTCCGGCGTGCGCTGCGTGCTTTCGGCGCGAATCGTCACGGCGGCGTCGAGCATGCCGTCGGCGAGCGCTTCCCAGCAGCGCACCTCGATGCGCTCGCGGCCCGCCGGCGGAATCAGCTTGCCCACGGGCGAGAGCATGTCCACGTATTCGCAGATCACGCGCGAATCGAACACGGCCTCGCCGTCGTCCATCACGAGACACGGCACCTTGCCGATCGGGTTGAAGTCGTGGATCGCCGTTTCGGCGCTCCAGACGTTTTCGAGCACCAGTGTGTAGTCGATTTTCTTTTCGGCGAGCGTGATCCGCGCCTTGCGGACATACGGGCTGCCGAGCGAACCGATAAGTTTCATCGCACCTGCCTTTTCTGTAATCCGCGCGAAGTATACGTTGGATTGCCCATTTTCTGACGACACGTCAGATAACGTCGGTCTTTTTCTTACAATTCCTGTAGGAGAAAGACAACATCGGGCCACCGGCCGCCCGCGCAAGCGCTCGCTCGCGGTGTGGCGCTACAATCCCACGATGGACTCGACCGACTCGAAGCTCGCCCAAAATGCCCCGAACGCCCCGGCCGCCGCGCCCGGCGCCGCTCATCTGCCGGATGTGCAACCGGGCCCCGACGGCGGCGCCGCGCTCTATCGCGCGCGCCGCGAACGCGTGCTGGCCGCGCTGCGGGAAAAGGGCGGCGGCGTCGCGCTCGTGCCGACGGCGCCCGAGGCGCTGCGCAACCGCGACGCCGACTATCCCTACCGGCACGACAGCTACTTCTACTACCTCACGGGCTTCACGGAGCCCGAGGCGCTGCTCGTGCTGGACGCGAACGCGGGCGAGAACCAGCCTGCCGCCGTTCTCTTTTGCCGCGCGAAGAACGTCGAGCGCGAAACGTGGGAAGGCTTTCGCTACGGCCCGGACGCCGCGCGCGAGGCATTCGGCCTGGACGCCGCCTTTCCCTTCGACGAACTCGACGCGCGCCTGCCGCAACTGATCGCGAACCGGCCGGCGCTGCACTACGCGCTGGCGGCGAACGAGCGCTTCGACGCGCAGGTGAAGCGCTGGCTCGACGCCGTGCGCGCGCAAGGCCGCAGCGGCGTGAGCGCGCCCGCGGCGGCGCACGACCTGCTGCCGCTGCTCGACGACATGCGCGTCGTCAAGGACGCGCACGAACTCGACACCATGCGCCGCGCCGCGAAGATTTCGGCGCTCGCGCATATCCGCGCGATGCAGACGTGCCGGCCCGGCATGCGCGAATACGAGATCGAAGCCGAACTGCTGTACCTGTTCCGCAAGCACGGCGCGCAGGCGCCCGCGTATGGCTCGATCGTCGCGGCGGGCGCGAACGCGTGCGTGCTGCATTATCCGGCGGGCAACGCCGTGGCGCGCGAAGGCGACCTCGTGCTGATCGACGCCGCCTGCGAGCTGAACGGCTACGCCTCCGACATCACGCGCACCTTCCCCGCGAGCGGCAAGTTCACGCCGGCGCAGCGCGAGTTGTACGACATCGTGCTCGCCGCGCAGCAGGCCGCCATTGACGCCACGCGCGCGGGCGTGAACTTCGAGGCGCCGCACGAGGCCGCCGTGCGCGTGCTCGCGCAAGGCTTGCTCGACACCGGCATTCTCGACAAGACACGCTATGCGAACGTGGACGACGCGATCGCCGAACGCGCCTACGCGCGCTTCTACATGCATCGCACGGGGCACTGGCTCGGCATGGACGTACACGACGCGGGCGATTACCGCGAGCGCGCCTCCAACGCCAACGCCGCGCAAAACGCCCAGGCCGCCCATGCGCCGCCGCCCTGGCGCACGCTGCGCGCGGGCATGACGCTCACCATCGAGCCGGGTCTCTACATTCGCGCGGCCGAGGACGTGCCCGAGCGCTACTGGGACATCGGCATCCGTATCGAGGACGACGCGATCGTCACCGAAACGGGCTGCGAGCTGATAACCCGCGACGTGCCCGTGGCCGCCGACGCCATCGAGTCGCTCATGCAGGACGCGCAACGCCGCGCCTGACGCCTTTTTTGTCGCCCCTTTTTGTCTCCCCTTCCGTCTCACGCTTTCCGCCCGAACCCGCAACGAAACCCGCCATGAACGCCGTCTCCGCCAGCGCCGAAACCCCCGCCAACGCCCCGTTCGACCACGACGTGACGATCGTCGGCGCCGGTCCGGTCGGGCTCGCGCTCGCGGGCTGGCTCGCGCGGCGCAGCGCCACCCAAGATCTGTCGATCGCGCTGGTCGATGCCCGCGAGCCGGACGACAGCGCGGGCGACCCGCGCGCCATCGCCGTCTCGCAAGGCAGCCGCACGCTCGTGGAAGCGCTCGCGTGGCCGCACGACGCCACCGCCATCGAGCGCATCCACGTTTCGCAGCGCGGTCACTTCGGCCGCACGCTGATCGATCGCCACGACTACGACCTGCCCGCGCTCGGCTACGTCGCGCGGTACGGCTCGATCGTGCAGGCGCTCGCGCAGGCCGTGCGCGGCACGCGCGCGCACTGGCTGCATCACACGCAGGCGCACGACCCCGTGATCGAACACGACGGCGTGACGCTGCCCATCGTGAGCGCCGGCGTCGAGCGCAGGCTGCGCACGCGCATTCTCGTGAACGCCGAAGGCGGCTTGTATCGGCCGGCGTCGCACGAAACCGGGGAGAAGTGCGGCCCCGCCCGGGCCGAACCCCGGCGCACGCGCGATTACGGCCAGACGGCGCTTGTCGGCGTGGTGACGGTGGCCGCGCCGCAGCCGCACGTGGCGTGGGAGCGCTTCACGAACGAAGGCCCGATCGCGCTGCTGCCCATGGGCGGCGTGCGCGGCGCGGACTACGCGCTCGTCTGGTGCGGCGCGCCCGAGCTAGCCGAGCGCCGCGCGCGGCTTGCCGACGCCGACTTTCTCGCCGAACTCGGCGCGGCGTTCGGCGCGCGCATGGGCCGCTTCACGCACGTTCACGGGCGCGCCGCGTTCCCGCTCGGCCTGAACGCGCTCGACGCGCTGGTATCGGGCCACGGGCGCATCGCCGCCGTGGGCAACGCGGCGCAAACGCTGCATCCGGTCGCGGGCCAGGGCCTGAACCTCGGCCTGCGCGACGCCCACGCGCTCGCCGACGCGCTCGCGCAGCACGGTGCCTCGCCGCGCGCGCTCGCGGCCTTCGCGGCGCGCCGCGCCTTCGACCGGCGCATGACGATCGGCGCAACCGATACGCTCGCGCGTCTTTTCACGGTGGATTTCGCCCCGCTCGCCGCGCTGCGCGGGCTGGCGCTCACCGCGCTCGAATTCGCGCCGCCGGTAAAAACGGCGCTCGCGAGACAAATGATGTTCGGGCAGCGAATCTGAGCGGCGGGCAAGCGAACCCGCCTCAAAGGGCCGAAACACCGCGCGCCGCCGCGCCCAACCCGCTGACCGCAAAGCGCTTTTGCCGCCGCCGGAAAACAACGCAACGCCGCTCGCGCCTCCCCCGGCGCGCGCCCGCGCATCCCGCTTACGCTAAAATACGCGTTTCCCCTTTCGATTTCCGCCGTTCGCCGCGACTGGAACGCCTTGCGTCGCGCGGCCCCGGACTCGCCCGCGCGTCATGTTCACAATCGGCCGTCACACTCTGCGTAACAACCTGTTCGTCGCTCCCATGGCGGGCGTCACGGACCGGCCGTTCCGCCAGCTTTGCAAGCGCCTCGGCGCGGGCTACGCCGTTTCGGAGATGGTCGCCTCCAACGCGCAGCTCTGGAAAAGCGAAAAGACCCTGCGCCGCGCGAATCACGCGGGCGAGGTGGAACCCATCGCCGTGCAGATCGCGGGCGCCGACCCGGAAATGATGGCCGAGGCCGCGCGCTACAACGTCGCGAACGGCGCGCAGATCATCGACATCAACATGGGCTGCCCGGCGAAGAAAGTGTGCAACGTCGCGGCCGGCTCGGCGCTGCTGCAAAACGAGCCGCTCGTCGCGCGCATCGTCAAGGCCGTGGTGGACGCCGTGGGCGCGGGGCCGGACGCCGTGCCCGTCACGCTCAAGATCCGCACGGGCTGGGACCGCGACCATCGCAACGCGCTCACCGTCGCGCGCATCGCCGAGGACTGCGGCATTTCGATGCTGACCGTGCACGGCCGCACGCGCGCCGACCTCTATCACGGCGAGGCGGAATACGAGACCATCGCCGCGGTGAAGGCCGCCGCGCGCATTCCGGTGGTGGCCAACGGCGACATCACCAAGCCGCACAAGGCGCGCCACGTGCTCGACGTCACGGGCGCCGACGCCATCATGATCGGCCGCGCGGCGCAGGGCCGCCCGTGGCTCTTTCGCGAAATCGAGCATTTCCTCGCCACCGGCGAGTTGCTGCCCGCGCCGCGCGTGGACGAAATCCAGTCGATCATGAACGAGCATCTGGAAGATCACTACGCGTTTTACGGCGAATTTACGGGCGTGCGTACTGCGCGCAAGCATATCGGCTGGTACACTCGCGGCCTTTGCGGCGCCAACACGTTCCGGCATCGCATGAATACGCTGGACACCACGCGCGAACAACTCGTCGCCGTCAACCAGTTCTTCGACGAGCAAAAGGCGCGTTCCGAGCGTCTCGTCTATGTCGAGGAAGAAGGCGACGCAAGCGACGAAAGCGATGCAGGCAAAGGCGCCGCCTCCTCCGATCGACTGGCAGCATGAGCAAGCACAATATCGAACAATCCGTCCGCGAGAGTCTGGGCAATTATTTCCACGATCTCGACGGCAGCAATCCGCACGACGTCTATGAAATGGTGATGGCGTGCGTCGAAAAACCGATGCTCGAGGTGGTGCTCGAGCAGGCCGGCGGCAATCAGTCGCTGGCCGCCGAGTATCTCGGCATCAACCGCAATACGCTGCGCAAGAAGCTCCAGCAGCACGGCCTGCTGTAACGGCCGCGCCGCGTTTTCCGCGCCTCTTGCGCTGACTCCTCGATCTATCGGCAACCCACCCACATCATGATCAAGCAAGCGCTCATCTCCGTTTCCGACAAGGCAGGCATCGTCGACTTCGCGAAATCCCTCTCGGATCTCGGCGTCAAGATCCTGTCGACCGGCGGCACCGCGAAACTGCTCGCGGACGCGGGTCTTCCCGTCACCGAAGTCGCCGACTACACCGGCTTCCCGGAAATGCTCGATGGGCGCGTGAAAACGCTGCACCCGAAAGTACACGGCGGCATTCTGGCGCGCCGCGATCTGCCGGAGCACATGGCCGCGCTGCAACGGCACGACATCCCGACGATCGACCTGCTGGTCGTGAACCTCTACCCGTTCGTGCAGACGATCTCGAAGGAAACGTGCTCGCTCGAAGACGCGATCGAGAACATCGACATCGGCGGCCCGACGATGCTGCGCTCGGCGGCGAAGAATCATCGCGACGTGACCGTGGTGGTCGACCCGGCCGACTACGCGGCGGTGCTGGAAGAGATGCGCGCGAACGGCAACGCCGTGAGCTACGCCACCAATTTCCGCCTCGCGACCAAGGTGTTCTCGCACACGGCGCAGTACGACGGCGCGATCACGAACTACCTCACGAGCCTGACCGAAGCGCTCGACCACAAGGCGCGCAACGCTTATCCCGCCGTGCTGAACCTCGCGTTCGACAAGGTGCAGGACCTGCGCTACGGCGAAAACCCGCACCAGGGCGCCGCGTTCTACCGCGACCTCGCGACGCCCGCCGGCGCGCTCGCGAACTACACGCAGCTCCAGGGCAAGGAACTCTCGTACAACAACATCGCCGACTCCGACGCGGCGTGGGAATGCGTCAAGACCTTCGACGCGCCCGCGTGCGTGATCGTCAAGCACGCGAACCCGTGCGGCGTGGCCGTGGGCGGCGACGCGCACGAAGCCTACGCGAAGGCGTTCCAGACCGACCCGACCTCGGCGTTCGGCGGCATCATCGCATTCAACCGCGAAGTGGACGAAGCCGCGGCGCAAGCAGTGTCGAAGCAGTTCGTCGAAGTGCTGATCGCGCCGTCGTTCTCGGACGCCGCGAAGGCCGTGTTCGCCGCGAAGCAGAATGTGCGTCTGTTGCAGATCGCGCTGGGCGAAGGTCATAACGCGTTCGACCTGAAGCGCGTGGGCGGCGGCCTGCTGGTGCAATCGCTCGACGCGAAGAACGTGCAGCCGCACGAGTTGCGCGTGGTGACGAAGCGCCACCCGACGCCGAAGGAAATGGACGATCTGCTGTTCGCCTGGCGCGTGGCGAAGTTCGTGAAGTCGAACGCCATCGTGTTCTGCGCGAACGGCATGACGATGGGCGTGGGCGCGGGTCAGATGAGCCGCGTGGACTCGGCGCGCATCGCCAGCATCAAGGCCGAAAACGCGGGCCTCAAGCTCGCGGGCACGGCCGTCGCCTCGGACGCGTTCTTCCCGTTCCGCGACGGTCTCGACGTGGTGGTGAACGCGGGCGCGACCTGCGTGATCCAGCCGGGCGGCTCCATGCGCGACGACGAAGTGGTCGCCGCCGCCGACGAGCACAACATCGCCATGGTAATGACGGGCATTCGCCACTTCCGTCACTAAACCGCCAGCCGGTTCGGCAAAAAGCCCGCTTCGCGCGGGCTTTTTCGTTGCTGCCGCGGCCGGCGCGCGCGCCGGCAACGCTCGCGGCCGCCGCGCCGTTCGTTGTACCATCGCAGGCACATTCCGCTTTTCCCGCATTTCATGAGAATTCTCGGCATCGACCCCGGCTTGCGCGTGACCGGCTTCGGCGTGATCGAGCGTCACGGCCATCAGCTCACGTATGTCGCAAGCGGCGTCATCCGTACCGCCGATGCCGATCTGCCCTCGCGTCTCGGCACCATCTTCGAAGGCGTTTCCACGCTGATCCGCCAGCATGCGCCCGATCAGGCCGCGATCGAAAAGGTCTTCGTCAACGTCAATCCGCAGTCGACGCTTCTGCTCGGCCAGGCGCGCGGCGCGGCCATTTGCGGGCTCGTGGCGGGCGGCGTGCCGGTCGCCGAATACACGGCGCTGCAACTGAAGCAGGCCGTGGTGGGCTACGGGCGCGCGACCAAGGACCAGATGCAGCAGATGGTGGTGCGCCTGCTCGCGCTCACCGGCATGCCCGGCACCGATGCCGCCGACGCGCTCGGCATGGCGATCTGCCACGCCCACGGTGGCGACGCGCTCGCGGCGCTAGGCGGCCTCGCGCCCTCGCTCGCGAAGAAGGGCATGCGCGTGCGGCGCGGACGGCTTATCGGTTAAATGCGCGGCTGGATGTGTGGCTGGATGCGCGGCTGGATGTGTGACCAAGCGCGCGGCTGGATGCGTGGCCATGCACAGGGCCACCTGCGCGTCCCTGCGCGGCTTCGCCTGCGGTGAAAACGCCGAAGCCGCCTTCTCCGTTCGTCCGGCGCGCCTCGAAGGCCGCGCCGCGGCGCGCGCCGCTCCGCTACACTCTTGAGCTTTCCCTCCTCACAGAACCCGCCATGATCGGTCGCATTGCCGGCGTATTGCTGGAAAAGAACCCGCCGCACCTGCTCGTCGACTGCAACGGCGTCGGCTACGAAATCGACGTGCCGATGAGCACGTTCTACAACCTGCCCGGCACCGGCGAAAAAATCGTGTTGCTCACCCAGATGATCGTGCGCGAGGACGCGCATCTGCTCTACGGTTTCGGCACGCAGCAGGAACGCGCGACGTTCCGCGAGCTGCTCAAGATCAGCGGCATCGGCGCGCGCATGGCGCTCGCGGTGCTCTCGGGCATGAGCGTGGGCGATCTCTCGCAAGCCGTGACGATGCAGGACGCCGCGCGTCTCACGCGCATTCCCGGCATCGGCAAGAAAACCGCCGAGCGCCTGCTGCTCGAACTCAAGGGCAAGTTCGGCGCGGATCTCGGCGCGATGGCCGCCGCCGCGTCGCCTTCGGATCACGCAAACGACATCCTCAACGCGCTGCTCGCGCTCGGCTATTCGGAGAAGGAAGGACTGGCCGCGATCAAGAGCGTGCCCGCGGGCACGGGCGTTTCCGAAGGCATCAAGATCGCGCTGAAGGTGCTGTCGAAGGGGTAATGCGCGCGGCGGTGCAACGGCGCATCGGCGCGTCGGCGGGCCGGTGGCGGCGTTGGCGTTGGCGTTGGCGTTGGCGTTGGCGTTGGCGTTGGCGTTGGCGTTGGCGTTGGCGATGGCGATGGCGATGGCGATGGCGTGGGCGTGGGCGTGGGCGCTGGCGTTGGCGGTGCCCGAGCGCACGCCCTCCAGAGCCGCTCAACGGCGCATCGGGACGGCGGCTTGATCGGCGCATCCGGAAACACCCAGCACCGCGCGACTGCCGCAAATGGGCTGTTAGTTGCACCGCGCGCCGCCCGGTTTTCGCTTGGTCCGCCCGCCCCCGAACGCCCCGCACGCCGCGCCGGCGCGCCCAGTCCGCGCGGTACAATCGCCCCATGATCGAAACTGACAAACTCGCCGCGAACCGGCATTCCGGCAGCGCCGGCAACGCCGAGCGCGTGATCGCCGCCACGCCCGCCTCGTCGCACGAGGAAGCGTTCGAGCGCGCGCTGCGCCCGCGCCAGCTCGACGAATACGTGGGCCAGGAAAAGGTGCGCGGCCAGCTCGAGATTTTCATCGAAGCCGCGAAGCGCCGTTCCGAGCCGCTCGACCACGTGCTGCTGTTCGGGCCGCCGGGCCTCGGCAAGACCACGCTCGCGCACATCATCGCGCGCGAAATGGGGGTCAATCTGCGGCAGACGTCGGGGCCCGTGCTCGAACGCGCGGGCGACCTCGCGGCGCTGCTCACCAACCTCGAAGCCAACGATGTCCTCTTCATCGACGAAATTCACCGGCTTTCGCCGGTGGTCGAAGAAATCCTGTATCCGGCGCTCGAGGATTACCAGATCGACATCATGATCGGCGAAGGTCCGGCCGCGCGCAGCGTGAAGCTCGACCTTCAGCCCTTCACGCTGGTGGGCGCGACCACGCGCGCGGGCATGCTGACGAACCCGCTGCGCGACCGCTTCGGCATTGTTTCGCGGCTCGAGTTCTACAACGCGGGCGAGTTGTCGCGCATCGTGCAGCGTTCGGCTTCGCTGCTCGGCGCGCAGATTCATCCCGAAGGCGCGCTCGAAATCGCGCGCCGCTCGCGCGGCACGCCGCGTATCGCCAACCGCCTGCTGCGGCGCGTGCGCGACTACGCCGAGGTGAAGGCCGACGGCGCGATCACGGCCCACGTGGCCGACGCCGCGCTGCGCATGCTCGACGTCGATCCGGTCGGCTTCGACCTGATGGACCGCAAGCTGCTCGAAGCGATCCTGCACAAGTTCGACGGCGGCCCCGTGGGCGTGGACAATCTGGCCGCCGCGATCGGCGAGGAGCGCGACACGATCGAGGACGTGCTGGAGCCGTATCTGATCCAGCAGGGCTATTTGCAGCGCACGCCGCGCGGGCGTATCGCCACGCAGTTGAGCTATCGCCACTTCGGCCTCACCGCGCCCGACAACGCCTCGAACGGCGGCGACTGGGAGCCGGACGCGTCGTAAGACGCCAGCCGGGAGCGCACCATGTCCGATCACGCCGGCCGCCCCCCGAACGCCAATGCGCCCAACGGCCTGATCGGCCAACTGGCGTCGCGTGTGCGCATGAGGATCGCCGAGAGCATCACGCATCTCACCACGGGCAGCGGCCCGAAGCTCGATTACTCGAATCCGCCCGGCGACCCCGGCCTCTTCGGCCCCGACGCCATCTGCTGGAAAGTGCATGCCGATTTCGCCGCGATGATGGCGGGCGGCATCAGCGCGCTGCTGCTCCAGGCGCTGCACCCGCTCGCGCTCGCGGGCGTGTGGGACCATTCGACGTTTCGCACCGACATTCTCGGGCGGCTGCGGCGCACCGCGACCTTCATCGCGGGCACGACCTACGGCAGCCGCGCCGACGCGCTCGCGCTCATCGAGCGCGTCAAGACGATTCACCTGAGCGTGACGGGCACCGCGCCCGACGGCCGCGCCTATCGCGCGAGCGACCCCGCCTTGCTGACGTGGGTCCACGTGGCGGAAGTGTCCAGCTTTCTCGGCGGCTATCTGCGCTACGTGAATCCGCTGCTGCCCGGCGCCGCGCAGGATCAGTATTACGCCGAAGTCGCGCAGATCGCGCAGTTGCTCGGCGCGACGAACGTGCCGCAATCGCGCGCGGAAATCGCCGCGTATCTCGAATCGATGCGACCCGAACTGGTTGCGAGCGACCGCACGCGCGAAGTCGTGCGCGTGCTCATGAATGCCCCGGCGCCGCGCCCCGCGATGCGGCCCGCGGGCGCGCTCGTGCGCCATGCGGGCATCGACCTGCTGCCGCCGTTCGCACAGGCGATGCTGGGCTTCGATACCTTCGCACTCGCGCGGCAAGCCGTCGTGCGGCCAGGCATGCGCGCGGTCGCGCCCGTGATGCGTTGGGCGCTCGTCAACGGCGTCTCGAAACGCGCGCGGCGGCGCGCGGCGGAAAAACCGCTGCCGTAAATGAAAACGGCCAGCGCGCCGACATGCCGACATGCGATGGCCGTTTTTTCCGACGCAAGGCAGCGCCGCGCAAGGTTCTAGCGCCCCGGCTCCGGCGCGCGCTTGAGATTGTCGTCGGCGCTCACGCCGCCCAGATGCGCGACATCGCCCCACTCGACCACGCGCGCCTGCGTCACGTAACCGTCGCGCTCGAAATCGACGACATTGACGCTCGTGTTCAACAGCTTCCACGCGCGCGGCGCGTCGAGCGCCAAACCGTTCGCGAACCGGTACACGCAGTCCAGCACGCCGCCGTGCGCGACGCACGCGATGCGGCCGCCCGGATGCCGCGCCAGAATCGGTTCGAGCGCATGCAGCACGCGATGATAAAACTCGCGTTGCGACTCGCCTTCGGGCGGCTCGAAACCGGGATCGCGGGTTTGCCAATGCGCGTATTCGTCGGGAAAACGCTCGGCGATCTCGTCGTTGTCGTGGCCCTGGAACGCGCCGTAATTGCGCTCGCGCAAGCCTTCGGCAAGCTGGACGGGCAGCCCGAGCGCCGCAGCGGCGGGTTGCGCGGTTTGTTGCGCGCGCATCAGATCGCTCGACCAGATCGCGTCGAGCCGCGCGCCCGCGCGCGCGTCCTGCGCGAGCCGCGCGGCCAGCTTGTTCGCCTGCTCCACGCCGCTTTGCGCGAGCGGAATGTCGATATGCCCCTGAATGCGCTTGATCTGGTTCCACGCCGTTTCGCCGTGGCGAATGAAGAGAATTTGCGTGGTCATCCGTTGCGCACCTGGAGCCAGAAGGTGACGGGGCCGTCGTTGACGAGCGACACCTGCATGTCGGCGCCGAACTCGCCCGTCTCGACCACGGAATGCTTCTCGCGCGCGGCCGCCACGAAATAATCGAAAAGACGCCTGCCTTCGTCGGGCGGCGCGGCGGGCGTGAAGCTCGGCCGCAAACCGCTGTTGGTATCGGCCGCGAGCGTGAACTGCGAAACGAGCAGCAGGCCGCCCGCCGCGCCGTTGCCGTCGACGTTCTGCACGGAAAGGTTCATCTTGCCGGCGGCGTCGCTGAACACGCGATAGCCGAGCAGCTTCGCAAGCAGCTTGTCGGCGGCGGCTTCGTTGTCGCCGCGCTCCGCGCAGACGAGCGCGAGCAGCCCCTGGCCGATCGCTCCCGTCACGCGCTCGCCGCTGCCGTCGGCGACGCGCACCTCCGCGCGCCGCACGCGCTGGATCAGCGCGATCATGCCGTGAGCGTGACGCGCGCGAAGCGGCGCTTGCCGACCTGCACGACGAACTCGCCGGCCTCGATCTTGAGGCCCTTGTCGGACACCGTGGCGCCGTCGATCTTCACGCCGCCCTGCTCGATGTTGCGCAGCGCTTCGCTCGTCGACGGCACGAGGCCCGCCTGCTTGAGCAACTGGCCGATGGCGAGCGGCGCGCCCGCGAGCGTCACCGAAGGAATGTCGTCGGGCACGCCGCCCTTCGCGCGGTGGTTGAAGTCCTCGAGCGCGCGTTCGGCGTCGCCCTGCGAGTGGAAGCGCGCGACGATTTCCTGCGCGAGCAACACCTTGAAGTCGCGCGGATTGCGGCCCGCCTCGATCTCGCGCCTGAAGCCCTCGATCTCGTCCATCGGGCGGAACGAGAGCAGCGTGAAATAACGCCACATCAGCGTGTCGGAAATGCTCATGAGCTTGCCGAACATGTCGTTGGGCTTTTCGCTGATGCCGATGTAGTTGTTCTTCGACTTCGACATCTTTTCGACGCCGTCGAGACCTTCGAGCAGCGGCATCGTGAGAATGCACTGCTGTTCCTGGCCGTACTGCTTCTGCAATTCGCGGCCGACGAGCAGATTGAACTTCTGGTCCGTGCCGCCGAGTTCGAGGTCGGCATTCAAGGCGACCGAGTCGTAGCCCTGCATGAGCGGATACAGGAATTCGTGGATCGAAATGGGCACGCCGCCCTGGAAGCGCTTCGTGAAATCTTCGCGCTCCAGAATGCGCGCGACCGTGTAGCGCGACGCGAGCTTGATCATGCCGTCGGCACCGAGCGGCATCGACCATTCGCTGTTGTAGCGGATCTCGGTCTTTTCGCGGTCGAGCACGAGCGCGGCCTGCTCGAAGTACGTTTTCGCGTTCGATTCGATCTGCTCGCGCGTGAGCGGCGGACGCGTGGCGTTGCGCCCCGACGGATCGCCGATCAGCGAGGTGAAGTCGCCGATCAGGAAGATCACCGTATGGCCGAGATCCTGAAGCTGGCGCATCTTGTTGAGCACGACCGTATGGCCGATATGGATGTCGGGCGCGGTGGGGTCGAGCCCGAGCTTGATGCGCAACGGCTTGCCGGTGGCGGCGCTTTTCGCGAGTTTCTGCTCGAATTCTTCCTCGATCAGCAGTTCGTCCACGCCGCGCTTCGTGACGGCAAGCGCGTGACGGACTTCGTCGGTGACGGGAAAGGCTTCTTTCGCGCCGCTCTTGGCACTGTTGGCGCTGTTGGCGCTCTGGCTGGATGTGGGCTCGGTGCTCATGCTTCGTATCTGTCGTTAAGTCTGGGCTAGAACGCAATTTTACGTGATTCGAATGGCGAGGCCGAGGTTTGCGGCGGCCGGCCGTCCGAAAGCGCCGCCGTCGCCTGAGCTGCGCGCGCGTGCGCGCCGTCTTACGCCCGAACGCCGTTGCGCCGATAATCGACGCCTGAGGCGGCTTCGCCTCTCAATCATGGAAATTACGAAAGGAGCACGACGTGGCGCCACGCGAGGCACGAAACGAACACGCCCATCCCGCCGACGGAGTCTATTTCGGCCTGATGTCGGGCACCAGCATGGACGGCGTCGACGGCATCGCCGTGCGTTTCGAAGCCGGGCAGCGGCCCGTGGTGCTGGCCGAAGCCTTCGTCGGTTTCGCGCAGGGTTTGCGCGAGGCGCTGTTTTCGCTGCAACAGCCGGGCGAAAACGAGATCGAGCGCGAGGCGCTCGCGGGCAATGCGCTCGCGGCACGCTACGCGGTGTGCTGCCACGAACTCCTGCGCGCCGGCAACCTGTCGGCGGCGGACGTGAAGGCGATCGGCGCGCATGGGCAAACGGTGCGGCATCGGCCCGAAAAAGGCTATACCGTGCAGATCCAGAATCCGGCGCTGCTCGCGGAACTGGCGCATATCGACGTGATCGCCGATTTCCGCAGCCGCGACGTCGCCTCGGGCGGCCAGGGCGCGCCGCTCGTGCCCGCATTCCACGCGACGATATTCGGCTCGCACGAGCAAACGCGCGTCGTCTGCAATCTCGGCGGCATCAGCAACATCACGATTCTTGCGTCGACCGGCGCCGTGCGCGGCTTCGACTGCGGCCCCGCGAACGCGCTGCTCGACCTTTGGGCCGAACGCCATCTGGGCAAGCCTTACGACGAGAACGGCCAGTTCGCCGCGAGCGGCAATCTGCATCAGCCGCTGCTGAACGCGTTGCTCGACGAAGCGTTCTTCGAGCAGCAGCCGCCCAAGAGCACGGGCCGCGATCTCTTCAACGCGCAGTGGCTCGACGAAAAGCTCAAGGGTTTCGAGTCGCTCACGCCCGCCGACGTGCAGGCGACGCTCGTCGCGCTCACCGCGGTGAGCGTCGCGCGCGAGATCGAGCGGCATGCGGGCGATTGCCGCGCCGTCTACGTGTGCGGCGGCGGCGCGCGCAATGCCGCGTTGATGGCGGCGCTGCAAAAGGCGCTGGAAACGGGCGGCGTGGCGGGCGTGCCGGTCACGACGACGCAAGCGCTGGGCGTGCCGCCCCATCAGGTCGAGCCGCTCGCATTCGCGTGGCTTGCGATGCGCTGCGTCGCGCGCGAGCCCGGCAATCTGCCCGCCGTGACGGGCGCGGCGGGCGAGCGCGTGCTGGGCGCGATTTATCCGCGCTGAAATTCACGGCTCGGGTGCCGCTGGCGTCGCGCGTCAATCGCGCCAACATGAAAAAACGGGGCCGAAGCCCCGTTTTTTATCGGCACGACGTCGGCAAAAAACGTCGCTCAGACCGAGAACGACGAGCCGCAGCCGCAGGTCGTGGTCGCGTTCGGGTTCTTGATGACGAATTGCGCGCCGTTCAGATCGTCCTTGTAGTCGATCTCGGCGCCGACGAGGTACTGATAGCTCATCGAGTCGATCAGAAGCTGCACGCCGTTGCGGTCCATCACGGTGTCGTCTTCGTTGACCGTTTCGTCGAACGTGAATCCGTACTGGAAGCCCGAACAGCCGCCGCCTTGCACGAACACGCGCAGCTTCAGCTCCGGGTTGCCTTCCTCGTCGATCAGTTGCTTGACCTTGTCAGCCGCTGCTTCGGTGAAAACGAAGGGACCGGGCATTTCGGTCACGGGGGTTTCGGCGACAGCGCTCATTCGAACTCTCCAAAAAAAGCTTCTAGCCGCTATTGTAGGGCTGTTCGTCAGATCGTGCTTAAGCCCACAAAATCAAGGGTTTCTCGGCACTTTCCTGCGTCGGCGCAAACGCCGGTCCAGCGATAAAACGAAAAAACCGCCCGGCGCATTCCTGCGCGAGGCGGTTTTTTGCAGCAGCCATGCGCTTTCGCGTAAGCGAAGCGCAGGCGCCGAAGCGACCGATAAACGATTAACGCTTCGAGAACTGCTTGCGGCGACGTGCCTTGTGGAAACCGACCTTCTTACGTTCCACTTCACGCGCGTCACGCGTCACGAAGCCAGCTTGCGACAGTGCCGGCTTGAGCGTTGCGTCGTAGTCCATCAGCGCGCGCGTGATGCCGTGGCGAACTGCGCCGGCCTGGCCGGTTTCGCCGCCGCCCGTCACGTTCACCTTGATGTCGAACGTCGTGCCGTGGTTCGTGAGTTCCAGCGGTTGACGCACGATCATCAGCGACGTTTCGCGCGAGAAGTAGTCGGCGATGGGCTTGCCGTTGACGACGATTTCGCCCTTGCCCGACTTGATGAAGACACGGGCGACAGCGCTCTTGCGGCGGCCCGTACCGTAATTCCAGTTACCGATCATGTGGGCTCCCCTTAGATCTCGAGCGCCTTCGGCTGTTGCGCCGAGTGCGGGTGCGTTGCGTCAGCGTAGACCTTCAGCTTCTTGATCATCGCGTAGCCGAGCGGGCCCTTCGGCAGCATGCCCTTGACGGCCTTCTCGAGCGCGCGGCCCGGGAAGCGTTCCTGCATCTTGCCGAACGTCGTTTCGTAGATACCGCCCGGGTAGCCCGAGTGACGGTAGTACTTCTTGTCCGTGGTCTTGTTGCCCGTGACCTTCAGCTTGCCGGCGTTGATGATGATGATGAAATCACCCGTGTCGACGTGCGGGGTGAACTCAGGCTTGTGCTTGCCGCGAAGACGGCGTGCCACTTCGCTGGCGACACGGCCGAGAACCTTATCCGTCGCGTCAATCACGTACCATTCGCGCTGCACTTCATGTGCCTTGGCGGAAAAAGTCTTCATGATCGATCCAAAAAATATGCTGTGCCCTGTCGTCCTGCTTGTATGGTGACGCTCGTTGGCGCCGGCGCAGGCTCTCCCTGGTCCGGGCTTCCCTGACGGAAAGCCGGCTTTCCCGCGGGCATGAATGCGGGAAACCCACGATTATAAAAGGAAATTTGGCCGCGCGTCAAAATTTGCGTGATCTTTCGCCGTGAAACGGCGCGCGGGCCATGCGAAAAACCGCGGACAGCGGCGAAAAACGGGGACGAAAAAAAGCCCGAACGCGTTTGTTCGGGCTTAATCCACTCTTTGGAGGAGGGTGGAGGAGACATGCTGAGGTTTCGCGAAACACGACAACCAATGAGATGCAGTATAGGGAATCCCGTTGTGCGGCGCAAGCGAATTTGCATTACGAAATGCAACACCACAATATGAAAAGCCCAGCGATTCGCGAAACGCACCATTAAAACCCATAAAAATCATACGTTTACGTACATCAGCAGTAAAACTTCGTGGCGGCGCCTAGAGCAAATCCCCTAAATGCGCCACGGAATCCGGCCTTGCCCCGGAGGTGCCGCGCCGCAACATGCAAGTCGGCAGCGAGGAAAGTTCACGGCCATGGCCGCCTCCGGACATACCGGGGAGCGCGGGCTACAATGCCGTCTGAATCAACCGAATCACGAACGGGTGCAGGGGCACACGCATGGAATGCAAAGTTAGCTGGATGGGGCAGGACGGCATGGCGTTCGCCGCCGAAACGGGCAGCGGCCATCTCGTCAACATGGACGGCGCGCCGGAAGGCGGCGGCCACAACCTCGCGCCGCGGCCGATGGAAATGGTGCTGCTGGGCACGGGCGGCTGCACGGCCTACGACGTGGTGCTGATTCTCAAGAAAAGCCGCCAGGAAGTAAGCGGCTGCAACGTCACGCTCAAGGCTGAGCGCGCGAGCGAAGACCCGAAGGTCTTTACCAGCATCCACTTCCACTTCACCGTGACGGGCAAGAACCTGAACCCGGCGACCGTGGAACGCGCGATCAATCTTTCGCACGACAAGTATTGCTCGGCGTCCATCATGATCGGCAAGACCGCCGCGATCACGCATACGTTCGAGATCGTCGCGGCCTGAAAAACCGGCGGCAAAAAGAAAAAGCCGGCGCGGCTCTTAACTGAGCTACGCCGGCTTTTTGCATGAATGAAGCGGCAAAGCAGGCCGATAAGCCGGATTCTGTGCACGCGCCGCGTCCGAAAACGCGCCGCGCGTGGCAGCCATTCCTCTAGGCGCGCCATTGCTGACGCGCTCAAGCTTCCTACCCGCTGGCGCGACGGGGGCCCCGCCCTGCATCTCGAAGATGCTAGCCAGCCTACTTGGAATTGCTCCGGGTGGAGGTTACCGTGCCGTCTGCGTCGCCGCAGACGCGGTGCGCTCTTACCGCACCGTTTCACCCTTACCTGATCCCGACCGAAATCGGGCCATCGGCGGTCTGTTCTCTGTTGCCCTGTTCCGCGTGTCGCCACGGATGGCCGTTAGCCATCACCCTGCCCTGTGGAGTCCGGACTTTCCTCGCCTCTTCGGTCGAAACCTTGGAGCCGCGACTGCCTAGCCTACTTTGCGAGGCGCGATCTTAGCACGCTCGCGCCCGGCGCGCGGGGGCCATATCAGCGGGAACCGGCGCGGGAATCGGCGTGGGAATCGGCGTGGGAATCGGCGTGGGAATCGGCGTGGGAATCGGCGTGGGAATCGGCGTGGGAACCGGCGTGGGAACCGGCGTGGGAACCGGCGTGGGAATGCGCGTGGGAATGCGCGTGGGAATCGGCGCGGGAATCGGCGTGGGAATACGCGCGCGGATCAGCGGGGATTCGCGCTCACGTTTTCCGGCGCGCGCTCCGGCTCCGTTTCCCGTGTTCTGCGGCCGGGGCGAAAGACCGTGGCATCGTCGTAGAATGAGGGACTGTCGTTTTGCGGCCACCAGCCCGGAATGCCGAGCACCGGCAGCGGCGCGAAGCTGCGTCCGTTCAATGTCGATGCGGCGGCAAGTTCGGCGCTCACGGCCGCGTCCAGATGCGCGTCGCGTCGCGCACGCGGCCACGAAAAATAAGCTTGCGGCACGTCGACCACCCACGCGTGCGCCGTGCATGCGGCGTAAGGCGCGATGAGCTTTTCGAGCAGCGCGTGGCCGAATACGCGAACTTCGCATGCGCGGCCCACCGTTTCGACGAATGCCGATTCCCACTTCGGGCGAGACTCGACGCACAGCGTGCGCCAGTCGAAGCCGCGCAGCGCCGCGATCATCGCCGCATCCGACGACGCGAACAACACCGCGTTTTCGTCGAACAGCGTAAGCGCGTCGCGCACGCCGCCGCGCGTCGGTCCCACGCCGAGCGTGTCGATCGCCGCCGCCTGGCGCGTATTGAGCGTCGCCTTGATGCGCGGATAGGCGAACCACGCGAGCGCGTTGAAAAAATCGTGGAGGTTGTGGCGCGTGGGCACGCAGCCCGTCGCCGCGATATGCGCCTCGTAGGCCGCGCCTTCGGGCAGATCGTCCTGCGCGATGAACGCCAGCGGCTCGCCGCGCCCCGTGCGCTGGCCGCTCGCGCGCGCATCCGCGTTCAGTTCACGCAGATACGGTGCGTAACCGGCCAGCGCCGCCCGCTGCCAGCGGCGCCCGCGCGTTTCGTGCTGCGCGAACCATGGCCGAGACCAGTCGATGTCGGCGAAATGGCTCGCGGGCAAGCGGCGCGGCGCGCGCTCCGCCGCGCCCGCATGCGGCGTGTTCGGGTTAGTCACGCTTTGTCGACGCGGTGTTCGCGCCGCGCTCAGGCGAGCTTCCAGCCGATCGACTCGCCGCCGCGCAAGGGCACGACCGTCGTGTCGCCCGCTTCGACTTCGGCGGGCAGCGTCCACGATTCGCGGCGCAGCGTGACGGTTTCACTCGCGCGCGGCAAGCCGTAGAAGTCGGCGCCGAAGAAGCTCGCGAAGCCTTCGAGCCGGTCGAGCGCGCCCGCGTTGTCGAACGCTTCGGCATACAGCTCCAGCGCGTGCAGCGCCGTATAGCAGCCCGCGCAGCCGCACGCGTGCTCTTTCAGGCCTTTCGCGTGCGGCGCGCTGTCGGTGCCGAGGAAGAAGCGCGCGTCGCCCGAGGTGGCCGCTTCGACCAGCGCCACGCGATGCGTCTCGCGCTTGAGCACCGGCAGGCAGTAATAGTGCGGACGAATGCCGCCCTGGAAGATCGCGTTACGGTTGTAGAGCAGGTGATGCGGCGTGATCGTCGCGCCGAGCAGGCCGGGCGCGGCGGTGTCGGCGCGAACGTAATCGACGGCGTCTTTGGTGGTGATGTGCTCGAACACCACCTTGAGCGCCGGAAAATCGCGGCGCAGCGGCGTCATCACGCGGTCGATGAAAACCTTCTCGCGATCGAACAGGTCGATGTCGGCGCTCGTCACCTCGCCATGCACGAGCAGCGGCATGCCCGCTTCCTGCATCGCCTCGAGCGTTTTCGCGCACTTGCGGATGTCGGTCACGCCGGCGTCCGAGTTCGTGGTCGCGCCCGCCGGATACAGCTTGACGCCATGCACGAAGCCGCTTGCCTTCGCGCGGCGGATTTCGTCGGGCGGCGTGTTGTCGGTGAGATAGAGCGTCATCAGCGGCTCGAACGTCGAGCCCGCCGGCAGCGCCGCGAGAATGCGCTCGCGGTAGGCGGCCGCCATCTCCGTGGTGGTGACGGGCGGCTTGAGGTTCGGCATGATGATCGCGCGACCGAACTGGCGCGCGGTGTGCGGCAGCACGGCCGCGAGCATCGCGCCGTCGCGCACGTGCAGGTGCCAGTCGTCGGGGCGGGCAAGCGTGAGAGTCGTGGGGGAAGCGTTCATGACGTGTGGATGCGCGGCTAGAGGTTGGACGGCGTTCCGGCATATCGTAGCCGGCGGGAATCCGGCCGGCCGCCGGCGGGCGCCTGCGCGAAGCGTCGCGCGCGCACGACAATCCGGCCGGCATCCGCATGCGGAACGCAACGCGTTCGAGGCACGTTGGCCCGCCGCGTTGGCCAGCCGCGTTGGCCAGCCGCGTTGGCCAGCCGCGTTTGCCAGCGTTAGGCGCGCGTACGCGGCAAGTCAGAACCCGTTGCGCGTGTGCCGCCGCCCTTGCGCCTTCGCGTGGAATGCATACGACAAATTTCGTATTGGCGACCCGCGAGCCGATGATATGCTTGGAAAATCATCATTGTACCGGTTCGTGTCACGGCTCAGCGGTCTGCCCTGCTGCCGCCGTTCGCAATACCAGCACCGTTCGCACCCTCAGCACCATGTGCCAACTTCTCGGAATGAACTGCGCCGCGCCCACGGACGTCACGTTCTCGTTCACCGGCTTCGCGGCGCGCGGCGGCGCGACCGACCACCACGCCGACGGCTGGGGCATTGGATTCTTCGAAGACAAGGCCTGCCGCCTCTTCATCGACAACGAGGCTTCGGCGCGCTCGCCGATCGCCGAGATGGTCAAGCACTACCCGATCAAGTCGCGCAACACCATCGCGCATATCCGCAAGGCCACGCAAGGCAACTGCGCGCTCGAAAACAGCCATCCGTTCCAGCGCGAGCTGTGGGGCCGGCACTGGATCTTCGCGCACAACGGCGACTTGCAGAACTTCAATCCGGTCATGTCGGGCGTGTATCAGCCGGTCGGCACGACGGATAGCGAGCGCGCGTTCTGCCTGCTGCTGCAAGGCTTGCGCAAGGCGTTTCCGGGCGCGCAGCCGCCGCTCGACGAACTGTTCGCCGCGCTCGAGTCGCTCACGCGCGAAATCACGCAGTTCGGCGTGTTCAATTTCCTGATGTCGAACGGCCAGGCGCTGTTCGCGCATTGCTCCACGCATCTCTACTATCTCGTGCGCCGCTGGCCGTTTTCCACGGCGCATCTCGTCGACGCCGACGTTTCCATCGACTTCGCGAAGTACACGACGCCCGAGGACCGCGTGGCCGTGATCGCCACGGCGCCGCTCACCGACAACGAAGTCTGGACGCGCTTCGCGCCGGGCGACCTGCTGATGTTCCAGCACGGCGAAGTCATCGCGCAAACCAGCGTGCCGGTGCCGCAAAAGGTGCTCGACAAGCTCGCCAACCCGTCGCTCGACGCCTCCGCCAGCGCGCCGCGCTCGCCGTGCGCGGGCGAGGCCGTGGCGGCGGACGCGGAAGCCATCGCCGATTTGCAGACGTGGGGCGAATGAGCCGAAGCGCCCCGCGCCGCACGCCGCGCGCTGTCCGCCCCGCAACGAAAAAGCCGCGCACCTGGCGCGGCTTTTTGCTTCCTGCGCACCGCCCGAAGCTCAGTGCAGGATCTTCGCGAGAAAATCCTTCGCGCGATCCGACTTCGGGTTCGCGAAGAAGTCTTCCTTGCGGTCGTCTTCGACAATGGCGCCCTGGTCCATGAAGATCACGCGGTGCGCGACCTTTTTCGCAAAGCCCATTTCGTGCGTGACGCACATCATCGTCATGCCTTCCTGCGCGAGTTCGACCATCACGTCGAGCACTTCGTTGATCATCTCGGGATCGAGCGCCGAAGTGGGTTCGTCGAACAGCATCGCGACCGGGTCCATCGAAAGCGCGCGCGCGATCGCCACGCGCTGCTGCTGGCCGCCCGAAAGCTGGCCCGGAAATTTGTCGGCATGCGCGCGCAGACCCACGCGGTCGAGCAGCTTCAAGCCCTTTTGCGTCGCTTCGTCCTTGCTGCGGCCGAGCACCTTGATCTGCGCGAGCGTCAGATTTTCCGTGATCGAGAGATGCGGGAACAGCTCGAAGTGCTGGAACACCATGCCCACTTTCGCGCGCAGCTTCGAAAGATTCGTGCGCTTGTCGCCCACCGACTGACCGTTCACGAGAATCTCGCCCTGCTGGAACGGTTCGAGCCCGTTGACGGTCTTGATGAGCGTGGACTTGCCCGAGCCCGACGGCCCGCACACCACCACCACTTCGCCCTTCTTCACTTCCGTCGTGCAGTCGGCCAGCACCTGGAATTGGCCGTACCACTTCGAAACGTTCTTAATTGAAATCATCTTGCGACCTTTTTCTGAAGTCCTTTCACAAGGCTCGATGCAATCACGCAAATCACGAAATAGCATGCGCCCGCGAACAGTACCATCTCCACCGTCGTGCCGTCACGGTCGCCGATATTGGTGGCCGTGCGGAAGAAGTCGGCGAGACTGATCACGTACACGAGCGACGTGTCCTGAAACAGCACGATGGCCTGCGTGAGCAACAGCGGCACCATGGCGCGAAACGCCTGCGGCAGCACCACGTAGCGCATTGCCTGGCCGTAGCGCATGCCGAGCGCCGACGACGCGTTCACCTGCCCGCGCGGCACCGCCTGAATGCCCGCGCGAATGATCTCCGAATAGTACGCGGCCTCGAACAGCGAGAACGCGACCATCGCCGACGCGAGGCGGATGTCGATGTCGGCGGAAAGACCGAGCACGTTTTGCAGCACCTGCGGCACGATCAGGAAGAACCACAGCAGAACCATCACGAGCGGGATCGAACGGAACACCGTGACGTAGCCCTTCGCGAACCATTCGAGCGGCTTCACGCTGGAAAGCCGCAGCAGCGCGAGCAGCGTGCCCCACAGAATGCCGACGACGATCGCGCACAGCGTGATCTTGAAGGTGACGACGGCGCCCGTCCACAGCGTGGGCAGCGCGCCCGGAATGCCGCTCCAGTCGAACTGATGCATCACTTGCCTCCAATGTAGCCGGGCAGCCGCGACTTCGCCTCGACCCAGCGCATGAGCGTCATCACCACGAGATTGATGAGCACGTACGCGAGCGTGACCGCGATGAACGACTCATAGGTCTGCGACGTGTAGTCGACGAGCTGGCGCGCCTGCGCGGACAGATCGAGCAGGCCGATGGTCGAGGCAACCGCCGAATTCTTGAAGATATTGAGGAACTCGCTCGTGAGCGGCGGCACGATGATGCGGTACGCGACCGGCAGCAGCACGTAGCGGTACGTCTGCCATTGCGTGAAGCCCATTGCGAGCCCCGCGGCGCGCTGGCCGCGCGGCAGCGCGTTGATGCCCGAGCGCACCTGCTCGCACACGCGCGCGCCCGTGAAGAGGCCAAGACACAGGATCGACGAGGAAAAGAACTGCGCGTTCGGCGGCAGTTGCTTGAACCAGTTGCCGATGGCGGGCGGCAACAGCTCCGGTATCACCAGATACCAGACGAAGAACTGCACGATCAGCGGAATGTTGCGGAACACGGCCACGTACACGGTGCCCGCGCCGCTCGCCCATTTGCCGGGCATCGTGCGCATCACGCCGAAGATCGAGCCCACGACGAGCGCGATCACCCACGCGGCGAGCGAGACCGTGACCGTCACCCAGAGGCCCGAGACGAGCCAGCCGAGGTATGTGGTCGGTTCGCCGGTGGAGACCGGGCTCAGGAGAATGCCCCAGTTCCAGTGATAAGACATGAAAAGACTCCAGGAAAAAAGAACGGAAGAAGGCGGGCTTCTTCCGTTCCGTTCCAGATACAGACAACGCGATCAGCCGCGAATCAAGCCATCAGGCGCTCAGTCGATGGCCTTGTCGTTCGGGCTCTTGAAAAGCGTCTTCATGTCGTCGCTTTCGGGGAAGTTGAGGTTCAGGCCCTTCGGCGGGATCGGCGATTCGAACCACTTCTTGTAGATCGCGTCGGCTTCGCCCGAGGTTTCCACCTTGGCGATGGCGTCGTCGGCGACCTTCTTGAACTCGGGGTCGTTCTTGCGCATCATGCAGCCGTACGCTTCATGCGATTGCGGCGCGCCGACGATCACGAACTGGTCCGGCGTATTCGACTTGGCGCGCTCGCCCGCGAGCAGCGCGTCGTCCATCATGAACGCCACCGCGCGGCCCGTGGAAAGCGTCATGAACGACTCGCCGTGGTCCTTCGCGCTGATGATGTTCATGCCCAGGTTCTTGTCCTGGTTCATCTTGCGCAGCAAACGCTCCGACGTCGTGCCCGCCGTCGTCACGACGGTCTTGCCCTTCAGGTCGGCGAAATCCTTGATGCCCGAGTCCTTCTTCGCCATGAGGCGCGTGCCGATCACGAAGATGGTGTTCGAAAACGCGGCCTGCTGCTGGCGCTCGGCGTTGTTGGTGGTCGAGCCGCACTCGATGTCCACCGTGCCGTTCTGCACGAGCGGAATGCGGTTCTGCGAGGTGATCGGCACGAGCTTCACCTTGAGATTCGGCATGTTCAGCTTCTGCTTGACCGCCTCGACGATCTTGAGCGCGAAGTCCTGCGAATAGCCGATCACGTTTTGCTTGTCGTCGTAGTACGAGAACGGAATCGACGATTCGCGGTGGCCGAGCGAAATCACGCCCGTGTCCTTGATCTTCTTCAGGGTGCCCGATTCCTGTGCGAACGCGCCCGTGGCGGCGAAGCAACCGAGAAGCGCGAGAAGGGCGGCGGTCTTTTTCATCTGCATGCTGTTTTTCTCCATGACAAACCGCGCGCAGTTTAGCAAAGTAATTATATTGAAAGAATCAAGATCGACCCTGGAAACGGTGCCTTTTCGCCGGGTGTCGCGCGGGCGCGACGGTCTCGAAATTTCGCTCGAGAAATGGCGAAGGCGGCCGCCCCCTTGTGGAGGACGGCCGCCTTCTTCCGCGCCTTGATGTGCAGCGCAAAACTTACCGGTTGGCCGGGAAAGCCGTGGCGCCTGCGTCACGCCGCCGCCACGGTCCCGCGCGGGCGATCAGGGGTACAGGCCGCGCATTTCGCGCGCCATCAGGATGCGCTTGCATGCCACGATGAACGCCGCCGTGCGCATCGACACCTTCTGCTCGCTCGACACCTGCCAGACCGCCGTGAACGCTTCGCGCATCACACGCTCGAGCCGCTCGTTGATCTCGTTTTCGGTCCAGAAGAAGCTCGAGAAGTCCTGCACCCATTCGAAGTACGAAACCGTCACGCCGCCCGCGTTCGCCACCACGTCGGGGATGATGAGCACGCCCTTGTCGTGGAGGATGTCGTCGGCCGCCGTCGTGGTCGGGCCGTTCGCGCCTTCCACGATGATCTTCGTGCGGATCTTGCCCGCGTTCTTCTCGGTGATCTGGTTTTCGAGCGCGGCCGGAATCAGGATGTCGGTTTCGACGGTCCAGAATTCGTCGCTGGCGATCACGTCGGCGCCCGCGAAGCCCGCCACGCCGCCCGTCTTGCCGACGTGCTCGAGGAGCGCGGCCGCGTCGATGCCCGTGGTCTTGTAGAGCGAGCCGGTGTGATCCTGCACCGCCACGAGCTTCGCGCCGGCTTCCTGGAACAGGCGCGCGGCGATGCCGCCCACGTTGCCGAAGCCCTGCACGGCAATACGCGCGCCTGCGATTTCGAGGCCGGTGCGCCGCGCCGCTTCGCAGCCGACCACGAACACGCCGCGCCCGGTGGCTTCGCGGCGGCCAAGCGAGCCGCCCAGCGCGATGGGCTTGCCCGTCACGACGCCCGTGGCCGTCTGGCCCTGGTTCATCGAGTAGGTGTCCATCATCCACGCCATGATCTGCTCGTTCGTGTTCACGTCCGGCGCGGGAATGTCGGTGTTCGGCCCGATGATGATGCCGATCTCGCTCGTGTAGCGGCGCGTCACGCGTTCGAGTTCGCCCTTCGAAAGCGTGCGCGGATCGACGCGGATACCGCCCTTCGCGCCGCCGTACGGCACGTTCACGGCCGCGTTCTTCACCGACATCCACGCGGAAAGCGCCATCACTTCGGACAACGTAACGTCCTGGTGATAACGCACCCCGCCCTTGCCGGGACCGCGCGAGACGTTGTGCTGCACGCGATAGCCTTCGAAGTGCGCCACGGTGCCGTTATCGAGTTCGATCGGGCAGTCGACGATCAGGATGCGCTTGGGGCGCTTGAGCGTTTCGAGCCAGCGCGAGAGCGAGCCGAGATACGGCGCCACGCGGTCGACCTGACGAAGATAATTGCCCCACGGCCCGAGGTTTTCGGCGTGAAGATAGGAAGGAACCGACTGCAATTGGGATGACATGAACGCTCCAGCGTCGAACAATTGGTGCCATTGTCAGAAAACGCCCACGCGAAATCCAATGCCGTTTGATCATCCCGTTATGCTTTTCGTGCATAACGTCCCCGCAGCCGGAAAACGCGTCGCGTTGCTGCTTGCTGCGGGCCGTTCGGCCCGTTATCGAACGACGATCGCGCGATTGTTGCAGCGCGCGAAATACAGCGCTGTGCGCGGCGTCCGGCCCGCGCGCTTCGGTCTTGACGCGATCGCCGCGATCGTCGCGATCGCCGCTGCCGTCGTAATGGTGTAGTGCGCTCAGATTACCGCTTCGTCAGCTTGCCCGTCCGCTGCGTGCCGCGCGCTCGCGCGCCAGCTCGGCGGCCACGGCGTCCCACAGCTCGCGCACGAGCGCCTGGCGCGCGTCGTCGACTTGCGGCGCGAGCTTGTCGCGGTAAAGGCGAATTTCCATGTCGAGCGTGAACTGCCCTTCGGGCGAGCCGCGCGTACCGCGATCGAGACGGATCAGGTCGCCCGAAGCCACCGCGTCCTCCACGGCGCTGTGCGGCAGGAAGGCGATGCCGTGCCCGGCGAGCGCCATCGCCTTGAGGCCCTCCGCCATGTCGGTTTCATACACGCGGTCGAGATAGAGCCGCGTGGGCGCGTTGCCGACGATCACCTCGGTCATGCGCCCGAGGTAGGCGTTGGGCGTGTACGAGAGATACGGCGCCGGCGCGTCGGGCGTGCCGGGCAGTGTGTAACGCGCGCGCCCCGCGCGCTGCGGCGCGGAAAAGGGGCTGATCGATTCGATGCCGAGCGTGAGCGTGTCGTAGCGCGCCGGATCGAGCGTGACCGGATGGCTCGGGTGGTGATAGCCCATCACCAGATCGCAGCCGCCTTCGACGAGCGAGAGCACCGCGTCGTGTACGTTGAGCGCGCGCAAGCGCGTGTGGATGCGCCCGAGCTTCGCCTCGATGCGCTGCAACCAGCGCGGAAAGTATGTGAGCGAAAGCGTGTGCGGCACCGCGAATTCGATGGTCGCGGCCGGCGTGGCCGTGTGGCCGCGCAAGAGCGTCCGCGCCTCGTGGAACTGCGAGAGCATCGCCAGCGCCTGCTCGTAGAACACCTGGCCCGCGGCGGTCAGGCGCGTCGGATAAACCGAACGGTCGATCAGTTCAGTGCCCAGCCACGCTTCGAGCGCCTGGATGCGCCGCGAGAACGCCGGCTGCGTCACATGGCGAAGCTCGGCCGAGCGGCTGAAACTGTGCGTTTCCGCGAGCGAAACGAAGTCTTCGAGCCATTTGAGTTCCATGCGGGTCCAGAACGATGTCGTGAAGCCCGCATTCTAGTGCCGCCCACGCCCGCGCGGCGCGCTGCCCGCGCAGCCGTGCGGCGGATCAGGCGTCGGCGTTCGAGGCACGCGGGTCCGGGCGTGGATCGGCACGCAGCGCGTCGCGCAACTCCGCGACGACGTGGCTCCAGTCGCCGAGCGTGGTCTGCCGGAACACCCGCGCCGACGGATACCAGGCCGAATCGCCGCGATCCCTGCCCCAACGCCAGTCGGGCTGCGCGGCGAGCAGCACCCAGACGGGCTTGCCGAGCGCGCCCGCGAGATGGGCGACCGAGGTATCGACGGTAATCACGACGTCGAGCGCGTCGATCAGCGCCGCGGTGGCCGCGAAGTCGTGCAGTTCGTCGCCGAGCGCATGGAGCGGCCAGGCGCCCGCGCGGTCGGCAAGCTGCGCCGCGCCTGGCCCTTTCTGGATCGCGAACCATGCATTGCCGTCCGGCTGGTCCGGCGCGATGAGCGGCGCGAGCGCGGCCAGGGGCACCGAGCGGAACGCGTCGAAGTGATGACGCGGATTGCCCGCCCAGACGAGACCGATGCGACGGCGCGCATTGGGCGCGAGCGCCGCGACCCGCTCGCGCCACGCGCGCGCGGGGCGCGAATCGGCTTGCATATAGGGCGTGTTGGCGACCGGCGCGCCGGGGAAATGCCGTGCGAGGCTCATCGTGTCGCACCAGTAGTCGTAGTGCTTTTCGAATGTCTCGTCGTCGGGACGGGCGTCGAGCACGCGCGTGACGCCGGGCACGGTCGCCACGAGCGCCGCCAGCTCCGGGGCGACCCATGCGTCGACCTGCGCGCCGCGCGCGGCCAGCTCGCCCGCATAACGCACGAACTGGATCTGGTCGCCCACGCCCTGCTCGCGGCAGATCAAAAAGCGTTTTCCCTCAAGCGCCTCGCCCTGCCATTCGCGGCCGGGACGCCGCGGATAATTCGGCTTGCCGATCGTCGTGGTCTTGCGGTTCTCGAACAGCGGCCAGCCGCCCGCGTAGTCCTCGCGGCGCAGCATCAGCATGCCGAGCTGGAATCCCGGCTCCGGCAGATCGGGACTCAGTTCGAGCGCGCGACGGTACCAGCCCTCCGCTTCGTCGTAACGCGCGAGCGCCGTCAGCGCGAAGGCGAGATTATTGACGATGCCCGCGCCGTCCGGTTTGAGTTCCGCCGCGCGGCGATAAAGCAGGATGGCCTCTTCGTAGCGATGCAGCGCGTCGTAGGCGTAGCCGAGTTCGAACAGCGCCAGCACGTTGCGCGGGTCGCGTGCGATGACCGGCTCGAAGCAGGCAGCCGCCTCGGCAGGACGCTCCATCGCGCGCAACAACCGCCCAAGGTGGACCAGCGCCGCGGAATCGTCGGGATCGAGCGCCACGGCCGCGCGAAACTCGGCGAGCGCGTCGTCCTTGCGCCCGGCCGCTTCGAGCACGCGTCCGAGATTGAAGGCGAAATGCGCCGACTGCGGCTCTCTCGCGCGCGCCGCCCGGTAGTGGTGCTGCGCGCCGTCGAGATCGCCAAGCTCCATCAGCGCATTGCCGAGGTTGTTGTGCGCGTTCGCGAAATCGGGCGCCAACGCGAGCGCCTTGCGCTGCCACTGCGCCGCGCCCGCATGATCGCCCTGGCGTGTGGCCAGCACGCCGCGATTGGCGAGGTAGTCGGCGTTGTGGGGCGCCTGGGCGAGCGCGCGGTCCATGAGCGCGGCGGCTTCGTCGAACTGCTTGCGCTCGAGCGCGATCACGCCGAGGTAATGGAGCGCGTCGGGATGCTCGGGCCGAGCGGCGAGCGCGGCGCGATAGTGTTCGGCCGCCGTATCGAGCCGTCCCGCGCGATGATGCGCGAGACCGGCTTGCACCAGCGTCGACGCATCGGGCGACGCAGTGGAATCTGAGAACTTCGCTTCGGGAGTGGTGACACCGGACATGACAGCAAACCTTTGATTTAGCGCAAATTTCCTGAGGTGTCCGCACTCTATCTCCATCTCAAAACCACGCATCGCGAAATCAGGCCGGTGCGACGAACCGCCTCATCGTCCGGTCGCGCTCCCCGCCGGCGGCGGCGCAGCCCGGCGCGCGGGACGCTACCGGCGAAGTGCTAAAATATGCGGCTCCCGCCTTCTCCAATCGTTATCGAGCGTAACGTCCTCGTTGCGTCCCCTTATGTCCGACACTCGCCCCGATACCCTTTTCGCGCTCAACGCGCTCTCCCCGCTCGACGGCCGCTACGCCTCGAAAACCGAAGCCCTGCGCGACTGGCTCTCGGAAGCGGCGTTCATGCGCAACCGCGTGACCGTGGAAATCCACTGGCTCATCGCGCTCTCGCAAGCCGGTTTCGCGGAAGTGCCGCGCTTTTCGGCGACGTCGGAGCAATTCCTGCTCAAGCTCGCCGAGAACTTCACGGCGCACGACGCCGCGCGCATCAAGGACATCGAGCGCGTGACGAACCACGACGTGAAGGCCGTGGAGTACTGGCTCAAGGAATCGGTGAAGGGGCAGCCGGAACTGGAGCGCGCAAGCGAATTCATCCACTTCGCCTGCACCTCGGAAGACATCAACAACACGTCGCATGGCCTGATGCTCGCGGGCGCCCGCGAACATGTGATCCTCCCGGCGCTGCGCTCGGTGTACGAGCGCCTCGTCAAGCTCGCGCACGCGCAGGCCGATCAGCCGATGCTGTCGCGCACGCACGGCCAGCCCGCGAGCCCGACCACGCTCGGCAAGGAAGTCGCCAACGTCGCGGCGCGTCTCGCGCGCGCGATCACGCGCATCGAAAAGGTCGAACTGCTCGGCAAGATGAACGGCGCGGTCGGCAATTTCAATGCGCATCTTTCGGCGTATCCCGAGTTCGACTGGGAAGCGTTCTCGAAGGAAGTCGTCGAACAGCGGCTGAAGCTCACGTTCAATCCGTACACGATCCAGATCGAGCCGCACGACTACATGGCCGAACTGTTCGACGCCGTGGCGCGCGCGAACACGATCCTGCTGGATCTCGACCGCGACGTGTGGGGCTACATCTCGCTCGGCTATTTCAAGCAGAAGACGAAGGCCGGTGAAATCGGCTCGTCGACGATGCCGCACAAGGTCAACCCGATCGACTTCGAGAATTCGGAAGGCAACCTCGGCCTCGCGAACGCCACGCTGCGCCACCTCGCCGACAAGCTGCCGGTCTCGCGCTGGCAGCGCGACCTGACCGACTCGACGGTGCTGCGCAATATCGGTGTGGCGTTCGGCTATTCGCTGCTCGCCTACGACGCGCTGATCCGCGGCATCGACAAGCTCGAAGTGAACCCGCAGCGCCTGAACGACGACCTCGACGCGACGTGGGAAGTGCTGGCCGAGCCGGTGCAGACGGTGATGCGCCGTTACGGCATCGAGAACCCGTACGAGCAGTTGAAGGAACTCACGCGCGGCAAGGGCATCACGCGCGAGGCGCTGCAAACCTTCGTTGCAGGTCTTGCGATTCCCGAAGACGCCAGGCAGCGCCTGCTGGAGATGACGCCTGCGTCGTATGTCGGCAAGGCGGCGGAACTGGCGAAGCGCATCGCGTAACGCATTCAGGCTTCGCCCAAAAAAAAGCGCTCGATTCAATCGAGCGCTTTTTCTTTTTCCGGCGTTGCATTGCTGCCATACGAGCCGCGCAATGTGCGCCGCAGTGAGCGGCGTTACTGCGCGCCTCGCACTTCGATCTGCCGCATCACTTCGTCGACGATCTGCTCGGGCGTGAGTTCGATGCTCACCACGATCGCTTCGTCCGCGCCCGGTTCCTCGAGCGTCGCCAACTGGCTTTCCAGCAGCTTCGGATCGAAGAAGTGGCCGGTGCGATGCGTGATGCGCTCGCGCAGCAACTCGTAGCTGCCTTTCAGGTAGACGAAGCACACGTCGCGGTCGTTCTCGCGCAGCACGTCGCGATACGAGCGCTTGAGCGACGAGCAGGTGAACACGGCCGTTTCTCCGGCGCGCTGCTTTTCCTCGATCGCCGCGCGAATCGTGCGCAGCCAGGGCCAGCGGTCGTCGTCGGTGAGCGGAATGCCGTCGTGCATCTTCTTCTTGTTGGCTTCGCTGTGAAAAGCGTCGCCGTCGGTGAAGGTGCATTCGAGGCGCTCGGCGAGCAGTTCGCCGATGCGGGTCTTGCCGGCGCCCGACACGCCCATTGCAATCAAGATCATCACCAGGTTCCCAGTACAACGTCGTTACAACACCGCCGCCAGAACGAACGTCAGGCCCAGCCCCAGCAGCGAAATAATCGTCTCCAGCAACGACCAGGTCTTGAACGTCTGACCCACGGTCATGCCGAAATACTCCTTGATCAACCAGAATCCGCCGTCGTTGACGTGCGAGAAGATCAGCGAGCCGGAGCCCGTGGCGAGCACGAGCAATTCGGGCTTCACCGTCATCGCGCCGGCGGAGGCGATCGGCGCGACGATGCCGCAGGCCGTGGTCATGGCGACGGTCGCGGAACCCGTCGCGAGACGGATCAGCGCGGCGACAAACCAGCCCAGCAGCAGCGGCGAAAGATGCGCGCTCTGCGCGAGCCCCACGATCTCCTTCGACACGCCGCTATCCATCAGCACGCGGCCAAAGCCGCCGCCCGCGCCCACGATCAGCGTGATGCCCGCGATCGGCGCGAGGCAGTCGCCGCAGAACTTCTGGATCTGCTCGCGCGTGAAGCCGCGCTGCGCGCCGAAGGTCCAGAAGCTTACCAGCACCGCGATCAACAGCGCGACATCGGACGTGCCGACGAACCGCAGCAGGTTGTTGGGCAGCGTTTTGGGCGCGAACACGAGGTCGGCCCAGCTACCGATCAGCATGAGGATCACGGGCAGCAGAATCGTGAACAGCGTGATGCCGAAACCGGGCAGCTCGCTATCGGGCTTCGGATCGGCGTCGCTCACGAATTGCGCGGAAAGCGGATTGTTCTCGGGCAGCTTGATACGGCGATGGATGAACAGCGCGAACAGCGGCCCGGCGATGATCGCCGTCGGAATGCCGACGATCAGCCCGTAGGCAATGGTCTTGCCGATGTCGGCGTGATACGCCTGCACGGCCAGCAGCGCGGCCGGGTGCGGCGGAATCAGGCCGTGTACGACCGAAAGCCCGGCCACCATCGGCAAACCGATCAGCAACAACGACTTCCCGGTGCGCTTCGCGACGTTGAACGCGATCGGAATCAGCAGCACGAAGCCCACTTCGAAAAATACCGGCAAGCCGACGATGATCGCCACGCACATCATCGCCCAGTGAATGTTCTTCTCGCCGAACCAGCCGATGAGCGTCGTGGCAATGCGCTCCGCGCCGCCCGATTCGGCCATCATCTTGCCGAGCATCGTGCCAAGACCCACGACGATGGCAATGTGCCCGAGCGTGTTGCCGTTGCCGGTTTCGAACGACTTGACGATCTGATCCATCGGCATGCCGGACACGAGTCCGAGCAGCAGCGAAACGATGATCAGGACGAGAAACGGATAGACCTTGAAGCGCGTGATCAGGAGGATCAGCGCGGCGATCGCGATAAGGGCGTAAATCAGCAGCATGCTGCCGTGGGCCACTCCCATGAGGCTCTTCTCCAGAATCGTTGTTAGACGTGCTTTTCCGCGCCGCTCGACCGGCGCCGCGCGGGAAAGAGGGGCCGACCGCCGGGTCGGCTTCGGCAGCCGCTGTCCGCGGGCCGGCGATGGTAGCTTATAACGACTTCCGGCACCCTGCGCTAGAGACGGGCGAGCCGCGCAAGCCATGCGCCTCGTGGGCGCCGTCTTGCACGGCTCGGTGCGTTCTCGTCAGGCTCGCGCCTCGAAACCGCGGGCTCGATCTTCGTTGCGCCGCCGTTTGCGGCGCCAAATCGCGAGGCTTATCGTACCGGGCGCGACAGTTCGCTCGCCGCGCGCGCGAGGCGCGTGACTTCTTCCCAGTTTTGCGCGCTCACGGCCGCCTTCGGCGTGAGCCACGAACCGCCCACGCACACGACGTTGGGCAGCGCGAGGAAGTTCGACGCCGTTTCCGCGCCGATACCGCCCGTCGGGCAGAACTTGAGCGTCGGGAACGGACCGTGGAACGCCTGGAGCATGTTGATGCCGCCCGCCGGCACGGCCGGGAAGAACTTGACGATCTCGTAGCCCATTTCCATCGCCGCGATGATGTCGGTCGGCGTCATCACGCCCGGCAGCAGCGGCAGGCCCGCGGCGACGGCCGCGTCGTGAATCTCGCGCGTGAGGCCCGGCGAGACGCCGAATTTCGCGCCCGCCTGCTTTGCCAGCGCGCAGTGCTCGGGCTTCGTGATCGTGCCCACGCCGACGACGATATCGGGCGCGATCTTCGCGGCGCGCTCGATCGCTTCGAGACCCGCCGCGGTGCGCAGCGTGATTTCGAGCACCTTTACGCCGCCCGCATGCAGCGCGCGCGAGACGTGCTCGCCCTGCTCGGCGGTTTCGAAAGCGAGGACCGGAATGACCGGGCCGAGGCGCACGATATCGGCGACTGTGGTGTTTGCCATGTTTGAGGCTCCTTGATGGGGAAATCAGTTCGAGGCGTGCGCGGTTTGGACAATCGCGGCCGAAGACGCGGCGAGCAGGGTCGCCGCCGTTTCGCCAACCAGCGGACCGAACACGGTCGCGCCCAGTTCGGCCGGCGCGGCGGCGGCGCGGAACACGCCGAACAGCTCGCGGCCGAAGCCCACTTCGTTGCTTTCCTGATGCGCGGGTTGCGCGACCGGGCGTGCGTCCCATTCGGCGGCATCGACTTCGACATCGAGCACGCCTTCCACCGCGTCGATCACGATCACGTCGCCGTCGCGCACCTTGCCGATCGGGCCGTGCAGCAGCGTTTCCGGCGACACGTGAATCACGGCCGGCACCTTGCCCGACGCGCCCGACATGCGCCCGTCGGTGACGAGCGCGACATGAAAGCCCTTGTCCTGCAACACGCCGAGCAGCGGCGTCAGACGGTGCAGCTCCGGCATGCCGTTGGCGCGCGCGCCCTGGAAGCGCACGACGGCGACGAAGTCGCGCTCGAGTTCGCCGCGATCGAAGGCTTCCTGCACGGCTTCCTGCGAATCGAACACCACGGCGGGCGCACGCACCTTGCGGCGCTCCGGCGCGACCGCCGACACCTTGATGACGCCGCGACCGAGACGCCCTTGCATCAGGCGCAGGCCGCCGTCCGGCTGGAACGGCTCGGCGAGCGGGCGCAGCACGGCCGCGTCGGCGCTTTGCTCGGCGGCCGGCACCCAGGTGAGCTTGCCGTCGATGAGCCGAGGTTCCTCGGTGTAGTGACGCAGGCCGCGGCCCGCGACCGTATTGACGTCTTCATGCAGCAGGCCGCCGTCCAGCAGCTCGCGCACGAGGAAGGCAGTGCCGCCCGCCGCGTGGAAATGGTTCACATCGGCCTTGCCGTTCGGATAAACGCGCGCGAGCAGCGGCACGGCGTCCGAGAGCATGTCGAAATCGTTCCAGTCGATGATGATGCCGGCCGCGCGCGCCATCGCCACGAGGTGCAGCGTGTGGTTGGTCGAACCGCCCGTCGCCATCAACGCGACGATACCGTTGATCACGGCCTTTTCGTCGACCACATGGCCGATCGGCATATAGTTTCCGCGCTCGGCCGTGAGTTCGAGCACGCGGCGCGCGGCGGCCGCCGTCAGTTCGTCGCGCAGCGGCGTGTGCGGGTGAATGAACGCCGAACCGGGCAGATGCAGGCCCATGACTTCCATCAGCATCTGATTGCTGTTGGCCGTGCCGTAGAACGTGCAGGTGCCGTGACCGTGATAAGCGGCCGCCTCCGATTCGAGCAGCGCCGCGCGGTCGCACTGGCCGGTCGCGAATTGCTGGCGCACTTTCGCCTTGTCGTCGTTCGAAATGCCGCTCGTCATCGGTCCGGCCGGCACGAAGATCGTCGGCAGATGACCGAACTGGAGCGCGCCGATCAGCAAGCCCGGCACGATCTTGTCGCACACGCCGAGACACAGCGCCGCGTCGAACATGTTGTGCGTGAGCGCCACGGCCGTGCTCATCGCAATGACCTCGCGCGAAAACAGCGACAGTTCCATACCCGCATTGCCTTGCGTGACACCGTCGCACATCGCGGGCACGCCGCCCGCGAATTGCGCGACGCCGCCGCCTTCGCGGGCCGCCTTCTTGATGATCTCCGGGAAATCCTTGTAGGGGGCGTGCGCGGAAAGCATCTCGTTATACGACGAGACGATGCCGATGTTCGGCTCGCGAATCGTCTTGATCGCGATCTTGTCGCGGCCTTCGAGACCCGCGAAACCGTGCGCGAGGTTGGCGCACGAAAGCGCGCCGCGCGCGGGAAAGCGATCCTGTGCGGCCGCGACGCGCGCGAGATAGGCCTCGCGGGTCGGCTTGCTGCGCTCGATCACGCGCTGCGTGACGTTCATCAATTGGGCATGCGGGGAAACCATCGAATCTCCTTCCTTCCTGTCACGGCGGGGACTTTTGGGGCCGGGTCGATCGCACCGAAGGTGCTCCGGTCAGTGATGCGCGATGTTAGTAGAAAAACTACAAGACATCAATCCCGGAAAGACCCTAGGGTTCCGGTCGGGCAAGTTGCCTAAGCTTGCTATCAGGCTTACTGAATACGGCCGATACGTGAATTCGTCTCATCAGTTCGCATAATCGCAAAGCGCATTCCTGTAGTTTTTGTACAAATCCGCCGATCCGCTATAGTCCACGGATCTTTCAGCATAGTGCGAGTTTCCCGATGCTGCTGTCCCAGGTGAAAGCCATGCGCGAGCAATTGCGCCCTTCCGAGCGCAAACTCGCCGATTACGTTCTCGACGCGCCGCGCGAAGTGCTCGATCTCTCGATGACCGAGGTCGCCGAACGCGCGGGCGTGAGCCAGCCGACCATCGCGCGCTTCTGCCATGCGCTCGGTTTTTCGGGCTTTCGCGAATTCAAGATCCGTCTGGCGCAAGCCGTCGCCGGCGATGTGCCGACCGAGCATCCCGCCGTCTATCGCGACGTGCGTCCTGACGAACCCGTGTCCGGCGTTGCGGCCAAGGTGCTCGATCGCACGATCGGCGCACTCGTGCAGGTCCGCAACAATCTTTCGACAGATTCGCTCGCCGCGGCCATCGCCCTTCTCGCAAACGCGACGCGTATCGAGTTCTACGGCGCGGGCGGCTCGGGCATCGCGGCGCAGGACATCCAGCACAAATTCTTTCGCCTTGGCATGCCGAGCGTCGCGTATTCCGACCCGCAGACGTTTCTGATGTCGGCCGCACTACTCGGTCCCGGCGGCGTGGTGGTCGCGATCTCGAACACGGGCCGCACGCGCGATGTCGTCGATGCGGCGCGCACGGCGCTCGATCACGGCGCGAAAGTCATTGCGATCACGCACGGCACGTCGCCGCTCGCGCGCCTTGCGAGCGTGGGTCTGCATGCGAACGTCGACGAAGACACCGATGTCTTTTCGCCGATGACCTCGCGCACCTCGCATCTCGCGATCGGCGACATCCTGGCCGTGGGCGTGGCGCTGCAACGCGGGCCGGAACTCGCGGAAAAGCTCGCCGGCGCAAAAGACATCATCGCGAAGCGGCGGCTGGACGCCGCCGGCTGAAACGCAACCGGTGATGCAACACCCCCAATAAAAAAAGCGGACTTCCGAGGAAGTCCGC
>NZ_CAJMZE010000041.1:0-46942 GCF_905220235.1 Paraburkholderia sp. J41 | reverse complement strand
CTCGACCAGGACGACGTACCACGCGTTCCCATAGCTGCCGATCAACGGCCCCTCACCATACCTAACTCGCATTTGTCTCGCTTGCGTTCCTTATGCGACAAAGCACTTCCAACGGCCGCAGTATTGGCATCGACATTAACGTCAATCCCGTATCTCTCGATCAACTTCGCACAATAGCCCACAGTTGATTCGAGTCGAGAAGGGACGCAGCAAAAAAATCATAAAATTTCAATCATTTTTCAGAAAGACCACGTAACCGCGAAACCATGGACTCTCAGCAAGATATCGAGGCGCTTACCACTCGCCACGTTGGACGATCCCGACCCGGAAGGGCAATTTCAGCCGCCCAACGCGCGGCAGATAGGCGTCGTAATTGGTAATGGTATGGCGACCCTGATAGGTCTGCACGACGACCTCGTCGACAACGGATTTGAGCTGGTTGACCTGATCGGCGTCAACGCGGCTGCTCCAGTCGAGCAGACCAGTAATGCTCAACCGGTAATCGGCGGGCAAACGCTCACGCAGACCGCACAGAAAATCGATGTAGTCCTGCAAATGAAGCGTATGTGCATCGAAATCGATCTGAACACCGACAACGTTATGCCCCTCTGCTCGCCAGCGCGCCAATTGTGCCAGCATGACTTTCTCGACGCGCGGCGTCCAGCGCAACGTATTTGCGCGATACACGAGCCAGATTGAGGCACGGGACAAAGGCGGCGACGGCGTGCCCTGTGCGATGAAGCGCACGATCGTTTCGTCTTTCGGCGATGCGTCGATCTGCCCCTGAAGCACGTAGAGGGTGCGCGCACTACGCCAGACCGCCTGGGGCTTCACATTCGCCCATATCCAGAACGCGTCATACTGCGTCGCGTCCACAGTACCTGCCAGTGCGGCCTGTACGGACAGCAGCAGCATACCGCCGCATAGCAGATGCTTCACTCGCGCTTACCAGTAATACCTGAGTGATTGTGCTGCCAGACTACGTGGATAGGTCGACTTCAGCGTATTGAACCACCGCTTTCGCGTCTCGCGCGAGATGTTATCGCCTCCGCAGTCACTCGAACCAGCCGGTGCGAAGCAGCGGATTGCACGATAGAACGCGTAAGCACGGTCGTCCGCCGAAGCCCGCGCATTGTTCATGACCTGCTGATAATTTGTCATCCGTTCAAACGTTTTACCCGGAAATTGAGAAGGACTACTGCCGAGTGTTAGCGGGTAGCTGGTCACTGGTTGCCGCACGGTGTGGAACACCATCGGATCTTCGACGAGACTGTATGCGGGGGGATTTCGGCGCACGAACTCGCCAAGACAATTCAGCCCCTTCGGATCCTGAGGATCGCGCTGCAGAATCGTCGCCACGTCTCGTATGGACGGACATGCGTAGCCGATGTCATCGACCGTGCCGGCCGCTGCGAAGGGTTTCAACGGCTTCGCCGGATTATCCCGTATCAAGGCCAGATCCCCGATGAAATCGGGGTAGTGTCCGCGGGTCAGCTCTTTGTACAGCAGGGTGTAGAGTGCGAGATCGCGCAGCGCGCCGCGTGTCGCGCTGTTCTGCGCCTGCGCCCTCAGCAGGCTCGCGCCGGCCGCGCGCTGAAGCAGTGTGGCGCGAATGGCGGTGTTTTGAACGAGGGAATCATCCGCAAAGACACGATCGACGAGACCGGCCTGCTCGAGGTTGATGGCGAGTGCGAGTTCCAGCGCCTCGCGCTGAAAACGGTATGTCGCCAGCGGTATCAACCTGGCCCAGAGCTGTCGTGCATCTTCGGCCTTACCGCTGTCTTCAAGTGCAAAGGCGCGCAACGTCTGCTGGCTCAAGCCGAAGTAGTCGAGCGGAGCGTCGCTCGTCTGCGGCAGCAGCGCAAGCGCCTGATCCGGCTGATGCCCGACATAGACGTACCACACCGCGAGCAGGAAGCTGTGCAGCGCAGGTGCGGCGCCAAAGCGTGGCTTCTGCGCCTGCAACTCGTTCAACGCGATCGGCTTCGGGCTGTTCGCATCTTTGCTGTAGGGAACACGCATGCGCATCAGGTCAAGCGTCGCGAGCAGCTGGGGAGACTGGATCCGGCCCGGCTCGATATCCGCCATCAGGAACTTGCTATCGAGTTCGTTCGCCAGTTGATCGAGCCGGACGTTCGACGTTGCTGGGGACCAGTTCGCAAACGCCCTGGCATAGAGTTCGGACTGCCGTCCGACGTCGCCGCCGAGCCATGCAACGCGTCGTTGCAAGCCCGCAGCGGATGTCGAATATCGGCCGTGAGGGTAGACATGCAGATAGGCGCGGAAGACCGTATCGGCTGCGCCGAGCGAGACCTTGACAACTGCTGAACGATTCAGCGCATTGCTGTCGCCTTCGAACACGTTCGCCTGGTCGGCGTTCAGTTGGGCGCGGCCGGTCATGTAAAGCGCGGACTCCTTTAGCCAAGGATCGGAACTGTGCGACGCACTGGCAAATGAGTTTGTCGCGTGGAAGAAATCGCCGTGATAAAACGCGAACGCACCATCGAGGTAAGTGGCAAACTGTTGGCTAAGAGGAGACTTCAGGCCCGCGGGCTTTGTCCATGTCACTCTCGCCCCGCTATTCGCGCAAGCCTTGCCGATGTCGGCGCGCGCGGCGCGCAAACGCATGGCTTCCTCCGTAGGAAGCTGCTTCGCGGCGTCCAACGACTCATAGAACGCCTTGTCTCCTGATGCAATGCTGCGGCAGATACTGCCTTCTCCATCGGCATAGCGATCCGCCTGGACACCATCCGTGGCATTGTCGTTCGACGTACCGGACAGCGAGCGACTGTAGTCTATCCATCCCGAAAAGTCGTACACGAATGGGACAGGAAGCTCGCTAATGCGATCCGGGGACGTGACGTTCGCCGGAGCGGGAAGGAATTGCGCGAACGTTTCGGACCGTGCCATCAACAGCATGGCGTTGATTCTCGTATCGTTGCCGGGGCTCAGTATCGGCAAGCCCCCACACGAATAGTCGTTTTGCCGGATCGTGGCCGACGTTTCGCAAGTATCGTCCGAGCTGGCATAAGCGAGCGAAACAGGAAGTAGGATCGCCACGAGGGTAGTTATGATGCGTCGAAGTGACAACGTAATTCTCCATATCGCCGGGACCGTGCTGGAAAAGGCCCGCGGCCGTCTATGACATCGTCCTACTGATCTTTACCGTTTTCCTGCGCCGCGCCGCCGCGCGCGAGCCGGGCGGCCAACGTGCCCAGCGCACCAACTGCGAGCACCAGGGCGCCCCATAAGACGTATCGCCGCGTTGCATCCGGGTTGGCTGACCTCTGCGCGGCCTGAGCCGTGTTTGCATGCTCCGCCGACATCGCACCGACACGCGCCGCCATGACGGCAGACAACTTGCTGATGAGCAATGCATCGCGCGTCGAGGCCGCCGGAGCGAGTGCCGCATTGCCGACCGCAAGCGTGAACGGCGGATCGCCCCGTGCAACAAAGGTCAGCCGCCCCGGCCGCCACCTCGCGGCAACCGTTGGCAACCCGCCGCCCAGGCCGCCGTTGCGCATATCGACCTGAAGACGCCACTGGCGATCCGTATCGGCCGGCAACGTCAGCGGCTCGTTGCCTTGTTCGCCCAACTTTCCCCTCAAACGGAACAGCGTGCCCGACTGTACCGTTTGCCACGGTTGCTGCGCATTGACGCGCGAGTCAATCGTCACGCTGGCCACCGTATTGGGTTGCGGCAATCCGAACCTCAATCCGTCGACGGGATAGGCGCCGTCTGTCTCGAACAGGTATTCACCTGGCGACTGGCCCGCACGCACGCGCACGGCGCTTCGCCACTGTTCGGTGTCCCCGACATCTTTCGCCCCGGCTGAAGCGCTGACCTCCGGCGCCGACTCCGTCGTTTCCAGTTCGACCGACTCGATATCGGGCGCGTCGTCGAGCCAGTGCAAGCGCAAGTAGCGACTACGCAGTCCCGAGACACTAACCCGCTCCTGAACGAGCCGGTTGTCGCCATGAGTCAGACGCAGCACTTGCGCATCGCTCAACGGCTGCCAGTCACGCAGGTCATCGGACTGTTCGACGCTTACCCGACCTTGATACTCGATGTCGCGCAAATGAATCCAGATAGCGTCGCCGTGTGGCTCGCTCCGGCCAAGATCGATCAGGTCGTCGTGTGACGTAGCAAGCCGCGCCGACGGCGCAGCCGCGTGCAGCGATCCGTCGGTGGCAATCGTTACGCCCAGTGGTGCCGCCGACGTGTTTGCCTTGGTCGTCGGTAACGGGAACCAGGCGACCCGCTGGCGTACGCGTGAGGTCGGTAGTTCTGGAGCGGCCGTTTCAAGCGTGTAAGGTACCGGTTCGTCCGCACCGTTAAGCACACGCAGATCACCCAGATCTCCCCGCTGGCTCGCTGCGTAGACAGATTGAGGGAGCATGGTCGTGTAGTACGCGCCACTGCCTGAGAGTTCAAGCGCAAAACGGTGTGTGAAACGCGTCTCGGCGTCAGCAGGATGGGCGTTTGCACTTATCAGGAGCGCACCCAACAGGTAGAGGGTGCCATGAGCTTGTCGCCGACCTCGCGCTCCTGCCGCCGCATCAACCCGTACGCACCGGCCAATGCCAGCGGCCAGGCGAGCGCGCCCGGGCCGGAGAGCGGCGCGGCACCTGCATCGAAAGTACGCACCAGCGCGACTGTCAAGACGGGAGCCAGGGCAAGCGCGACCCATTCAGCAAGCGGCCAGATCAAGCGCCTGTGCGCGATGTGCGCGAGCCACGCGGTGGCAACTGCGAAGAGCAGCGTCGCATCGGTTTCAAAACGAAGTTGATGCGCGCCAGCGTGGACTTCGGCGTATCGAACGATTTCTCCAATACCGCCGCCCAGCCACCAGAGTAGTCCCCATGCCGCAGCCGCGATACCCCACTCCCCCATCCAGGCGTGCCACGCACGGGCCTCGCTGCGAGCGTGCAACCACCAGCCTGTGAAAAGGCCGGCAAGGGCGATCAGCAAGGTCGCAATATATGAACCGTTGAGCACCGGCAAGCCGCCAACAATGCCGCCCGTGGTAACCGACCCGGCAAATGCGCACGCTGCCGCCAGTTGCGTCACGATGCCAAATCCGAATGGCAGGAGGCGTCTTTCTCGCACACCCACCCAGACCAGCGCCGCGCCTTCGAGAGCCCACGCGGCGCTCGTCGTCGGGCCTGAGAAGGCGAACGGCAATGCGAGTGTTGCAAAGATGACACCAAGCGCGAGCGTAGCGTCGAACAGCAGGCCCAGGCGTGCCCGCCGCGGCTTCAACCACAACGCTACGCCAAGATAGAACGCCGCGAGCACAACCGCGCTCCAGGCAAGCCCAAACGGCACATTGCGCACCAGCGCAGCCTGCAGACCGGCAACGACAATCGGCGTGCCAAACACAAGCGTACCGTCGATATAGCTTTTGAGCGCGATCTCACGTTTCACCGCATAAAGCAGCCCGATCCCGACGTAAATCAGGAAGAACAGAACGAGAAATGGCTCGGTTGAGCGCAGCAGTTCGGACCGGTAAGCCGTGCTCCCCCACGCAGCGCCAATCGTGAAAGTGAAAACGAAACCAAGCAGGTTGAGCGGACGCCATGCCTTGAACCAGGCAAAGGAAATGATGCCAATATTCAGGATTGCATAGTAACCGAACAGGGCTACGTGATTTCCACCACCGCTCGACAGGAGGATTGGCGCCAGAAATCCACCGGCACTCCCCATGAAGGCGAGTGAACGGGCATCCTGCCGGACCGCCAGATACGCGCTTAGCGCACAGATCACAATCATCAGGGCGAGCGCAGGCATTGTGGGCAGCAAGGAATAGAGCCGTGCGGCCGCGAACACGATCAGATAAAGAATGCCGACGCCCCCGCCTTGCAGCACCAGTCCATAGGCACCGCGGCGCGCACCGATCCGCTGTCCCGCGATCAACATCGCCGTCGCGCCAACCGCGACGGCTGCGAGGCGGAATTCGACAGGCAGAAGGCTGTTGTCGGCAGCATATTTGAGCAGAAACGCGACACCGAACAGGAGAACAACGATGCCCACGCACACAACAGTATTGCCGCCAAGCAACCAGCCCGTCGCCGCGCGGAACACTCTCTCGAAAATCCCGGGCTCCGTATGCACAGGTTCGCCCTCGGGGCCGCTATCAGTCGCGGGCTCGGCGGAATCCGTGACGTGCCCTTCTTCGACTTGCGGCGAGTGCAGCACAGGCACGAGCGCAATGGGCGAACGCAAATCTGCGGTTGCTGTTTCGCCAGCGACTGCCACCGCGCGCTTTGGTACCACAAGCCCGGAATTCTCCGGTTGCCCAGGCATGGCAGGCATCCCGGTGGGACGGACATCGGTTGGCAGGATCGCGTCCTGCTTGGGCACGCGCGCGTCCGGCGCCTCCGTGCGAGGCCTGTCGATTTGCACCAGACGCTGCCTGAGCACCGCGACGTCGATCTCGAGCTGGCCGACGCGCTCCCTGACGGCTGCGAGACCCTGGTCCCGCTCGCGGGCACCTTGTGCCTCCTCCTTCGAGCGGCTGCCAACTTTCAGCATGTGGCAGACGAAAGCACCAGCCAAGGCGCCAAACATCGCCGTTACGACGCCGGGCGTGTCGTAAGTCAGCGAGGCTATCAAGCCCGCCACGAGCCCCAGCACGGATCCAAGCCAAGTATTCATTTTTGGCACGCTCTCTTTTGCCATGCTCCTGCGTCTGGACAGTTCCTGACCGAGCAGTCGGCGCGTATCCGCAATGTCCGAACAAATACGGCTTCCAATATCAGCCTGTGCCAATACGGGTTGCGCGGCGCAGACCAGAACGATGGTGCAAACAGGAACGATAGATTCATCACACAATCGTATTGCGGGGCTTATCGAACAGGGAATTTCCGGAGTGTGCAGCAGAATCAACTTCTGCCTGTTCTCTACGCGATTGCCCGCACCGCCCCTTCGGCCCGCTCATTGCTTCATGACTTCCAGTGCCGGCCCATAGGCGAAACGCATCGAATCTGACAGCTTTCGCGCTGCCTCCCGGTATGCAGCGGGCAGCGTAGGCAGAACGACAAGCCGCCCCCATGGGCGTCGCGGGAGCCTGCATGGCCCCTACTTCGCCCAACGGACTACGCTTGTCGAAGATATCGGGATGAAATCCATCAAATCGAGCGGCTCTGGGGTCTGCGAAGGTACTCCGTCAGACAGAAGGAACCTTGATGAATATGTCAGTATCCGTTTGGGATCGGCAATCGCTTGCATTGGCGCGATTTCACCACCCACTCTGGCAATCGTCAATTAAGGAATTGTCAAATTCACGTTTAACCAATCTCGAAAATTCCACAAAAATTCCGTTGGCTATTCGCGGCGATTATCTCGAATTAATCTTATTGTCATTCGTCGGAACTGATGCCAAGATTGCGCGCTTCACAGTCTGGTCAACAAGGGCGAGCATTGGAAAAGCTGCTTCGTGCGCTCCGGCAAGATGGTAGCAAGACCGATTACAACCTGCGACGAGGCCATTCGTTTTCAGCCTTTCTCGCTGCGCTCGCGTTCTGCGCGTCGCTCCCCTGTAGTGCCGCCTCCATTATTGTCGACTCGGGTCACACGCCCAGGCACCCAGGTGCAACAGGTGCGAGCGGCCGCGTTGAATATCTCTATAACCTTGATCTCGGCGCCGCGCTGAAAAAAGATCTGGAAGCCACCGGAGATCGGGTTACACGAACCTCCGCTGACGGCAAGGAGATCAGCCTTGAGTCGCGCCCGCAAGCGGCACCTGATGCCGATTTTTTCATATCGATCCATCACGACTCGATTCAGCAGCAATGGATCGACGCGGGCCGGCGCAGCGAATTCAGCGGCTACGCAATCTTCGTCTCGGAGCGCAATCCGCGTTACAACGAGAGCCTTCTCTGCGCAAAGGAAATCGGCAGGCGCCTGCTCGCGGCAGGCGAACATCCATCGCTTTATCACGCGACACCTATCGACGGCGAGAACCGCCCCGTCATTGATCGCGAGCTCGGCATACACCGCTACGACAACCTGGTCGTACTGAAAACGGCCCCGATGCCCGCCGTTCTGGTCGAAGCGGGCGTGATAGCGAATCCCGCCGAGGAGAAGCGGCTGGCCCAGCCCGACACCATCCAGCATCTTGCTGCGGCGATTGCAGGCGGTGTGCACGCCTGCCAGACACATTGAATTTCCGCGGCGATGCAGGTAATCAACCAGGGAGATATTCCAGTGAAACGACTCTTTCTTACCCTCGCGGCGATTTCTTTCGCGGGCGGCGCATATGCGGCAGGTTGTGCAAAACCTCGCAATGCTTTCGACGATGTGTATTGCTCAGGCAACCTGTTTGCGCAGGTCGACCATGATCTCAATTCCGAATATGCGACGCTGCAAAAGCGTCTGTCGACCGGCCAGCAGGCGATGCTGAAACGAAGTCAGGTTTCCTGGATCAGGCAGCGGGACGCAGCATGCAGCGAAACCAAGGAATCCGGATTCTTCGTCAACCTCGACTGTGCGGTCGATATGACGCAGCAGCGTCTCGCCTTCCTCCGGGAAAGGGAGCGCGAGTGCAACAGCACGGGTTGCGCGGAGTCGAAACTCGGCCAGTGAAGTCCGCGTGCCATCACTGCGTCATCGTGGCCTGCGATGCCCGCAGGCGGAATAGGGCGCGATAGACGCAAATGCGCTGAGGCGTCGCTTCTGCTCGGTGGGTTCAATTCGCTGGAGGACACAGTATTGAGCAGGTAGAACCCATTCGCCATGGCGGACGCCAGCCATGATCTCTGGTTAGCGCCACCCAGTGCTTTTCATCCCGCCTGCTTCCTGATCAACTGGGAGATTTCATGTCTTTGCGTGATGCAATACTTTCCGAACCGGCCACTACAGCATCCGGCTTCGCACCACGTATGGCGGAGACGATGGCTATACGAAAGTCGACGCATTCGACATCAACGGTCAGAAGTTCAGCATTTCCAGCAAGGCCATACCGACGGAGTAACTGCACGGCAGGCAGATGGATTGCACATGGCAATCGGGCAAACTTCCTCGCTGGCTACGCCCGCTTTATCTCCCCCTCCTTTTAACGGCTCATGGAAGACAACCGGCGCCCGATCAAATCCCGCTCCAACACCTTGGTCATCGAGCTTTCCAATTGGCTCGCCAGCACGCCCGTCACGCCTAACCAGATTTCATGCGCGAGCGTAGTCTTTGCTGCGATAGGCGCCTTGGCGCTGTTGCGAATCGACAGTGTGTCCGCAATGCTGATCGCCGTCGCGGGCGTCCAGTTGCGACTACTGTGCAACGTCATCGACGGACTCGTTGCTGTGGAAGGCGGCAAGAAGTCCATCGTCGGACCAATTTTTAACGAATTTCCGGATCGCGTCGCGGACAGCGTGCTGCTTGTCGCGACAGGCTACGCGGGCGGCGCGGAATCGCTCGGCTGGGCCGCGTCACTGCTTGCCGCACTAACCGCCTATGTTCGTGTAACTGGCGGCGCTTTGGGATTAACACAGCGCTTCATCGGGCCGATGGCCAAGCAGCAACGGATGGCCGTGCTCACGTTCGCATGTCTCGGCACAATCGTCGAAACCTGGCTGCATCGGCCACACTTCTGCCTGCTCGCGGGTCTCGTGATCATTGCCGCAGGCAGCGCGCTCACCTGCATCACCCGCACGCGCACGCTGGTGCGCGACCTGCACCGTGCCCGACAAGGCGCCGGGGAGAACAACCATGGATAACCTGATGCAAAGCGTGCTGCTTGGTGTCATACGGCTAGTGGTGGGAGCGCGCGGTCGCTTTGCAAGTGCGCCACCGTCAGCGCGGCAGACGATCTATTTCGCCAATCATTCGAGCAACGCCGATACCCTCGCAATTCTGTCGGCGCTGCCGCCGGCGCTGCGCGTGAACGTACGTCCAGCAGCAGCGCGCGACTACTGGGATAGCACGCCAGTGCGCCGCTTCATTGCACAGCGTGTGCTGGGGGCAGTTTATGTGACGCGCCAGCGCGTGGAAGGCGAAGATCCGCTCCAGCCCGTACGGGACGCCCTCGCCTGCGGCTCGTCGATCATCATCTTCCCCGAGGGCATGCGCAACCAGACAGGGCAGATTGGCCCGTTCAAGAGCGGCCTTTACTGGCTGTCGCGCGAGTTCCCGGACGTTCAACTCGTACCCGTACATTTGACCAATCTCCTGCGCGCAATGCCCAAGGGCAGGATGCTGCCGGTACCGATCAACTGTCAGGTTATCTTTGGAGCGCCCGTGCCTGGCGCAGCGACGCTTGGCAAGGACGACTTCCTCGCCACGGCCCGAGACGCGGTCGTCCAGCTTCAAAACGCAGTACGGAACTAGCCATGCCACACGTATTCTGGATCACGATCGTGGGGGTGCTCGCCCTCCTCCTTGCCTTCACGATTGCGGGAGCCGTGCTGCGCGTAAAGCTCGGCGCGGACAATGCGACGATCTCCAACATGAACCAGCGCATCGCGGCGTGGTGGGTCATGATCGCCGTTGTCAGCGGCGCGCTGTGGCTCGGCCCTTACGCAACGCTCTTCCTGTTCTTCATCTGCTCGTTCTTCGCGCTGCGCGAATTCATCACGCTCACACCGACCCGGGCAGCCGACTACTGGCCACTCGTGCTCGCCTGGTACGTCGTGCTGCCCGTTCAGTATCTGCTGGTCGCGTTTCACTGGTATGGCCTTTTCGCCATCTTCATGCCCGTGTACATGTTTTTCATGCTCCCAGCGGCGAGCGCGTTCGCGCAGGATACGACCGATTTTCTCGAACGCAACGCCAGACTCCAGTGGGCACTGATGGTGTGCGTGTATTCGCTGAGCTACGCCCCCGCGCTGCTGTTGCTGCCCCTGCCTCACTACTTTGACAATAACGGACCGCTGTTGCTGTTCTTCCTTCTGGTCGTGCAGTCAAGTGACGTATTCCAATATGTCTGCGGCAAGCTCTGGGGCAAGCACAAGCTCTCTCCCCTCGTGAGCCCTTCCAAAACATGGGAAGGCCTGATTGGCGGCGGCGCACTCGCCATCTGCCTCGGAACGCTCCTCCACGGTCTCACGCCGTTCAGTCCCTGGCAGGCGGCGGTAATGTCAGCGGTCACGGTAGCCGGCGGCTTCATCGGGGGCCTTGTGCTCTCCGCCGTCAAACGGTCGATGGGCGCGAAGGACTGGGGCGTCATGATTGCCGGTCACGGCGGCATGCTCGATCGCGTCGACTCCATCTGTTTTGCCGCACCCGTCTTCTTTCACCTCACACGCTACTTTTTCGCGCTGAATACGTGACGTCGCTCGCACCGAGCCATAAATCACACGCACGCATGTCACGACAGCATCACGACCAAATGATGGACCTTCCCAGCACAGGGCCGGCTGCACCGGCATCCAAAATGGTCAAACGGAAAATGAAGATCCTGCTGCTGAGCGTAAGCGCTGGCGCAGGTCATACGCGGGCTGCCGAGGCCCTTCGTGCTTTCGCGGACATTCACCCGGCGGACATCGCGGCCACCCATCTCGACGTCATGGACTACGTCCCTGCGGCCTTCCGCAAAGTCTATACCGATCTCTATATCGAGTTCGTGACGAGCAGGCCGGCCTTATGGGGCTATCTCTACCAGAAGACCGACGAAGCCGATCCCGCGTCACTATCGCAGAAGATCAGGCGCGCGGTGGAGCGCGTCAATTGCAGACGGCTAACAGCCGAAATCGCACAACTTCAGCCCGACGCCATTATCTGCACGCACTTCCTGCCCGCGGAAATCCTCTCCCGTGAAATTCGCCAGGCGCGGCTACAGACGCCTGTCTGGGTGCAGGTCACCGACTTCGACCTCCACAGCATGTGGATCGTACCGAACATGACTGGCTACTTCGCCGCCAGTGACGAAATCGCATGGCGCATGCGTTCGCGGGGTTTGCCGCGCGACAAGGTACACGTCACCGGTATCCCGATCATGCCCATCTTCGGAAACGCACCTGACCGTGCATCGTGTGCAGCCGGATTTGGCCTGGACCCATATAAGCCCACGTTTCTGCTGATGTCGGGCGGAGCGGGCCTCGCGGGCCTGGAGAGATCGGCGGCGCGGCTCCTTGAGATCGATGCAGGTTTCCAGATCGTCGCCCTGGCGGGCCGCAATGAGGCGATGCTCGCATCGCTACAGACGCTTGCCGCACAACACCCTGGACGCCTCTTTCCGCAAGGCTTTACGCATCAGGTCGAACGGCTGATGGCGTGCGCGGATCTCGCCATTACCAAGCCCGGTGGCCTCACAACGTCCGAATGCCTGGCGATGCGCCTGCCGATGATCGTCACCTCGCCCATTCCCGGCCAAGAAGAGCGCAACGCCGATTATCTGCTCGAACAGGGTGTCGCCATGAAGGCCATCGATGTCGACGCGCTCGTCTACCGCATTCGTGCGTTGCTCGACGAACCGGCACGTCTTGCCGTCATGCGCCAGCGCATCCTGCCGCTTGGCAAACCGCTTGCGGGCCGCATGGTGCTCGACCGGGTGCTCGATCACCTGTCCTATCGGCAGCCCGACACGGTGCCCACCGAGGCGTCCGTTACCGGCAGATCCACATGAAACGCGCCTTACTTCCGGGCTGCCGCTTTCTAGTCCTGATCGCGTGGGTCATGCTACTGGGCTTCTTCTTCGCCAACGTCGAAATCCAGATCGAAGGTAGTGCCGGCTGGGCTGCCAGGTTGCCGACGTGGCGTATCGAAAAGCACTGGCTGCTCGATCTCTTCTGGGGCGGTCGCCCGATGACCGGGTATCACGCATGGGTTTTCCCGTTCATGGCGTTATTCTTTCACCTGCCGCCGGTATTCAACTGGCAATGGTCGTGGCGCATCGAGGCGCGCATCATCGCCTGCATCATGCTGTTCTGGCTAACCGAAGACTTTCTCTGGTTCGTGCTGAACCCCGCTTATGGGCTTGCCCGTTTCAGGCCAGAGAATGTGCCGTGGCATATTCACTGGTTCTGGGTCGCGCCTACCGACTACTGGACCATGAGCGCCGCCGCGGCTCTCCTCTTCTTCCTCTCGCATGACCGCCGGAATGCATCGGGCGTCAAGGCGTCGTCGACATGACCGTGAACAACCTGTTTCGCATCACCCCCTCGCTCTATCGCAGCGCCAGGCTGACCCGCAGGGATGTGGCGCATCTGCAGGAACTGGGCATCCGCAAGGTGCTCAGCTTCCGCGCCTTTCACTCGGACGATGGCATCCTCGCGGGGTCCGGAGTCGAGACAATACGCATTCCGGTCAACACATGGCGCATCCGCGACAAGGACATGGTTGCCGCGCTCAAGGTGCTTGTCACGGCCGAGAACGGCGGTCCCATCCTGATCCACTGTCAGCACGGCGCGGACCGCACCGGGCTTGTCTGCGCACTCTATCGAGTGGTCTGCCAGGGTTGGACCAAGGCGGCCGCGCTGCACGAACTCCAGCACGGCGGTTTCGGTTTTCATACGATCTGGCGCAACATCGGACGCTATCTCGAACACGTCGACATCGAGCAGCTTCGCAGGCAAATCGAGGCATAGGCGCACGGTTTCCTCGAACGTGCGATAGCAGCCCTTCGTCAAAGACGTGCTGAAGTGTCCGTTGCTCAAATTCATTCACCATCAATGTTTATACGTCATCCTATCTAATTTAGAAATTTCACATCTGGCTAAACCCCGACGCTCCTCGCGCTACACTCGGGGCCGCCTCAATCGCCACACCAAACAGGGAAAAACCGTGAACAGTCTGATTTCGAAACTTGATTCCATCATTCCACAACTGCACATTGAGGCGTCAGCGTCGGAAGACGTCGCGGGCCTTACCGCCGGCGAAATGGCACATCTGCTTTCAAAGGTCCTCCAGACACAGGGAATCGCGATCATTTCGATTACGTATCCCTCGGTCGACGCGCGCAATCATCGTAGCCTCGATAGCCTGGTTCACAAGCTGCTCGCGCACGGATTTGGCGACGTCGCCGATCTCATCCGTGGCGACGTACCGTTCCTGCTCTTCGATGATTTATCGAAATGCATGAGAGTCCACCACGAGATTCAGCTCGATTCGGTCGCCATCAGCGGTCAGCTGTTTTACGCTGGCGAACACGGCATGGCCGCCGAAAGAGCCATTGACGCTTTGCTACACCGGGCCGACAAGCCAGAACTGTCACACGTCGCGTAACGTCCCGGAGCAACACGCTATCGAAAAGTGCGATGGACCCGCCTCTGAGACTTGCACATTTGAGAAATGCAAAGAATTAAGGTGATGGACCATTCGGGCATTCTTGTGACCTGAAGGATGCGACGCCGCCACTGATGGCGGCACCTGGAATCATTCCGGGTTCCATGGGCGCGAAGCCACCTATCGCAAGCGGGCAAACGAACAGAGACACCAAAGATCAGCGATACATGCGTAGATTACTTTTCCTGGTTCGTTGTGCTGTCGTTGCTGCGCTTTCTGTCGGCATCCAGGCGCACGCTGCTTCATCCCGGCAACAAGAAGCTGCCGATAACTGGCAGGATGACAGCGGTACGTCTACCTGGAAAAACGGCACGAGTGAACTCTGTTGGCGCGATGCCGCATGGACACCTGCGACGGCGGATACGCGGTGCGAAGGCGCATTCGCTATGGTCGCTTCGCCTGCGAAACGCACGCAGGCGCCGCCTCCCCTGACAATCGTAGATTATTGGCCCCCTCACGCGGACGTACTGTTCGACTTTGATCGCACAACAATCAAACCCGGTGGTAGGGAACGCCTGGATTACCTGGTAAGCCAGATGCCATTCTGGAGACTGGAAGCTGTTGTAGTCACCGGCTATGCCGCCCACTTGGGTGCGTCAACCTACAACGACGCACTGTCTCTGCGTCGTGCGCTCACTGTCAAGGCGTACCTTGTTAGCAAGGGAATACCCGAGGCGAAGATCTATGCCGAGGGAAAAGGGGCAAACAATCGGGTAACAGCGGCCTGCAACGAGCGCGTCCGCGTGAAAGCTGCCGCTTGTCTTGCACCGGATCGCAGGGTCGAAGTGGAAGTTTCCGGGACCCCAACGCAGTAGGCTCGGGACAATTTCGACTAGCGCTCCGAAGCATCATGAAATATGAGATACACAAAGACGATATATTCGCTGTTCAAGAAGATGGCGATGCTGCTGGTTGTGGCGTGGGCGCTTGCGGCCGTTGTGATCTGTGTGACTGGCATTTTGATGCCGGACGGCAAGGCCGAAGTCGCGGTCATATTCGGAAACGCGCTTGACCGGGACGGGACGCCCGCTCCCATTCTGGTCCAACGCCTTGACGTCGCCCTTCAGTGCTACCGGGCAGGGATGTGTGGCCGGCTGTTTATAACGGGAAGCATCGATGTGCCGCGCGGCGACGAAACGGTTGCCATGAAGCGATATCTGACGGCACACGGGGTACCGGGGACGGCCATCATCGCCGACAATGCTGGTGACAACACGCTCGCCAGCGCCCGCCATCTTGTGGCGTATATGCACGAGCAGCATCTTGCATCCGTCATGCTGATCAGCCAGTACTATCATCTTCCACGTGCCCGTCTCGCTGTCGAACGTGCTGGCGCCAACGCGCTCGCGATATTCGGTGCCTATCCGCATCAGTTTCATTCACTTGACCTGTATTCAAGCTGGCGCGAGGTTCCCGCCTACGTGGTGTACAGGATTCGTCTCACGTTGAATCCGTCCGCGGAGCCCGTCACCATCCGCCCGGTTTTGTGGCTGTTGAGTCTGTTCCGGTAAATGCAGACTTTGGCGTGCCTGAAAGATTCGGACATCTACGTACACCAAGCCGCCTTTATGCACCAAAGGCGGCGGCGATGAGGAAAGTGCGATTCGCGCGTCGCCGACATGAAGGCCTGCGTTTTCGATAACCCCATTGCTTACAATCGCATGTCCGACTTTACATCCGCCGTCGTCACGAAAGGATGCATCGCTCCGGTTCGGTCGGCGCACATTCGCTGCGGCGGGATTTGTGAAGCCAGAACATGGCCAACACCAGGGAATTGTCCAGCATGAGTCCATCCGCCATCGCTTGCGCCGTGGGAGGCAGCCTGATTCTCGCGGAAGCGCTCCTGCTGAAAGCGATGCGCCGTGAACGCACGGTCTGGACGGAACTCGTTTTCAATCTCAATTCCGGCCATATCCTGATGCGGGCCTTCCGTGGCGTCGAGATCGCGGTCTACGCCGCGGTTCTCGCGCATCTAAACCTGCACTGGATCGACCGCCTGCCGCACGCCGCGCAGTGGACTTTTGCGCTGTTCGCGTGGGATCTCTGCTTCTATTGGCGAATCGGCAGGATTCAAACGCCCGCCGGTGCGGTACAAATGCGCTACCTATCAGTTCGCACGCTCGAACAAGCAAGCCGGTTTACCAGAAAGAGGCCTGCCGGCCGCTGCCCCTGAAACTCATCAGTTGTCACAATAAACCCCGCTGCATCAATGGCGTCTCCGGGTTCAACATCTCCGACCCGAAACCCGGGACGCGTGCGAAACCTGCTTCGGGCGACCGCTTCATCAACCTCCGGATACCGATGGCCTGAGTCCGATGTGAACTCGCTCAGGCGGCTCCATCGCGCAATTCCCGTCTCAAGATCTTCCCGATATTGCTCTTCGGCAACACCTCCCTGAACTCGACGAGTTTTGGACGCTTGTACCCTGTGAGCCGTTCCTTGCACCAGTCGAACAGGTCGGCATCGGTCAGCGCTTTGCTCTTGCGGACCACGAAGATCTTGACCGCTTCGCCGGAGTGCCGGTCAGGCACGCCGACTGCCGCGACTTCGAATACGCCAGGATGCTGCGCCACCACGTCCTCAATCTCGTTCGGATAGACGTTGAAGCCCGAGACGAGAATCATGTCCTTCTTGCGATCGACGATCTTCACAAGGCCAGTTTTGCTCATCACGGCGATATCGCCCGACTTGAAGAAGCCATCGGACGTCATTACGTTCGCCGTCTCGTCGGGGCGCATCCAGTATCCCGCCATCACCTGCGGCCCGCGAATGCAGAGTTCGCCAGACTGGCCAATACCGAGTTCGTTGCCGTCGTCATCGCGAATCGACACCTCCGTGGACGGCAGCGGCAGACCGATCGCACCGCTATACGCTGTGGACACTGGCGAGTTGCACGTCACGCACGCCGAGGTCTCCGTGAGTCCGTAGCCTTCAATGATCGGCACGCCGGTCTTTTCGAACCAGCGTTTCGCGACCGCCTCTTGCACTGCCATGCCGCCGCCCACCACCGCGAAAAGCTGCGAAAAATCCAGCTGACCGAAGTCCGGGTGCTCCAGCATCGCGTTGTAAAGTGTGTTCACGGCCGGGAACATGGTGATGCGGTAGGCGCGCAGCGTTTCGATCATGCCCGCCATGTCCCGCGGGTTCGGAATCAACACGGCCTGCCCGCCGGTATGGATCGTGAGCAACGCGCAAACAGTGAGCGCGAACACGTGATAGAGCGGCAACGCAGCGACAGTCGTGAACTGCGTGACGTCCGGACGCTTCGTGCGTGCTGGCTCGAGCCACACCTGGGTCTGCAGCAGGTTGGCGATCAGATTGCGATGCAGCAGCTTCGCACCCTTCGAAATGCCGGTCGTGCCGCCGGTATACTGAAGGAACGCGATGTCGTCGGGCCCCTGCCTTGCGGAGATGAACGGCCGCCGTGCACCTTCGGCCAGTGCGGCTGTGAACGTCGTATGCCCGGGCAGGTGCCACGCGGGCACCATCTTTTTCACGCGCCGGACCATGAAGTTCACGATCAAGCCCTTCGCGCCCAGCAGATCGCCCATCGACGCCACCAAAGTATGCTTGACTGACGTGTTCTGTATGATGGCCTGCAACGTCACTGCGAAGTTCTCCAGCACAACGATCGCCTCCGCGCCGCTGTCCTTGAGCTGGTGCTCCAGCTCACGCGGCGTATAAAGCGGATTCACATTCACGACGACATAACCCGCGCGCAGTATGGCCGCGAGCGCGACCGGATATTGCAGCACGTTGGGCATCATGATCGCAACACGCGCGCCGCGCGCGAGGCCCTTCGATTGCAGCCACGCGGCGAGCCGCTGCGAGAGCTTGTCCAGTTGCGTATAGCTGATCGACCGGCCCATGCAGGCGAACGCCGGCTTTGGGCCATGCTTGCGGAAGCTCTCCTCGAACAGTTCGCCAATCGACGAATAACGCGTCATGTCGATTTCAGCGGGTACGCCAGCCGGGTAGGAATTGAGCCAGTTCTTGTTCATTTTGTCGTTCGGTGCAGCAGTAGAAATTTCGAAGATCGTTTGCGGGCGTTTGTCGATTGAAGCGGTGCGTGCATTCAAGGGCGCGCACCACGCAGGTCATGCACGATCTGCTGCAGGCGTTGCGGCGAGGCCTCCGCCGCGGCCAGGGGTTCGCCCACGGCGAGTGTGAGGTGGCTCATGACGCCGCGGCGCAGCGGGCGCGGCACGCGTGCCTGAGCGTCGCGCGAGAATACGCTCCCCCAGAGGCCACGCAGCGCCATCGGCACGACCGGCACCGGCGAGCGGCGCAGGATTTCCGTGACGCCATGGCGAAACGCGTTTATCTCGCCCGTGCGGGTCAGCTTGCCTTCCGGAAAGATGCAGACCAGTTCTCCCTGCGCAAGGGCCTCCGCACAGCGCTCATAGGCACGCTCAAGCAGCGCGACATCTTCGTGCGCGGGCGCAATCGGGATTGCCTTCACGTGGCGAAAGAGCCAGCCCGCCAAGGGCGAGCGGAAGATGCGGTGGTCCATAACGAACCGGATCGGACGCGGGCTCTCCGCCATGATCACGATCGCATCGACGAAGCTCACGTGATTGCACACGAGCACGGCCGCGCCCGTTTCCGGGATGCGCTGCGTATCCACGAGACGAATGCGGTAGATCGTATGCACCAGTAGCCATGCGACAAAGCGCAGCATGAATTCCGGCACGAGCGAGTAGATATACACGGCGACGGCGATGTTGAGCAGCCCTGTCACGAGAAAGAGGCCGGGCACACCGACCCCGACGGCGCCGAGCCCCATCGCGATCATGGCGGACGCCACCATGAAGAGCGAATTGAGAATATTGTTCGCAGCCATGATGCGCGCCCGGTGACTCTCGGGACTGCGGCTCTGGACGAGCGCGTACAGCGGCACGCTGTAGAGCCCGCTAAACGCGGCGAGCAGGAACAGATCGGCCAGCACACGCCAGTGTGACGGCGCGCCCAGAAATGTGCCGACCGTCTGCAGGTGCCCGGTTGACGGAAGCGAGTGGCTTGCCAAAAAGAGATCGATGGCAAAGACGCTGATGCCGATCGAACCGAGGGGCACGAGCCCGATCTCGATGCGTCCACGCGAGAGACGTTCGCACAGCAACGAGCCCGTACAGATGCCCAGTGAGAACGTCGCGAGGAGCACGGTCACGACGTCGGGGTTTGCATAGAGCACGTCCTTCGCAAAGCTGAAGAACGATGACAGAAACGTTGCGCCGATAAACCACAGCCACGAGATTCCGAGCAGCCCGAGAAAAACCGTACGGTCGGTGCGGGCGACACCCAGATTGCGCCACGTCTCGCTGACAGGGTTCCAATCGATGCGCAATGCTGGCTGCGGGGCCGGCGACACGGGCACAAACGCCGCAGACACCCGTCCGGCAACCGCGACCCCAATACCCAGCCCAGCGAGCACGAGCGATCCATGCGACGTAGTCGCCGCGAAGCCGCCGACGATTGTGCCGAGCAGGATCGCGACGAACGTCCCCGTTTCGACCAGCCCGTTGCCACCAACCAGTTCCCCTTCGGCGAGATGCTGCGGCAGATAGGCGTATTTCACCGGTCCGAACAGCGCGGAATGCATGCCCATCAGGAAAGTGCATACATACAGCAGCGGCGCGCTGTGCAACCAGAATCCCGTGCCGCCGATCAGCATTGCCACAATCTCGAAAGACTTGACGAAGCGGGTCAGCGTCGCCCTGTCGAACCTGTCAGCAATCTGGCCGGACGTTGCAGAAAAGAGGACGAAGGGAAGTACGAAGACTGCGGGAATCAGGAAAGCGGCCGTTCTGCCGTCTATCCCCTGAAACAGCGCGGCCTCATAGGTGACGAGAGACGTGAAACCGACCTTGAAGGCGTTGTCGTTCAGTGCCCCGAAGAACTGCGTCCAGAAGAACGGTGCGAAACGGCGCTCGTGCAGCAGGGCGGCAGCAGACGACGGGCGGGTGACCGCATGGCCGGGGCGATTCGTGGGCGTTGAGGTGCTTTGGTGCATGGCATGAGAAAACGCTGGTTGCCTGAAGTATCAGGGGTGTCGCGGCGACTCGGATCAGCGGCACGGCGAACGGTTGTCGAAGATCAGGTCAAGGAACGGGCTCTCGAGCACGCTGGCCGGCGTGACCGTCCTGCGCTCCCACGGAATGCGGCCGAGGAACCAGGCGTTCCAGAACCGGAGATCCGCGTCGGGATTGCCGGCATAAAGCTGTTCGAACGTCTGCACCTCGCCGATCTTCATATCCAGTGCCTCGTCGAGCACTTCATGAACGAAACGTGAGCAGAACTGGCGGCGCGAATCGAGATTGAAACCCGTGTCATAGAAGATGCCGGTGCGCCGCGCTGCCGCAGCGCGAATGGGTTGGGCCTGCGCCGCACCAAGGGCAACAGCCAGCCGGGACGCAACGACCTTGCCCTGCATGGAGCGCCCGACAAAACTGGATAACGGCGTGAGGCGCGCGAACGGAAACGTGCTCTCCGCGATGAGTGGTTCGTTGCTCGTCGTGTCGACGACGATCCCGACGTGATTGGTCCAGCTCCGGGTAGCGGTCGCGATCTCGAGAAATGGCCGCGACGCGACGCGGATGAACAACAGGTCGCCCGGCATGAGCTTGCCAGCAAGCCCTGAGGTTGACGGCAGTGCAGCAGGTGCAGACGAAGGAAATGGCATGAAGGCGACTCTTGCGTGGAGGACCCGACGAATTGTGCCGCCATAGTGTCGGCGGATGCCTGTCTCCTTATTCCGGTGGCTTAAAATCGCCCTTTCGGTATCATTTTCCAATACCTCACGACGTCCGAATCCGCTCGACTCGTCGAAACCCTGAAGCGTCAGTTGCGCGCCCGACGGCTCACCTATCGCGATGTGGCACAAACACTCCGGCTCTCGGAACCAAGCGTAAAGCGGCTCTTCGCGAAAGGCCGCTTCACGCTCGACCGGCTGGAAGAGGTGTGCGGGCTACTCGGCCTGACGCTGTCCGACCTGGTGCAGGAATCGGCGCCGGCCATTCCGGCGTTGCGAATGCTGAGCGCGGCCAAGGAAGCGCAACTGGTCTCGGACGAACGCCTGATGCTGGTGGCTGTCTGCGCGCTGAACCACTGGGGCGTAGACGACATCATCCGTGCCTACCGACTGACGCGCGCCGCGTGTCTCAAGCTCCTGCTGACACTCGAGAGCATGGGCCTGATCGCGCTGATGCCGGGCGACCGGATTCGCCTGCTTGTCGCGCGCGATTTCGACTGGATCCCGGGCGGCCCGATCCGTCAGTATTTCTGTACCCATGGGCTCGATGACTTTCTCGAAAGCAGCTTCAACGGGCACGGCGAGACGCTGGAGTTTGTGCAGGGCATGCTGACCGACGCGGCCCGCACGGAGCTGGCAGCCGAGCTTCGCCGGCTGAAGGCCGCGAGCACGCGGAATTCGGCCTCGGTGATTATCTAGAGATAAAGGCGATCGCCGGTTATTCTAATTGACAGCTTCCTTCTCCCAACTTATCCGATCAGGTCCCAAGCGTTTCCGGGGATGTAGCCGTCGGAATCTGCTCGGAAGCCGGATAAAAACATCAATGGTCGAAGTCCGTAGACTTCGCTAAAGAACGAAAACGCAGTACGGCAAAAAGCGCGGCGCCCGTGCGGACGGCCCGCGCCCACGCTCAATCGGCCAGCGCGACGATCTCGCGTTCGTCGGCTTCGAACCATGCGGGATTGCGCGCCGCAATCGGCCCGAGCGTCACCAGAATTTCGCGCAAATGCGCGCGCATCGCATCTTCGGCGGCGCTGGCATCGTGCGCCTTCAGCGCGGCAAGAATCTTCGCATGCTGCTTGATCAGATGGTCGAGCGGCGAATCGTCGGGCAAGCTCAAATAACGCACGCGATCCATCTGCGCCTTGATGTCCTGAATGGTGTCCCATGCCGCCTGGCAGTCGATGCTTTGCGCGATCGTGCAATGAAACGCCTCGTCCAGCGCGAGAAACGCGGCCGTGTCGTTCGCCTTCGCCGCGACACGCTGTTCGCGCAGGTTGTCGGCGAGCCGATCGAGTTGTTCCTTTGTGATGTGCTCGGCCGCCTTGCGCGCGACCGCCGTTTCGATAGCCTCGCGAATGAAACGGCCTTCGCGTACGCGGCGCGGCGAAATGCGTTTCACGAACGTGCCGCGCTGCGGCAGCACCTGCAACACGCCCGCCTCGACGAGCTTGATGAACGCCTCGCGCACCGGCTGGCGCGACACCTGAAACATGTCGGATACTTCCTTTTCGGAAAGTGGCGTACCGGGCACCATTTCCCCGGCGAAGATCGACTGACGCAGTGCGCGATAAATCTGCCGGGTAATCGGCTCAGGCGACTCGGTCGACAACTGCGAGCGGAGATCGGGCAGCGCCGCCGGCTCCGAACCGGTCGCGCCGAGACGGCGTCGCGCACGCTTCGGCGAGGCAATCGTCAGCGCTGGATAACTCGTATTGGCCGGGCTGACGTCGGGGCTGACTCCAGCGGATTTGGCTGCTTTCATCGTTGTGGTTGCGGCAAGAAAAGTTACGCGATGGTCCGCCGGGCATTGTCGTCGTCATACGGGGCCGTCGCCATGTTCACCGCCATACTACTATGTTTGCGGGCGATTCCCCGGTACGCCCAGCTCGCAACCTAGCGGCGCGCGGCGGGCGATCCCCCCGCTATCGTCGTCACGCCGATGATCAGCGCGCCATACACGATAGCCCGCACACCTGCGCCCGTGCCGCTGGCGTTGAGCAGCGCGTTGATGAGAAACAGAAAGCACGCCGCCCCCCATACGCCCGTCGGGCTCGCGCGACCGCCGGACACCTGCGTGCCGCCGATCACGACTACCGCCACGGAAAGCAGCATGTAGTCCGCCCCCATATCGAGCGTCGCCCCGCCGGAGAACGCGGCAAGCAACACCGCCGCCAGCGCCACGAGCACCGAGCAGCTCACGTAGGTCGCGCAGCGCACGCGCTCCACCCGCACGCCCGCGAGATTCGCCGCGCGCGGGTTCTGGCCGACGGCGGAGAGGCTGCGGCCCGCCACCAGCCGGAACAGCACGACCGCCACCGCCAGTGTGGCCGCAAGCGCCACGAACGCCAGGCTCGACACGCCCGCCACATGGCTCAGCGCGAAGTTTTCGAGCAGCGGCGGCGGCGCGGCGCTGCCGCGTCCGAGACTGATGGCGATGGATTGAAGCACGAAGCTCGACGAGAGCGTCGCGATGATCGGCGGAATGCGTAGCGCGCGGATCAATGCGTAATTGAAGAAGCCAATCGCGGCGCCCACGCCCAGCGCCGCCGCCAAGCCCGGCAGCAGCGCGCCGTCGCGCGCGCCCATCACGTGCATGGCTACGCCGCCCGAGAGCGAGATGGCCGCGGGTATCGACAGGTCGATATTGCCTGGCCCGCTCGTGACGACCAGCATCTGCCCGAGCCCGACCAACACCGTGAACACCACGAACGCGGACGCCGCCGAAAGCATGTTGCCCGCCGTCGTCGCACCGAAGGTCATCATGGCCGCGACGCCCACGAGGAGCGCGCCGCCCACCGACCACAGCCAGGGCGCTTTATGCAAGGCGGCGGCCAGGGCGAGACCTCGAACCGGCCGCGCCGGATGCGTCGAATTCATGATTGACCTTTACGATGACCGAACACGAGCCGCAGCGAGAGCACGACGATCAGGATCAGTCCTTGAAGGCCGATCTGCCATTCGGGTGCGATCTGTAGAAACGAGAGAAATGACGACGCCAGCGTCAGCGTGATCGCGCCGAGCACGGCGCCGAGCGCGGACACCCGGCCGCCGACGAATTCGCCGCCGCCGAGAATCACGCCTGCTACCGAAAGCAACGTGTATCGCAGCGCGATATTGGCGTCCGCCGAGGTGGTGAGGCCGAGCAGCGCGAGTCCCGAGCAAACGCCGAACACCCCGGCGCAGCCGAACAGCAGCGCCTTGGCGCGAACGATCGACCAGCCGAAGCGGCGCATGGCCGCCGGATTGCCGCCCACGCCGCGCAGCGCCACGCCCAGCGGCGAGCGCATCAGCAGCCAGTGCGCGACGAGCGCGATGCCGGCGGTCCAGACGAGCGGTGCCGGAATCACGGGCGACTGGAAGCCCATCAGCGCACCGAGCCAGCCGGGGCTCGTGCCGCCCGGCGAGGGCAGCAGCAGCACGGCGGCGCCGTTCCAGACGAACGACAGCCCGAGCGTCACCACCACCGAAGAAATGCGCCGCAACTCGATCAAGGCGCCGACGAGCGCGTACAGCACGACGCAGCCGGCCAGCGCGAGCCAGCCGAGCAAGGGATGCTGCACCAGCAGCGTGGCGCCGATGCAAGCCACCAGACTCACGAACGAGCCGATCGACAGATCGAGTTCGTTCGCCGTGATGACCGCGAGCTGAGACAGCGTCGCGAACACGATGGGCACGCCCAGGTTCAGCAGCATCACCATGCCGAAATAGCTGAGCGTGTTGGGCTGGATGATCGCCATCGGTACCAGCACCGCCAGCAGCGAGACAACGGGCAACGCCGCACGCAGATTGGGGCGGCGGCGCGGTCGGGCGAGCGCCGTCGTGGCCGGAGTCGAATTCATGCGGGAACCTCGTCGAAACTGGCGGCCAGCAGCGCCTCTTCATTGCATTCGCTGGCATCGAGCACCCGCGTCACCTGCCCCGCGCGGAACACATAGGTGCGGTCGCAATAGGCGAACTCGTCGTTTTCCGTGGTGTACCAGAGGAAGGTGCGCCCCTTGGCGGCTTCGGCGCGCAACAGCGCGTAGATCTCCTGCTTGGTGCCGATGTCGACGCCGCGCATCGGGTCGTCCATCAGCACCAGTTCGGCGTCGGCCGCCAGCGCGCGGGCAAACAGCACCTTTTGCTGATTGCCGCCCGAGAGCGCGAGGATCGGGTCCGCCGCTCCCGCGCCGCGAATGTTGATGCGCGCTTTCCACGTGTCGAACAGCTCGCGCAGGACCGCGCGATCAATCCAGGTTTTGCTTTGGCGGTCATAAAGCGAGCGGATATCGAAGTTTTCCGCGATGGACCAGTCGGCGAACACGCCGTCGGCGCGCCGGTCGCCCGCGACGAACGCGACGGTCTGCCGCGAGCCGCGCTTGCGCGCCTGGGCGTAGATGGCGAGCAGCGCGTCGGTCTGACCTTGCCCGGCCAGTCCCGCGAAGCCCACGATGCTGCCGCGCGCGGCTTCGACCGTGGTGCGCCGCCGTGGTCCGAAGCGCCATTGAAATGCCGGCTCGGCCGCACTGCGCGCCGCGCGTCGCGTCGCGGGCTCGACGGCCTCGGAAAATTGCCCCATCGCGCGAATGATGTGCTCTTTCTCGAGATTCGACGCGGGCAGCGTGGAGACGATCTGGCCGTCGCGCATGACCATCACGCGGTCGGCGCTTTGCAGCATCTCTTCGAGCATGTGCGTGATGAGAATGCAGGTAATGCCCCTGCGTGCGCTCGCGCGGATATAGCCGAGCAGTTGCTGCGCCGTATAGCGGTCGAGGCTCGACGTCGGTTCATCGAGAATCACGAGCCGCACCGACGCATCCACCTCCGCGAAGCCCCGCGCAATTTCCACCATCTGCTGCTGCGTGAGGGTGAGATCGCCGACCACATCGGTGCCGCGCAGGCCGTGGCCGGGAAAGATGGCGTCGAGCTGCGCCTCGATGATGCGCCGTGCCACCTTGCGCCAGCCCATGCCGCGCAGTTGCGGATGCACCGCGCGCATGTTCTCCTCGATCGTGAGATTCGGGCAGAGCGACAATTCCTGGAACACGCAGCGAATTCCGAGCGTGCGCGCCACGGCCGCATCGAACCCGTTCGCATGCTGCTTGCCGTCGATCTCGACCACGCCTTCGGTCGCGCGCCGCGCGCCGGCAAGCACCGACATCAGCGTGGATTTGCCCGCGCCGTTGTGTCCGGCGATGGCTACGCATTCGCCTGCCGCGAAGTCGAAATCGACGCCCTGCAACGCGCGCACCGAGCCGAACGACACGGCCAGCTTGCGGATCGACAGAAGCGCCTGCGCGCGCGGGCGGCCCGGTAGCGCGCCAAGCAGGATGCTTTCAGAGTGGTTCACTGCAAGGCTCCGCAGGTTTGGTGAGTGATTCCGCGCCGTCGACACCCGCGACTTATTTCTTCGCGCCCAGCACCATGTTCACGACCTGCTCGCGCGAGAACACGTCGCTCGCCACCGTGCCCGGCGCGGTCTTCGGCAGCACGCTCGCCAGCGACTCGGGCGTGACGGTCAGCGTGGGCAACGACATGTCGTGCGGCAGCTTGTTGCCGGCGAGAATCTGCTGCGCGGCCCAGAACGCAAACGTGGACGAACCCGGATCGGCCGCGACCGACATCGTCTTGTACGTGCTCACGCCCTGCTGCTGCCACCAGGCCAGTTCTTCCTGACGATTGCCGAGGATGATGATGGGCGTCTTGCGTCCGGCGGCACGGAACGCCTGCGCCACGCCGTAGCCGTCGCCGCCTTGCGTGACGACTCCGTCAATCTGCGGCAGCGAAGGCAGCACGCCCGCCACTTCCTTTTGCGCGACAGTTTGGGTCCACTGGCCGTACACCGAGCCGACGATCTTCATGTTCGGGTACTTCCTGATTTCGTCGACAATACCCTGATGAATCTCGTCGTCGACCGACACGCCGGCGAGTCCACGCACTTCGAGCAGATTTCCCTTGCCGTTGAGTTGTTTCGCAAGAAAATCGACCTGCTCCGCGCCCATCTTGTGGAAGTCCGCGGCAATTCGATACGCGCAGGGTTCCGTCACAATGCCGTCGAACGACACGACCACCACGCCCGCCGCGCACGCCTGCTTGATCGACCCGTTGAGCGCCGTCGGGGATGCGGCGTTGACGACGATGGCCTTGTAGCCCTGCAACACGAGATTCTGGATTTGCTGGGCCTGCTCGGTCGCCTGGTTTTCGGCCGTGGTGTAGGCGGGCGCGTCGGCCACGAGGCCGGCTTTTTTCGCCTGCGATGCGACTTCGGCCCAGCTCTTGAGCTGCTGCTGACGGAAGGTATTGCCCGCGTAGCTGTTGGACAGCGCGATCTTGTCCTTCGACGTGTCGCCGGTCGCGACTGCCGCCGCGGCCGCCGTGCTGATCGCGAGGCCGACGATGGCCACGAATTGTGCTGCACGAATGGGATGGAATGCCACTGTGGTCTCCTTGAATCGGCCTGAATGTCCGGTCGGGTCGTGTCGTCGGACCGCCGGTTGATGTCGGCTCGCGCGCGCCGCTTGCCAGTCGTTGCCGCTATGCCCGGCTCTTTGCTACCGGCTGCGGGCTCGTGCTGGTTACGTCCGCCCTGAGATGAATCATAATGATCAACCTACTACCATACAAGTAGGTAATTGCCCGACATCGTGCGAAGCGATGCACGCGTAGACTTCGTTCCAGGCAATTTCCGGATCGCTCGAACCTCGGCATGAATCGTATGGGAGACTCGATGACAACCAGCAACGGCGCGCTCATATTCGTGGGCAGCCTGAATCGCGCGGTGCCGCATTTCGAAACCGCCAACGGCAGCGGCATCACGACGCTGCGGCTCGACGAAACCACCGGCAAGCTCAGCCCGCTGGCCACGCTCGGCGGCATGGACAATCCCACCTATCTGGCGCCCCTGCGCGCGCGCGGCGTGCTGTATGCGACGAGCGAAGTCTTCGGCGACGCGGAGGGATCGATCGGCGCCTGGCGTTTCGACGCGCAAACGGGCACGCTCGCGCCGCTGGGCGAGCGGCATGCCACGCGCGGCAGCCTCAGTGTGTTCTGCACGACCGATCGTGCGGGCCGGCACGCGTTCGTCGCAAACTACGCGCATGAAGCGCGCGACGAAACGCCGGGGTTTCATGTGGCGAGCTTTCCGTTGCACGACGACGGCACGCTCCTGCCCGCCCGCAACGCCTACCGGCACGACGGCCACGGTCCGCACGCCGACCGGCAAAGCGTGCCGCACGCGCATTGCATCGCGCCCTCGCCCGATAATCGCTTCGCGCTCGTGACGGATCTCGGCGCCGACACCGTGAGCGTCTATCGCATCGACACGCAAGGCGGCCTGCTCCCGCCGCTGCGCGAGCCGTTGCGCCTGCCTGCGGGCAGCGGGCCGCGTCATCTCGCGTTTCATCCGTCGCTGCCCTGCGTCTATGTCGTCAACGAGTTGAACAACACCTTGAGTCGGCTCGCTTACGCGCGTGAAAACGGCGGCGTCGCGCTCGAACAAACCATCGCGGCGCTGCCGGATGGGCTCGCCGGCAGCCACGCCGCCGATCTCGCCGTGTCGAACGACGGCCGCTTTCTGTACGTCTCGTTTCGCGGCGCGGACTGCATCGGCGTCTATGCCCTGGCCGACGACGGCGCGCTCGCCCAGCGGCGCGGCATTCATCCGAGCGGTGGCCGAACGCCGCGCAGCTTCACGCTTTCGCCGTCGAACCGCTTTCTGCTGGTGGCGAATCAGGATAGCGATCAGCTCGCCGTGTGGCGCATCGATGCACGGAGCGGCGCGCTGCTCGATCTGGCCGACGAAGCGCGCGTCGGTACGCCGATGTGCGTGAAGGCGCTCGCCTAGGGCCGAGGCTCCGGATGGAGCCACCGGCATCAAGCCGCGCGGGCCGGCCTCGCGCTGCTGCCGCTCGCACGCGGCTCGCGAATCCAGATGAACGCGCACAGCGCGCCGAGGATCGCCACGCCGCCCGCGAGCACGAAAGCGGCACCGTAAGCGCCATGCGTCGCTTCGACGATGAAGCCCGTCACCGCAGGGCCGATCACGCCGGCGAGATTGGCGAGCAGATGCACGAAGCCGCCCACGCCGCCCACGTTTTCGCGGCGCACGGTGTCCTGAATCACGGCCCAGTACACGGAGCCGGTGACATAGAGAAAGAACGTGGTGACCGACATGAGGGCGACCGCGCTTTGCGTGTCCGCCACGCGTCCCGCCAGCGCCACGCAAAGCGCGGCCACGCCCAGGCACACCGACAGCACGATGCGCCGCGACAGCAGCGGATTGCCGGTCCAACGCAGGATCGCGTCCGTGACGAAGCCGCCGCAGGCCAGGCCGATGGAGCCGAGCAGCCACGGCACCACCGTCGCGAGGCTCATGTTGCGCAACGACATGTGATGCGCCTCGGTCAGATACGTCGGGAACCAGGAGAGAAAGAAGAACAGCACGTAGTTGTAGGCGAAAAACGCGAACGCGGTCGCCAGAATGAGCGGCTGGCGCAGGTAATGCCCGAGTCCCGCCGGGCGCCCTTGCGCGTCGTGCGTCATCGACACGTCCGCCTGCTGGCCTTCGACGATGAGCGCCAGTTCGGCCTGGCTCACGCGCGGGTTGCCTTGCGGCATTTCCGTGGTCGTGAGCGACCACAGCACGAGCCAGGCCAGCCCGATCACCATGATGATGACGAATGCGGGGCGCCAGCCGAACCGGATCGCAAGAAAGCCGACGATCGGCCCCGCAAGCGCGCCGCCCAGCGGCGTGCCCGAACTGATCACGCCAATCGCGCTCGCCACTTCGCGGCGCGGAAACCAGTTGTTGACCATCTTGCTGTTCGACGAGCTGAACGGCCCTTCGCCCATGCCGAACAGCACGCGCAACACGATCAGCGAGGCGAAGCTGCTCGCGAGCGCCGTCGCGCCGCAAAAAAGCGACCATACGCCCATTGCGCCGCCGAACACCTTTTTCGCGCCGATGCGGTCCGCCAGCACGCCGCCGACGAAATTGAACATCGCATAGCCGATGAAGAAGCTGCTGAACACGACGCCCATCTCCGCATGCGTGAAATGAAGGTCTTTCTGGATGAGCGGCGCGGTGATGGAAAGCGCCGCGCGGTCCAGATAATTGGCGACGCCCGCCAGAAACAGCAGGCCGACGACGAACCATCGCTGGCTTCTGATCATCATGTGTCTCCTGACTCATTTTCCGGCGGCGCGTTGCGCGCGTGATCCGCTTGTTGTCGTGAGGCGGCCGCCGGTTCCAACCCGGGATTTCGTGGAGCGTTCAGTCGAACTTCAAATGCACTTTCATCGACTGATTGCGGTCGTGCGCGACCTCGAAGGCCTCGTTCGCTTGCGCAAGCGGAAACACGTGCGTCATCAGCGGGCGCAGGTCGATGCGTTGCGAAGCGATCTGTTCGGCCGCGAACGCGTATTCGTCGACGAAACGGAACGAGCCTTGATAACGCAGCTCCTTGGCCATGACGAGATTCGCGGCCACCGGCGACTGGCCGGCCGGCAGGTTGCCGAGCTGGATCACCGTGCCGCCGGCGCGCGCCGCGCGCAACGCCGTGTCGAGACCCGCGGGGCTGCCCGACGCCTCGATCACCACGTCGAAGGTGCCGCGCTCGCGCGACCACGCGTCGATCCGGGCCGAATCGCCCGCCAGCACGGTTTCGTCGGCGCCGAGCGAAGCGGCCGTCTTCAGTGCCTTCGGTGCGAGGTCGAGCGCGACGATGCGGTGCGCACCCGCGCTGCGTGCGGCGGCGAGCACGATGCAACCGATCGGGCCGCAGCCCACCAGCAGCATCGTCGCGCCGACGAGCGAGCCGGCCTGGCGCAGCGCGTGCAGCGCGACCGCCAGCGGCTCGGCCATCGACGCCTGGGCGAAATCGAGCGAATCGGGCACGGGCACGCACTGGCGCGCCGAAGCCGTGATGTACTGGCGGAACATGCCCTGCATGTGCGGAAACGTGGAAGCGCTGCCCATGAAGCGCATGTTCAGGCAGTGGTTCGGCATGCCCTTCACGCAGAAGCGGCACGTGCCGCAGTTCAGGCCCGGATTCACCGCCACGCGCTGCCCCACGCGCAGGCCCGTCACGCCCTCGCCCAGCGCCGCCACTTCGCCCGCCACTTCATGACCGAGCACGAACGGCTCCCGCACGGCGAAGTCGCCGCTCTTGCCCTTGAAGTAGTACGAAAGGTCCGAACCGCAGATGCCGCCCGCGCGCACGCGGATCTGCACCTGGCCCGCCAGGGGCTGGGGCGCGTCGAGTTCGTCGATATGAAGTTGTCTGGCTTCGTGGAGAACGGCTGCGAGCATGTCGAATCCTTGATCGTTCGCGGAGGGCGTATAGGGTGTCTTGCGGGGTGTCGTGCGGGGTGTCGTGCGGCGTGGTTGCGGAGCGTGCGCGGGAGGCGCTCACCAGTTCCAGAGCGTGCCGTCCTCGAGGCGCGCCACCGGCAGATAGGCGGGTTCGTACGGATATTTCGCGGCGAGCGCTTCGTCGATGTCGACACCGTGGCCCGGCGCTTCGCCCGGATGCATCATGCCGTTCGCGAACGACCATGCATGCGGGAACACTTCAAGCGCTTCTTTCGGAAAACCCATGTATTCCTGCACGCCGAAGTTCGGCACCCAGAGACCGAAATGCAACGCCGCGCCCATGCAGACCGGCGAGAGATCGGACGGGCCGTGGCAACCCGTGCGCACCTGATAGAGCGAAGCGAAGTCGGCGATGCGCTTCAGATGCGTGATGCCGCCCGCGTGCGTGAGCGTCGCGCGAATGTAATCGATGAGTTGCTCCTCGATGAGCGTCTTGCAGTCCCAGATGCTGTTGAAGACCTCGCCCACCGCGATCGGCGTGACCGTGTGCTGGCGAATCAGCCGGAAGCCTTCCTGATTCTCGGCGGGCGTGGGGTCCTCCATCCAGAAGAGGCGGTACGCCTCGACGGATTTGCCGAGCCGCGCGGCTTCGATCGGCGTGAGACGGTGATGCACGTCGTGCAGAAGATGCGTGTCGAAGCCGAACTTGTCGCGCACCGCTTCGAACAGCTTCGGCACGAAATCCAGATACTTTTCCGAGGACCAGCTCTGCTCCTCCGCCGCGCCCTTGGTCGCGGGTTCGTACATGCCGTTGCCCTTTGCGACGCCATATACCGAGCGCATGTTCGGCACGCCGCACTGAATGCGGATGGCCTTGTAGCCCTGTTCGACATGCTCCTCGTAACGGTCGAGCGCCTCGGGAATATCGCGGCCCGTCGCGTGACCGTAGACCATCACGCCTTCGCGCGACGCCCCGCCCAGCAGCTTGTAGAGCGGCTGATGCGTGACCTTGCCGAGAATGTCCCAGAGCGCCATGTCCACCGCCGCGATCGCGGTCATCGTCACCGGGCCGCGCCGCCAGTAAGCGCCCTTGTAGAGAAACTGCCAGGTGTCTTCGATGCGGCTCGCGTCGCGCCCGATCAGCAGCGGACACACGTGGTCGCGCAAATACGCGGCGACGGCCAGTTCGCGACCATTTAGCGTGGCATCACCAATGCCATGCACGCCCTCGTCCGTCACCACTTTCAAAGTGACGAAGTTTCTGCCCGGGCATGTGACGATGACGTCAGCGCGAATGATCTTCATAGGGATTTCCTTAAATGGGCAACGATTTCAGAACATACTACCATACCAGTATGTCACATCAAGTTACGGGTTTTCCCTCGCCGACCACGCGACACCTTTTCCGCCCCTCCATGACGCCACCTCTCACGCTTTCGCGCGACACCCTGCGCGCCTCGTCCGGTCACGTGCTTTCAGCCGAATGGCGCACGCCCGCCATCGGCATAGTTCATCTCGGCATCGGCAATTTTCATCGCGCGCACCAGGCGCTTTACACGGAAGAAGCCATGCTCGCGCACGGCGGCGACTGGGGCATTTGCGGCGTCACGCTTAAAGGCGACGTAGCCAAGCGCGACGCGCTGATGGCGCAGGACGGCCTGTACAGCATCGTCGAACATGGCCCCGGCGGTGTGCGCGTGACAGTCGCGCGCGCGCTGCGCGAAGTGCTGGCGATGCCATTCGATCGCGCACGACTGTTCGAACTGCTCGCCGATGCGCGCGTGCGCATCGTCTCGCTGAGCGTCACCGAAAAAGGCTATTGCCGCGACGCGCGAAGCGGCGACGTGGACCTGACGCGTTCCGAGGTGGCGCACGACCTCGCGCGTCCCGGCGAACCCGTCAGCGTGCCGGGCATTCTTGCCGCGGCGCTGAAGGCGCGACGCGCCAGCGGCACGGCGCCGTTCACGGTGCTTTCCTGCGATAACCTCGCGCACAATGGCGCGGCCCTGCGGCAAGTGGTGGTGTCGTTCGCCACGCGGCTCGATGCGGGCCTCGGCGCCTGGATCGGGGAACAGGTGTCGTTTCCGTCGACCATGGTGGATCGCATCGTTCCCGCCACGACGGATGCGGATCGCGCCGCCGCGCTCGCCGCACTGGGCGTTCGCGACAACGTGCCGGTGCCGTGCGAGCCGTTTCGCCAATGGGTGGTCGAGGACGCCTTTCCTGCGGGCCGTCCTGCGTGGGACGCGGTGGGGGCACAACTGGTCGACGACGTCACGCCGTTCGAGATCGCCAAGCTGCGCATGCTCAACGCCACGCACTCGGCGCTGGCCTATCTTTCGATGCTGGCAGGCTTCGAAACGATCAGCGAAGCGGTGAATCACGCGCCGCTGCGCGCGCTCATTTACCAGATGATGACGCAGGAGATCGCGCCGACGCTCAACGTCCCCTCGTCGTTCGACCTGCTGGCGTATCGCGACGCCCTGCTCGAACGTTATGCGAATCCGGCGCTAAAACATCGTTGCGCCCAGATTGCGATGGACGGCAGCCAGAAGATCCCGCCGCGCATTCTGGCGACCATTGCGGCACGGCTGGATTCGGGTCGGCCTTTCGAGCGGCTCGCCCTTGCCGTTGCCGCATGGTTCGTGTTTCTCGAAGGAAAGTCGGACCGCGGCGAGCGCCACGAGATCAGCGACCCGCTTGCCGAGCGGCTCGTGCGAACCGCTACTGGCGCGCGCGACGACCGGCAGCTCGTCGACGCCATGCTGCAAATCACGGACGTGTTCCCGGCGCCGCTTGCGCAGACGCAGGCATTGCGCACGGCGCTGCTGCGCGCCGTTCAGGCCTTGCGGGGCGGAACCCGAAGGGCTATCGAGCGCTACGCCTGAAGCGGGGTTGCGCCTTATGCCGGTCGAATACTTCCGGCAGCGATCTTCGGACGGCACGCGCGCGGCAGGCTCTGCCGGGCAGAGCCACTCTGCCGCTTGCCCATCGGCTGCCTTTTGGAACCTCGAATTCCTGAACGCGCGTTCGTATTGCGCACAGACCGTCCTGAAAGCACCCTGCTCGTCTTGCGGAAAGTCGGTCGAGACCCATTCGTCGTGATGGTTCCCGGCGTCCCGTGCGTGCCCGGGCCGTTGTATCCACGCTAACAATCCGTGCGAAACCTATGATATATGTAAAGCGACGCGAATAATTATCCCCGCGAGGGAGGTGCCATGGCGTACGGCAACGAGATACCGGTGAATGAAGAGGATCGACTCACCGCGCTTGCTGAATACGGCGTCGGGGACGTCCTGAACGAACCCGCATTCGACCGTCTGATACAGCTCACGGCCGGCGTGTTCAACGTGCCGGTCGTGCTCGTTTCCCTTGTGGAAGCCGAACGGCAACTCTTCGCTGCCGGCAAGGGACTGGAAGTCTGCGAGACGGCCCGCGACATTTCGTTTTGCGCGCATGCCATGCTCCGCGAAGACGTCACCGTCATTCCGGATGCAAGGCAAGACCCCCGGTTCAGCCATAACCCGCTTGTCACAGGAGAGCCCTTCATCCGGTTCTATGCGGGCGCACCCCTACGGTCCGCCACGGGCATGCCTCTTGGAACGCTCTGCCTCATCGACCGGATTCCCCGCGACACATTCAGCGATCAAGATCGCCAGAACCTCAAGGATCTGGCCGCCCTGGTGCTGGACCGGCTCGAGTTGCGGCGTCTCGAACTGGCGCGCCAGGCCAGCCAGATCCGTTTCGAGAATATCGCAGCGACCTCGCCCGACGCCATTATCTGCGTGGACGACGAGGGGCGGGTGACATTCTGGAACGCCGCTGCCGTCCGCCTTCTCGGCTATCAGCCGGGGCAAATCCTGGGCCGCAGCATCGACCTGATTGCGCCCGAACAATTCTCGCTGCGGCTGAAGCAGCTCGCCGCCGAGGACGACTCCCTGACAAACGGACGTACCCTGGAGATGACGGTTCACCGCGCGGACGGGAGCGCCGTGCCGGTGGAATTGTCCGGTTCAATGTGGCGCGATCATGGCCACCCTAGTTTTGGCGCGATCCTGCGCGACATTACGGAGCGAAGACGCAACGAGGAGCGGCTTTTCCGGCTGGCGCACATCGATCCCCTCACCGACCTGCCCAATCGCACCATGCTGCGAATGCGCGTGGAGCAGACGCTGGCAGAGGAAAAGGTCGCGGGCATGATGATGGTCGATCTGGATGGCTTCAAGGACGTCAACGACAGTCTTGGCCATTCCGGCGGCGATGCGGTCCTGGCCGCGGTCGCGACGCGCTTGCGGGCCTGCGTGCGGACCGGCGATACGGTGGCACGCATGGGAGGAGATGAGTTCGCCCTGCTGTTGCCGGGCCTCAAAGATCCCCGGGCCGCTTCGGAGATCGCGGGCAACGTTATCGCCTCGGTGTCCGCGCTGCTGACGGTCGAAGGACAATCTATCAACGTTGGCGCGAGTGTCGGAATTGCCCTGTTTCCCGAGCACGGCGCAACGGTTCGCGAACTGACCGGAAATGCCGATCTTGCGCTCTATCAGGCCAAGGCAGAAGGCCGCGGCTGTTACCGCATGTTCAGTTCGCCGCTGCGCGAAGCGGCCGCGTCAAGACGGGCGTTTCAGGGCGAACTTACCCGGGCGTTTCGCGAGGGTGAGTTTGTTCTGTACTACCAACCGCAAGTGGCGCTTGCTGACGGAGCGCTCGTGGGCGTGGAAGCGCTCCTGCGCTGGCAACATCCTGAAAAAGGATTGCTGACTCCGGGCGTCTTCCTGCCCGCGCTGGAAGCGGGACTGCTCGCACCTCAGCTGGGCGAGTGGATCCTGCGTACCGCCTGCCGCCAGACCGTGGCCTTGGGCCAGCACTTCGGCGTTCCGCTGCGGGTCAGTGTCAACCTTTTCGGTGCGCAGTTCCGCACGGGCAACCTGGCGCAGACGGTTCGCGATGCCATGGAAGAGTCCGGAATCGAGGCGTCCTGCCTGGAACTCGAAATAACGGAAAATATCATTCTGCGCCACGACGACCAGATGATCGCGCCCCTGCGCGAGCTTCGCTCCCTGGGCGTTGGCATCGCATTCGACGACTACGGCACAGGCTACGCCTCGCTCAGCATGCTCAAGCGGTATCCGCTTACGCGCCTGAAGATCGACCAGAGCTTCGTACGGGCCATGCTCGACTCACCGCCTGATGCGGCGATCATTCGCGCCATCCTGCACCTTGGCCACAGCTTCGGACTCGACGTCATTGCCGAAGGGGTGGAAACCTGGGATCAGGCCGAGCGGCTGCGAAAAAAAGGCTGCCAGATTGTTCAGGGTTACCTGTACAGCCCGGCGTTGCCCGTGGACGAACTGATACAGCTCGTACATAAAGAGGGAGAGCGAATCTTCATCGTTCCGGCGCGCCGCGCTGCGGGCACGCCGGCCGTGTGAGCGCCGCCCCGATTCTTCGCGCACATATCATCTCGAAGCGGAGCATGGCATGTCCGGCCATTCGTCGATACGCAGGCATGGCCGGTCAAGCCAGTGGAGAGCCGAACGACAATCATCGCGCAACTTCCGCCTCATGCGTCGCCCCCCTTGCTTCTGTCGTGCCGGCATGCGCGAACGCCCGGCATGGCCTCCAGCCGCACGCATATTGCCGAGAATTCGGCTGCCGTCACGCGCGACAGCGCGATCTGAACGTCGTCGAGATCGGGGTCGTCCTCGGATTGCTGGACGATGAACTGCTTGACGCGCACGCTACCGGTGCCAAGCGTTCGGTGAAGCGTATCGAGCGAGACGCTGCCCCGCTCGACAAGCAGTTGTACGCTGCGTTGCTGACGTACCGAAATAAACCGGCGCTCCAGAGGCTTCATCCCCGCGAGGATGACCAGAATGATGACCGTGGCGCCGATAGCCGCGGTGTACATGCCGCCGCCGACCGCGAGGCCAATTCCCGCGACAGACCAAAGGCTGGCGGCCGTCGTCAGCCCGCGCACCACTTCGCCGCGGAGCAGAATCGAACCTGCGCCGAGAAATCCGATACCTGACACGACCTGCGCGGCAACCCGCGAAGGGTCAAGCACGACATTCCTCTCGCCGAGAACATCCGCAAAACCGAACGCCGAAACCAGCATCATCAGCGACGCTCCCACGCAGACGAGCATGTGGGTTCGAAGGCCCGCCGCCCAGTTCAGCCGCTCACGCTCAAATCCAATCACGCTGCCAAGCAACGCAGCAATCAACAGCCGGGACAGCAACTCGATATTTCCGATCATCTTCTCACTCCCCAAGGCGACCCGCCGAGAACCACGGATCTCAATCGACAGTGAGATTGTGACATTTTTGTGACTTTTGCGAGCCGTCGGGAGACAACGGAAATGCCGTGGCCGGTTCACCTAGCGCCGACGCGGCAACGATATGAGCGCCAACGATCGCCGGACCTCCCGCTTCCCCGACCTCGCCCGACGCTCGTATCGCATCTCCGTTATCGCCGTGTCGGAACACCTGCCTGATGTTCGAGGCCCTGCCGTTCGAGGCTAGAGCGGCGCGGCGCGCTTCCACACCAAGGGAAAATGCGACGACTCGAAAGGCTCGCCGTCGGCCGGCGCATCGTCCGGCAACGGCGGCGACATCTTCCCGCTGCGCCGCTGCACGCGCGCGTCGTCTCCCAGCCAGCGCGTGGACAGCACGCGCCGCGGCTGCGCGCCATGGTTCGCGGGCGCGCCATGCAGCGTAAGCCCATGAAAAACCACGATGTCGCCCGGCTCCATGTCCCAGCTCACGATGCGGTACGCCGACCGGTCCGCGTTGATGTCGGGCAGCACCGACCATCGCGGATCGTCTTCCGCGCGAAGGGCACCGTCCACGAAACGTTGCGGCCGATACCACTTGCGCGCGGCGTGCGAGCCCGCCACGCATTCCAGCGCCGTATCGCGCGCCACGGGGTCGATCGGCATCCACATCGTGCAGAACTGCCAGCCGTCCACCGGGCTGTAAGGCTGGTCCTGATGCCAGGGCGTGGCCTTGGAGGCACCGCCATGTTTGACCAGCACATGATCGTGAAGAAAACATATTTGCGAAGCGCGCAGCAGATGCCCGGCAATTTCCCGTGCGGGCGAGGACCGCACGAATGATTCGAACTCCGAAATTCTTTGCCAGTTGTTCGCGTCCTGAAAGAAGCGTCTTGTCTCGCCGTCCGCGTAACTGTGATGCACGCCGGGTTCCAGCAGGTTTTTTTCGATGCCTTTCGTCACCCGTTCAATCCATTCGGGCGGAATGACCCCGCGCAAACATACGACGCCGTCGGCGGCAAAAGTGTCGATATCGGCCTGTTTCAGCAACATCATGGTCTCCTGGCCCGCAGTCGTGCTGGCAACGGCTGCCGGTCGTCGTCAAGCAACACACTGGAATTGCACGGGAATCCGCCGCGTGGCGCCAGCACTCTCGTTTTCCACGCACCGTACTGCCCGCCGCGCCTTCACGCCACGCGCGTCATTCGCACGGATGACTCGAACTGCACAGCGCCACGCCCGTTTCCAACCCCCACTTCTTCGAGATCGCCTGCATGGTGCCGTCGGCGTTCAACTGGTCGATCGCGGCGGCGACCGCGTTTTTCAGTTCGACGTTGTTTTTCATGATGGCCATCGACCACGTTTTGGGTGGAACAGGCACGCCGCCCACTTCGAGCCGGCCGTGACCTTGCTGATTGAAGTAGTTGATCACTACCGTGTCGGCCACCAGCGCATCGACGCGGCCAAGCATGAGTTCCTGAAATGCCGCGACGTAGGAATTCATCAAGACGATGTCGATAGGCGCGCGTCCCTCGCTCACCAGTTGATCGCTGATCTGCTTCACGACTTTGGCGTTGCGGCTGCCAAGGAGTGCGGAAACGCGATGCCCGGACAAGTCTTCGAAATGAGTCATGTGGTACGGATTACCCTGGCGAACGAGCAGACCGGAAGCAACGCTCCAGTAGTCCACCAGCGCGTAACGCTGCGCGCGTTCGGGCGTTTTGCCGAGGCTCGCCATGATGAGATCGCACTTGCCCGTGTCGAGCGCCGCGAAGATGCCCGAGAACTGGTAATTGTCGATCTCCGGCTTGAGGCGCAGTTTCTTTGCGACGGCATACACGATGTCGAGCGCGGCGCCCTTGGGCGTCTTGCCGTCGTCGGCCACACCTTCGGCCGGAGGATTCGACAGGTCGGAGCAAACGGTCAGCACGCCCTTCTGGACGAGCGTCGCGGGAGTCGCGATATCCTGGGCGGCATGCGCGGCCGTCACGCCGGTCATCCCCCAGACACCCAGCACCATCGTCACGGCAATGCCGATTTTTCTAAAATTGATCACTATCGTCCTCAATCGTGTTGCGTCTCAAGATCCCGACATCCGCGGCGCGAATGCAGGCGAAGAAAGCATGCGGCCGACGCCGGACGCATCGTCCCGGCATCGTCGTCTCAGCAGCAAACCGGCATGACGTTGCACACGCTCACATGCACGGCTTGTCGTCGCGGCAAAGCGAAACCAGCCCGTACATCCCCCACTTTTTCGCGGACGCCTCCACATAACCGGCGTCGTAGAGCGCGAAATACGCCTTGCGCACCGCGTCCTCCGTCTGCGTATCGTCCTTGCGCATGACGATGCCGATGGTGAGCGGATCGACCGGCAGACCGCCCACTTCGAAGCGGTTCTTGTCGAGATTCATGAAGTAGCCGATAGACATGGCGTCGCCCACGAACGCGTCGACGCGGCCCATCTCCAACTGACGAAACACCACCGTGTTCTGCGGATACGACTGGATTTCCACCGGTTTCTTTCCTTCGGCCACGTCCTTGTTGCTGGCAGCCTTGACGAGCCGTTCGGTGGTGCTGGAAACCAGCACGGCGGCGCGGTGCCCCGAGAGGTCCTCGAAGTTCTTCAAACCCAGCGGATTCCCCTTCGGCACCATCAGGCCCAGCCGGATCGTCATGTAATCGACGAAGTCATAGCGCGCGAGGCGTGCCGGGCTTTTCGAATTCGTCGACATGACGGCGTCGCATTTGCCCGAATCGAGCGCCGCGAAAATATCGGCAAACGGGTAGTTCACGACTTCCGTCTTGATGCCCATGACCGGACCGATCGCCGACATGATTTCCACGTTGAAGCCCTTCGGCGTGACGCCGTCTTCGTCGAGAAAACCGCCGGGCGGGTCGCCGAGATCGGTACACATCACGATCTTGCCCGCCGCCGCGAGCCGCGCCGGCGGCGTGACGCCTTTCGCCGGTATCGCCGGAAGCTTGATCTGATACGACGTGCCGGGCGCGACTTCCGCGGCGCTCGACGCGGCTGCGAAATTCGCCGCGGCCGCGATCATCAAGCTAAGGACTACTGCATAAGTACGAATATCCATGGCCTCTCCCAATCAGCCTGTGTTTGAGTCCGCTGCGCATTCCCGCAGAGGAAGTTCGCTCGCCGGACGCCGTGTTGTTACAAGGACAAGAATATGTTTATCAAAAACTATGTACAATTATTTTTATGTTATTGAACAATAATTTTTCCGGCGACGAAACCCGGGCCGTGCGAGCGGCCGGTCACGGCAACCCGGCCGTCCCGAGGGAACGGAAATGAGCAGGAGGAGCCGCTAGACGGCCGGGCGCGATCAGCCCGAAACCGCGCGCCGGTCTGGCGGCGCGGCGGGCAATGCAAGCGGCGGCGAACGCCGGTTACGGGCGAACTTCGGCGTCGCCCCCGATCAGCAGAGAGGAAAAGCGCGGGGCGCGTGACATCTCGCGAAGCGCCGCAACATGCGCGTTGGCATCGACCCGACTCAGCACGCCGGATTTCGCCATGCCGTCTTTCAGCTTGGCGCCGATGTCGTCCCACTCGACGGGATCGTCCGGCGATCCGCGCGCGGCATCGCGGCGCAGCGCGAACCGCCTGCCGTCGGCAAGACGCACCTCGACGCGGCCTTCCTTCTCGCCCGGACCCGCGACCGCCACGTGGAGCTTGTGCATGAGCGTGGTCACATCGGGGCGTTCAAGCGCCTCGGCTTCGAAGTCGTCGAGCCGCACCGCCCCGCGCGCGAGCGCCGCCGCCACTACGTAATGCAGGCTGAACTTGGCCTCGACGGCAGTGCGCGGCGCGGGAAAGCGCAGATAATGCGTGCATTCTTCGCGCACGGTGCAATGCACCGATTCGATCGCCGACAGCGCGAACGCGTGCCGCCCGCGAAGCGCGAGAGCGGCGTCGATGCACAGATGCGTACAGCTACAGCACGGATAAAGCTTGATGGCGAAACCCGGTGCCACCAGGTCCCACGGCTCGCCCAGCGCGCCCCACTCGATGCGCGAGACCGCGCGGTCCGTCAGCGCATCGAGAAAGCCGCCCTCCGTTTCCAGAATATCGGCGCCCGCGGTGAATCCCTGCTGCGCGAGCGCCGCGCTCAGATAACCGGCTTGCGCGGCGCGGCCGCAGTGCAGCGCCTTGGTCATGGTCCCCGTATTGCCGAGCAGGCCGCCCGCGAAAGAACACGCAATGGCGAGCGCCCGCTCGGTCTGCGCGCGGCTCAGGCCGCGCAGATTGGCGGCCGCCGCGGCCGCGCCCAGCGCGCCGAGCGTTGACATCGTGTGCCAGCCGCGCCGCGTATGGCTCTCGCCCACGGCCAGGCCCAGCTTGCAGGCGACTTCGACGCCCACCGCGTAGGCGCGCACCACGTCGGCACCGCTCGCATCGGTCAGGCACGCAGTGGGAATCAATGCGCTGACGACGGGCGCGCTCGGGTGCCCGTTCATCGAATATTCGCTCGTGTCGTCGAAGTCATCCGCGTGCGCGCACAGGCCGGCGAGCAACGCGGCCAGCGCGGGATCGCGCCATCGTCCGAGGCCGGGCACCACAACGGGTGCGGCGGCTTCGGGCGCCACGCTCACGCGCCGCATCAAACGCACGGCCTGCGAAGCCGTTCCGGCGTACAGGCAGGCCAGCGTGTCCGCGATATGCCGTTGCGCCCGCTCGATCACCGCCGCCGGCAACGTGCGGGCATCCGAGACAAAGCCGGCAAGACGCGCAGCGGAGGTCACGCTCACGCCACGCGTTGCAGGAACGACGCCGTGCGCTGATTGCGCGAGCGCGAAAACACGTCGTCGGGCGGCCCTTCCTCGATGATCGCGCCTTTGTCCATGACGATCACCCGATCCGCCACCTCGCGCGCGAAACCCATCTCGTGCGTGACGACGACCATCGTCATGCCGTTGCGCGCGAGTTCTTTCATGACCGCCAGCACTTCGCCCACCATTTCCGGGTCGAGCGCGCTGGTCGGCTCGTCGAACAGCACGATCTCGGGTTTCATGGCGAGCACGCGCGCAATGGCCACGCGCTGCTGCTGACCACCCGACAGTTGCGCCGGATAGTGGTCGCGCTTGTCGGCGAGCCCCACGCGTTTGAGCAAAGCCAGCGCATGCGCGGTCGCTTCCTCGCGCGACTGCCCGAGAACGTGCATGGGCGCATCAATGATGTTCTGCAACGCGGTCAAATGCGGAAACAGATTGAAGCGCTGGAACACCATCCCGACACGGCGGCGCGTCACGGTCTTTTCCTTTTCGCTGAGCGCGACGCGCTTGTGGCCCGACATCTTGTGACTGACGAGCGCGCCGTTGACGAAAATCTCGCCCGCCTCGACGGTTTCGAGGTGGTTGATGCAGCGGATGAGCGTCGTCTTGCCGGAACCGGAAGGCCCGATTATCACGACGGTTTCGTTTTGTCCCACCGTCAGCGACACGTCTTCGAATACCTTCGACGCGCCAAAGGACTTGCTCACATTGCGCAGTTCGACAGCGGGCGCGGCGTGGCGATCGGCCATATCAGTTCTCCAGTTGTACGAGCGTCGCGGCCCCGCGGCGGGCTTTTCGCGTCGCGGCGCGGGAATCCCACGCCAGTCGCTTCTCGACCCAGCGTTGCAGCAACATCCACGCTCCGCTCAGCAGCAGGTAGTAGACGGAGATGGCGGCATAAGCCTCGAAGGTTTTGAAATTGGCCGAACGCAGGCTGTCGGCCGTATGCACCAGTTCCGGCACGGCGATCACGCTGAGAAACGCCGTGGTCTTGAACATCAGATTGCACTGGTTGCCCAATGCGGGCAGCACCGTGCGCAGCGCTTGCGGCAGGATCACGCGCCGCATCGCGAGCGCGCGGGTCATGCCGAGCGCGAGCGCGGCTTCGCGCTGCCCCGGATCGACCGAGCGAATGCCGGCGCGCGTGATCTCGCTCACATAAGCGGCCTCGTGCAGACTGAACGCCAGAATGCCCGCGAGAATGCTGCCGCTGATGGAGAAAAGCGGCGTGTCCACCTGCGAGGGAAACAGGTCGATGCCGAATAGCGAGGGCAAACCGAAATAGATCAGAAAGAGCTGCACCAGTACCGGCGTGCCGCGAAAGAACCACACATAGAACCCGTTCATGCCCTTGAGCACGCCCACGCGGCTCAGGCCGAGCAGCGCGAGAAAGAACCCCGTCACCATGCCCACCGCCATCGACGCGAACGTAATCGACACCGTGAGCCAGACGGCGTACAGCAACGGCGGCGGCGGCGCGAACACGAGTTCAAGAAAGTAATGCGTATCGAAATTCACCGGCAATCTCCCACGCCGGCTTTCGCGCACTTCGGCGAAAGCGGCAGCACCATCACGACCATCCTGCGAACGCCGCGCGCCCGCATCGCGTCACCCCAGCGTAAAACCCTTCGAATAGCGCCGCTCCAATCCCTGCTGGACGAAGCTCCACGCGCTCGTCAACGCCAGGTAATAAACGGAGATGGCGAGATAGACCTCGAGCGTCTTGTAGTTCACGGCCTGCACCGCGTCGGCGATAAAGAGCATCTCCGGCACGGCGATCAGATACAGCAACGAGGTCGCCTTGAACATGCTGTTGATCTGGTTGCCGAGCGGCGGCAACATGGTGCGCACAGCTTGCGGCAGAATCACCCGCCGCATGACGAGCGACGGCGACATGCCCAGCGCGCGCGCCGCATCCCATTGGCCGTGTTCGACCGCGCCCAGCGCGCCGCGCGCGATTTCGCTGATATACGCGGCTTCGTGCAGCGCGAACGACGCGACACCGGCGACGATCGCGCCCGCCACCGGTATCACGCCGAACAGCTCGACGCTTTGCGGAAAGAGATTCACCCGCGTCAGGTACGGCAAACCGAAGTAGATGAGGATCACCTGCACCAGCAGCGGCGTGCCGCGAAACACGAAAATGTAGGCCTGGTTGGCCCAACGCAGCGGGCGATAACGCGACATCCCGAGGAGGCACAGCAGGAAGCCCAGCACGACGCCCAGCGCCATCGACACGAACGTCGTCAGCACGGTCGTCAGCAGCCCCCGGAGCAGCGCGAGCGGCGGATGAAAGACGAATGCCAGGAAATAGCCGACGTCAAAGTGCATTTCGAAAATCCGGAAATCCGATTACATGACAGGACGTGGAAACCGCAACTCGCGCCAACCGCCGGCGCTCACCGCCGCCGTTCGCTTACCGCCGCATGCGCATGCCGTTTCACGAGCACGGCGCGCTGTCGCGGCACAGCGTGACGAGCCCGTCCATGCCCCACTGTTTCGCCGCGCGCTGCACGTAGCCGCTGTCGTACAGCGCGAAATAGGCCTTGCGCACCGCCGCCTCGAGCTGCGGATCGTCCTTGCGCATCACGATGCCGATGGTGAGCGGCTCGACCGGCAGCCCGCCTACCTGAAAACGGTTCGGCATCAGATGGATGAAGTAGCCGATGGTCATCGCGTCGCCGACGAAGGCATCCACGCGGCCCAACTGCAATTGACGGAACACCGTTGTGTTTTGCGGATACGACTGGATGTCGATCGGCTTCCTGCCCGCCGCCACGGCCTTCGCGCTCGCGTCCTTCAGGAGCCGCTCGGTCGTGCTGGAAACCAGCACGGCGGCGCGACGGCCGGACAGGTCGCCGAACGTCTTCAGGCCCAGCGGGTTGCCCTTGGGCGTCATGAGACCGAGCCGCATCGTCATGTACGAGACGAAGTTGTAGCGGGCGGCGCGCGCCGGACTCCGGGAATTGTTCGACATCACGGCGTCGCATTTGCCGGAATCGAGCGCGGCGAAAATGTCGGCGAAGGGGTAGTTGACCACCTCGCTTTTCACGCCCATGACCGGGCCGATGGCCGACATGACGTCCACGTTGAAGCCCTTCGGCGTCACGCCGTCCTCGGCGAGAAAGCCGCCCGGAGGATCGCCCAGTTCCGTACACAGCACGATCCTGCCCGCGGCGGCCACCTTCGGCGGCGCCTCCACGCTCTTGCCGGGCATGGCGAGCGGGCTGACGTCGTAGGCCGCCCCAGCGGCCGGCTGCTGCGCGCCGGCGCAAAGCGTGCTCATGCCGGCGGCCAGCGCGCAGCATAGGCCAACCACTGCGGTGCGAGGACGAACTCTCATGCGATCTCCTTTTTTACTGCTCACAATACGCGAGCGCCTTGCTTGGCAACGTGCGACATGCAACGAGCGGGGCCGGACGATGGCGGCGGCCGTGCGCGGCTAGACTTCGGCTCGTGGAACGCCTGCGACATCTGAGTCCAGCATATGTTTATCAAAAAAAATGAACAATATTTTTTTTGTTATTGAACATTATCGGCGCGCACGGCTTCCAGTGCAATGGCGACCAGGGTTTCCAGCAGGGGCTGAACCTCCGCGGCCCGTGTTTCGCGATAGCTGTACGGCGCCTGCTCGTCCATGTAGGTGCGCTGCGCGAGTTCGAGCTGCACCGCATGGACGCCCTGCTCCGGCCGGCCGTAGCACCGCGTGATGTAGCCGCCGCGAAAACGCCCGTTCGACACGGCCGAATACCTGCCGTGCCGCTGCACCGCCTCCGCCAGCGTTTCGCCAAGCCCGGCCAGCGCGCTTGCACCGCCCGCCGTGCCGAAGTTGAAGTCGGGCAGCGTGCCGGCGAACAGACGCGGCACGCGCGACCGGATCGAGTGGGCGTCCCATAGCAGCACCTTGCCGTGCTCGCGCCTTAACGCGTCGAGTTCGCCCGCGAGCGCCCGGTGATACGGCGCCCAGTAGGCGTCGCGCCGGCGCGCGATCTCCGCCTCGGCCGGAACCTGCCCGTCACGGTAGAGCGGCGCCTTGTCGAAGGTATCGACGGGCAGCAGCCCCGTCGTGTCCTGGCCCGGATAGAGGTTAGCGCCGTCGGGCGGCCGGTTCAGGTCGATCACGTAGCGCGCGTACGCAGGCGTGATGATCGACGCGCCCAGCCGTCTGGCGAAGGCATAGAGCCGGTCGAGATGCCAGTCGCAGTCGTCGGTGCGCAACGCCGTCTCCGTCATCGTCGCGGCGATGTCGCCAGGGATGCGGGTTCCAAGATGCGGAATCGACAGCAATAACGGAATCGTTCCGCGATGGAGCGAAAACACCGTGTCGTTGAGTTCGGGCATGTCCTGTTCCTCGCAGGTGGCGGGCAGCAAATGGCAAGCGGCGGGCGGTAAGCGGTAAGCGGCGGTCGGCGGCAAGCGCGCAAGACCGCACGGGCCGCGATCTACAGACGCTGAAGCGCTTGGATGGCGGCGCGATAGCCACGCCACGCGTCAACCTCGCGACGATGCACGCGCTCGCGCACCACGCGCACCGTGCCGTGCGGCTTCAGCAGCGCGCGCGTGCGACGCGCTTGGGCGCGCGAAGCCGCGTCGACGTCGGCGTATTCATCGAGCACCATG
>NZ_CAJMZE010000040.1:0-48639 GCF_905220235.1 Paraburkholderia sp. J41 | reverse complement strand
GGCTGCTGCGTTTCAGGCTGCTGCGTTTCAGGCTGCTGCGTTTCAGGCTGCTGCGTTTCAGGCTGCTGCGTTTCAGGCTGCTGCGCTTCCGGCTGCTGCGCGTCGAGTTCCCGCGCTTTCGCTCCGTGCGCTCCGGCTTCGCGCAGCCTGGCGTCGCGCGTGCGCGGCGCCGCGCGAGTCTGCGCCTGCGCCAGGTTCGCGCGAGATCCCGCGCGCGCCGCTTGCTCGCGCTTGTCGATCGTGCCGAGGCTTTCCACCGCTTGCGTCATGCGCCCTCCTTCGCGGGCTGCGAACGTGTGGACCATTATCGGGCCGCGCCCGCGCAGCATCGCTCGCCTGGCCGACGCCGCCGGGGTTTTGGCGCGACCGCGCGAGGCGCGGCGCGCACCATGAACGCATTGCCGCCATCACGCGCGGCGCGCGGAACACGGTCATGGCCCGGCTCACTCGTTCGTTTCGATCATCGGCGTTAGCGGCGACAGGCGCGTGGCTCGCGTGCGTCACGTGCCTCCTCGGCGTCGCATCGCCGCTCGCCCACGCGCAGCAGCGCGACAGCGGTTCGTCGTCGGCATCGTCGCCGGACAGCGATGCGAACGGCGGCAGCTTCCAGGGCGACACGATGACGAGCGCCCTGCGCCGCTCGAAAGCCGACGAAAAGCGCCTGTTGGGCGGCCCGTCGGCGTCGCAGGACAGTCCGTACGACGCCAATCCCTACACCACCGACGGCGCCTCGCCGATGGCCACCGAACACGCGCTCACGAGCGAATCGCGCATGCAGATGGTCAATCCCTCCGACTTCTACGCGGCCAGCAACGCGGCGGCCGCGAGCCCGACGCGCAGCGGCTCGGCGGATCTGCGCAAGCGCATCGGCCACGGCGGCGCGAAATACAGCGGCGGCGCGGCCAGCGACGCCAAGGCCGCGTACGACTACGGCGCGAGCCAAACCTCGCCGAACACGCCGCTTTATGGCAGCCCGTATGCGTCGCAACGGCAATCGGCTTCGCAGCTTTACAAGTCGCCGTGGTGAAGCGCCGTCAGGCGCGGCAGCCTGTGCCGCGCCTGACGGCGCCCGGATGTTGCGCTCATACGGGCCGCTCATCCAGGCCGTTCATCCATTCGCCTCGACGTTCCGCCCGCATCGACGTTACCCGCCTGGACGCCCCACCCACCTAACGTCCCGCCAGCATCGACGTGCCGCCCGCTTTGACGTTGCACACGCCTTGACGTTCCACACGCCTCGACGTCACGCCCGCCTCGACGTGCCGCCCGCCTTGACGTCACGCCCGCCTCGACGTTCCACATGCCTTGACGTCCCGCCCGCCTCGACGCTCCGCCCGCCTCGACGCGCTGGCCGCGTGGATGTGTTCCACCCGCCTTAACGTGCCGTCCGCCTCGACCTTGCACCCGCCTCGACGTTCCGCCCGCGCCCTAAACGTCGGAGCGCTCGACTTCCGGCAGCGGCGGTCCGCCCGTTTCCTTCACGCTCGCCGCTCCGGCCGCACCGGCCGCGGCGTTGCCCGATTTCGCCGCGCGCGGCGCTTCGGCGCCTTGCACGCGCGCGATCGCCGGCACGCCGGCCAGCGCCGCCATGCGGGCTTCGAGCGCGCCGAAGATCGACTCCGGCGAGAGATTCTGCTGCGCGTAGCGGCGCGCGGCGCGGCCGAGCGCGGCACGCCGCGCGGGATCGCCGGCAAGCGCGGCAATCGCGCCCGCGAGCGCCGCGCCGTCCTCGGGCGGCACCACGATGCCGTGATCCGAAACCACTTCGTGCAGACTCGTGCCGGGCCGCGCCATCGCCACCACGGCGCGCCCGCTCGCGAGCATGCCCGTGAGCTTCGAAGGCATCACGAGATCGGCGGCGTCGGCGCGTTGCGGCAACACGTGGATATCGGCGACGTTGAGCAGTTCGTTGAGCAGCGCAACCGGTTGCAGCGGCAGCACGTGGCAGTTCGGCAGCGAGGCGCAGCGCGCGACGAGATCGCGCTTCGCCGCGCCGTCGCCGCAAAACACGAAGCTGATGTCGCGCCGCGCGGCAAGCGCCGTGGCCACGTCGGCGAGAATGTCGATGCCCTGCTTCGCGCCCATGTTGCCCGAGTAGAGCACCACGGTATTGGCGGCCGGAATGCCCAGTCGCTTACGAAACGTGCTCGGCTGCGGCAGCGGATAGATCGCGTTGGTGTCGACCCAGTTCGGCACGCACGCCGCGCGCGAACTGTCCACGCCCTTGCCGATGGCGCGCTCGACCATGCGCGGCGAGATCGACGAAACCATGTCGAAGCGGCGCAGCAACGCACGCTCGAAGCCGCGCGCGGCGCGCGCCGCCTTCGCCGTGTCGCCGCCTTCGAGCAAGCCGAGTTCGAACGCGGCATCCACTTCGAAGTCCTGAATATGCAGCCACGCTCGCGCACCCGCCGCGCGCGCGAGCAGGAGCGCGCCGGGCGCGCACAGCAGCGTGGGCGCGATCGGCATGACGATATGCGGACGCCAGAACGCCTCGCGCAGCAACAGCGGCAACGAGGTCAGCGCGAAGCTGGCGAGATGCAGGATGCGTTTCGCGCCGCCGGGCCGCGCCGGCACCCAGAGCGGCGCGCGCCGCACGCGCACGCCGTGCGCGCTTTCGCGCCGGTATTGCCACGCGCGCCAGCCTTCATGCACCTGCCACTGCGGATAGTAAGGCGGCGCGCACACCACGCGCACCTCGTGCCCGCGCGCCGCGAGCCCTTCTGCCATCTCCGCCGTGTACTTGCCCACGCCCGTGACTTCGGGCGCGTAATTCAAACCGTAGATCAGGATTCTCATTGCGGCGCCTTCCTGCTCCGTTCGATTCGTGGCGAGCGAGGCCACGCTTGCGGCAACGCGTGCCGCACGTAAAAAAGGCGGGCGTCGATATCCGGTCCAAACACGACGCCCGCCAATAACCGCCTTCCCGGCGTGTTCAGGCCCGCGCTTGCGCCACCGCGGCCGGCCTGGCCGCTTGCGGCGCGGGCATCGAATCGGCCTGGGCATCCGCGTGGTTATCGGGCTTCAAATCGGGCTTCAAATCGGGCGTCGCATCGGGAGTCGAATCGGCCGGCGAACCCGCGCCGCGCGCCTCCAGGAAATCGCGATACGTCCGCGCGAGCCCTTCGTCGAGCCCGATGCGCGCGCGCCAGCCCAGATTGCCGAGCCGCGAAACGTCGAGCAGCTTGCGCGGCGTGCCGTCGGGCTTGCTCGCGTCGAACGCGAGTTCGCCCTCGAATCCCACCACCGCGCAAATGCGCTGCGCGAGTTCGCGAATCGACAAGTCCTCGCCCACGCCCACGTTGTACACGCCGTCGCCGGTATCGTGTTCGAGCACGAAGATCGTCGCGTCGGCGAGATCGTCCACGTGCAGGAATTCACGGCGCGGCGTGCCCGAGCCCCAGACCGCGAGCGCGGCGTCGCCGTTCGCGCGCGCCTCGTGCGCCTTGCGGATCAGCGCGGGCAGCACGTGGCTGCTCTTGAGGTCGTAGTTGTCGTTCGGCCCGTAGAGATTGGTGGGCATCAGCGAAACGAAGCGCGTGCCGTACTGGCGGTTGTACGCCTCGCACAGCTTGAGGCCCGCGATCTTGGCGATCGCATAGGCTTCGTTGGTCGGTTCGAGCGGCGAGGTGAGCAGATAATCCTCGCGGATCGGCTGCGGGCATTCGCGCGGATAAATGCACGAGGAGCCGAAGAACACGAGCCGCTCCACGCCCGCGCCATACGCCGCGCGAATCACGTTGGTTTCGATCGCGAGATTGTCGTAGGCGAACTGCGCGGGCTGCGTGGCGTTGGCGAGAATGCCGCCCACCTTCGCGGCCGCGAGCAGCACGGCGTCGATGTTCTCCGTTTCGAAGAACGCGTTCACGGCGCCCTGGTCGGTGAGATCGAGCTGCGCGTGCGTGCGCGTGACGAGATTCCAGTAGCCGTGCGCCTGCAACGCGCGCACGAGCGCCGACCCCACCATGCCGCGGTGGCCGGCCACGAAGATGCGGGAGTTCTTGTCCATGCGCTTTACTCGTGATGTTCGAGCGCGCGAAAGCCCGCGAGCGTGACGAGCGCGTCGCGGCGCGCGATCTGGAAGTCCGAGCGCACCATTTCCTTCACGAGTTGCTGGAAGGTCGTGACCGGGCGCCAGCCGAGCTTTTCCTGCGCCTTGGTGGCGTCGCCGAGCAGCGTTTCCACTTCGGTCGGGCGGAAGTAGCGCGGGTCCACGCGCACGATCACGGCGCCCGGTTCGAGGCGCGTCTCGCGGCCTTCCACCTTGTCGACGATGCCCACTTCATCCACGCCCTCGCCTTCGAAGCGGATCGTCACGCCCAGTTCCGCCGCCGCATGGCGCACGAAATCGCGCACGCTGTACTGCACGCCCGTGGCGATCACGAAGTCTTCCGGCGTGTCCTGCTGAAGCATGCGCCATTGCATGTCGACGTAATCGCGCGCGTGGCCCCAGTCGCGCATCGCCGAAAGATTGCCCAGATACAGCTCTTTTTGCAGACCCACGGCAATGCGCGCGATGGCGCGCGTGATCTTGCGCGTGACGAAGGTCTCGCCCCGCTGCGGCGACTCGTGGTTGAACAGAATGCCGTTGCACGCGTAGATGCCGTGCGCCTCGCGATAATTCACCGTGGTCCAGTACGCGAACAGCTTCGCGACCGCATAGGGGCTGCGCGGATAGAACGGCGTGGTTTCGCGCTGCGGCACTTCCTGCACGAGCCCGTAGAGTTCCGAGGTCGACGCCTGATAGAAGCGCGTTTTCTTCGTCATGCCGAGAATGCGGATCGCCTCCAGAATGCGCAGCGTGCCGAGACCGTCGGCGTTGGCCGTGTATTCCGGTTCCTCGAACGACACCGCCACGTGGCTTTGCGCCGCGAGGTTGTAGATTTCGTCCGGGCCGACGCGCTGGATCACGCGCATGAGCGCCGTGGAATCGGTCAGTTCGCCGTGATGGAGCTGGATGCCCGGCTCCGGGTCGTGTACGTCGCGATACAGGTGATCGATGCGGTCCGTGTTGAAAAGCGACGAGCGACGCTTGATGCCATGCACTTCGTAGCCCTTCTCGAGCAGCAACTCGGCCAGATACGAGCCGTCCTGACCGGTGACGCCGGTGATCAACGCAACCTTACGTGACATCGTTCTCTCTCCCTCGCGCGTACGCGAAACGGGTTATATGCGGATTTGCGCCTCGTGCCCTGCCTTCCGTCATGCCGTCGATCCGGTGGAGGCCGGGCGTGTGTGTTACTGCTGTTAGCCTGCGATGCTCTCGTAACCGTAGTAGCCGCCGCGATAGCCGCCGCCGACGAACGCCCCCGTCTTGGGCACGTCGGTGAGCAGCACGCCGCGCAGATTCACGCCGCCGATGCGCAGGCGCTTGACCGTTTCCTCCAGCTCCGAAAGCGGGTGGCGTCCGTGACGGATCGCGAGCAGCGTCGTGCCCGCGTAACGCCCGATCACGGTCGAATCCGTGACCGCGAGCACGGGCGGCGTGTCGATGATCACGAGGTCGTACTTCGTCTTGAGGTCTTCGAGCAGCGCCTCGAAGCGGCCGCTCATCAGCAGTTCGGACGGATGCGAATGCAGCGAGCCTTTCGCGAGCACGTCGAGTCCGGGCAGCACGTCGCGCTGGATCGACGCAGCGAGATCGGCGCCGAGCAGCACGTCGGAAAGCCCCGGCTGATGCGCGATGCCGAAGTGCGAGTGAACGTCGCCGCGCCGCATGTCGCCGTCGACGATCAGCACGCGCTTGTTCACCGAAGCCACGAGCGCCGAAAGATTGACCGAGAGGAACGACTTGCCCACGTCGGGCCGCGAGCCGGTGAGCATGACGATGTTGTTGCCCGCTTCGGCAAGCGACAGTTGCAGCGTGGTGCGCAAGCTGCGCACGCCTTCCACGGCCACGTCCTGCGGCGACTGCTGCGCGAGCACGTGCAGGCCGCGGCGGCGCGTGGACACATGATGTTGCAGGCGCAACTGCTTCGGGCTGCGCGGCACCACCGCGAACACCGGCACGCCCAGCGCCGTTTCGAGTTCGTCGGGGCGCTCCACGCCGCCGTACAGCGACTTGCGCACGAACGCGATCAGGATGCCGAGAATCAGGCCCACGCCCATCGAAACGATGATGACCAGCACGCGCTTGGGCCGCACGGGATCGTCGGGCGCCTGCGCGTAGTCCACCACGCGCACGTCGCCCACCTGCCCCGCCTTCGCCACGCGCAGTTGCTGCGCGCTGTTGAGCAGGTTCGTGTACAGCTCCGTGTTCACATGCACGTCGCGCAGGAGGCGCACGGCCGTTTGCTCGGTGTCGGGCAGCGTTTGCACGTGCTTGGTGAGCGTGGACTGCGCGCCTTGCAGCGTGGCGATCTGCGCGTCGAGCGCCTGCACGGCCGGATGATGTTCCGTGAAGCGCTGCACGAGTTCGGCGCGCTGCTGTTGCAGATCGACGAGGCGCGTCTTGTTGTCCACCACCTGTTGCAGCAGCAGGCGGCTTTCCTCGCCCAGATCGACCGTGCCGTGCGCGTTGCGGAAGTTGTTGTACTTCTGCTCGGCGGCGTCCACCTGCGCGCGCAGTTGCGGCAACTGCTGATCGAGGAACGCAAGCATGTGCTCGGCTTCGGCGGAACGGCTTTCCACGTCCTGCGCGATGAATTCGCTCGCCATGCTGTTGAGAATCGCGGCCGTGAGCTTGCTGTCGTGGCCTTCGAGGCTCGCGCGGATCACGCCCGATTGCAGGCCGACTTCCGATACGTCGAGCGACTTCTGCAACCGCTCGACGGTGGTGAGCGTGGAGGCGCGCGTGAGCACGAACGGCGTGCCGGGCGCGCCGCTCAGACGATCGACGTGCAGCGCGATGGCGCCGTCGGCGGTATTGGCGCTCACGTCCTGGCCCACATGGCCGTCGAAAAGCGGAATGCCGTCGGGGTCGCGCAGCACGTAGCTGCCGTTCTCGCCCGCCACGAGCGTGAACGGCCGGTCGAACAACGCTTCGGGCGTATCGAAGCGCGACACCGCAATGTCGCCGCCGCCCCACGCATAGTTCGACGACTTGAGGAACGCGGGCGGCGCGAAGCCCCACTTGCCGTTCATGAAGCCCGAAAGCACGCCGCCCAGAACCGGCATTTCGCGCGGATGGGCGCTGATGTCGAGATGCAGCCGCTTCACCGTTTCCTCGGTGACGATACGCGACTTGAGCATTTCGATCTGCCCGTTCGCCGAAGTCTTTTCGTCGAACATGCCCGTGAGCGGCGGCAGCGTCGCGTTCTTCTTGCCGTCGTCGGATTTGTCGACGAGATGAAACAGCACGTCCGCGCGATAAGTCGGCTGCGCCACGAACGCATACGCGGCGCCGAGCAGCGTGACCGCGAACGTCACGAGCGCGATCACGCGCCAGTTCGCCGCGAGCGTTTGCAGGTAATCGCCCAGATACCGTTCGTCCGTGCCGGCCATGGCATAGCCATAACCGCTCTCAAAGTTCATCGCCATCTTCCCTCTCCCGATACCGGTGAGTCTGGTGAGCCCCCGCGCGCCCGAATTCACGGCCTCGTGCGCGCGTCGTTGTGTTGTTGTTCATGCGCGGTTCAGTACGCGTTCGAGCCGAGAAAGCCGCGCACGACCGTCGCCGCGATGATTCGCATGTCGAGCCAGAACGACCAATGCCCGAGGTAGTACAAATCGTGCGCGACGCGCAGCTCCATTTTTTCGAGCCGATCGGTCTCGCCGCGAAAGCCGTTGACCTGCGCCCAGCCCGTGATGCCGGGCTTGATGCGATAGCGATGGATGTAGCCCGCCACCACGCCTCGATAAAGGTCGTCGTGTTCGAGCGCATGCGGGCGCGGCCCGACCACCGACATGTCGCCGCGCAGCACATTGAAGAATTGCGGCAGCTCGTCGAGGCTCGTGCGGCGCAGGAACGCGCCGAGCTTCGTCACGCGCGGGTCGTCGCGCGTCGCCTGGCTCACCACGCCCGCGGCTTCGGTATGCACGCGCATCGAGCGGAACTTGTAGATGGTGAACACGCGGCCGTCGGCGCCCTTGCGGCGCTGCTTGAACAGCACCGGCCCGCGCGAGGTGAGCTTGACCGCCAGCGCGATCGCGATCAGCACCGGCAGCAGGCTCAGGATCGCCGCGCTCGCGAAGATGCGGTCGAACAGCGCCTTCTTGAACTGCGCGCTCGCGGGCAACGGCGAAGCCACGAGGTTGATGGCCGGCACGCCCAGCAACTCGATCACGCTGCTGGTCTCGAACAGCGCGAGCGAGCGCACGTCGGGAATGAAGCGGATATTCACGAGGTCGTTGCGGAATTCGGTGACGAGCCGCGCGACCGTGCGCTCCTCGGCGAGCGACAGCGCGAGCCACAACTCGTGTACGTCGTGCTCGCGGATGAACTGCGCGAACGACTCCACGGTCTCGCACACCGCCGCGCCGTTGGCGCTCGCCGGCGCGGCGTGCGGCACGGTGTGCAGCAGCGCGCTCGCGCGAAAGCCCGAGCCCGGTTCGTTGCCGATGCGGCGCACGATCTCCGCGCATTGCGAGGCCGAGCCCGCAATCGCCACCTGATGCAGATTGTGGCCGGCGCGCCGCACGTGCGAGAGCACGCCGTGCGCGGCTACGCGCCACGTAATCAGCAGGCCGCCCGCGAGTGCGGTCCAATAAGCGAACCACAGGCGCGACACCGCATCCACGTGATGCATCGTCGAGTACATGGCGAGCAGCGCGCAGCCCTGCACCACGAGCCAGGCTAACGACACCTGGCTTGCGAGCAGGACCTTGGAGCGGCCGCGCCACGACTGATACAGCTCGAAGGCCGGAAAAATGACGAGCGCGAACGCCGCCGCCAGCAATACGAACGCTTCGTTCACGCCGCGCGGCGCGACGTCGTCGAAGCGGATTTCCGAGGCCAGGCTCGCACCGAGCATGACCGCGGACACATCCAACGCTCTCGCCATCAAGTTTTGAAGCTCGCGCATATCGTTATCCTGCTGCTGGCGCCGTGCCGTTCAATTGCAACGGCCGTAGGTATCGTCGAAGCGCACGATGTCGTCCTCGCCCAGGTACGCGCCCGACTGCACTTCGATGATTTCGAGCGGCATCTTGCCGGGGTTTTCGAGCCGATGACGCACGCCAAGCGGGATGTACGTCGACTCGTTCTCGCTCAATAGAAAGGATTCCTCACCACGCGTGACGAGCGCCGTGCCGCGCACCACCGTCCAGTGCTCCGCGCGATGATGATGGAGTTGCAGCGAAAGCCGCGCGCCCGGCGTGACCACGATGCGCTTGACCTGGAAGCGCTCGCCCTGGTCGATCGAATCGTAAAAGCCCCACGGACGCTGCACCTTGCGATGCGAGGCGGCCTCGGGCGCGCGCTGCGCCTTGATGCGCGCGACCAGTCCCTTCACGTCCTGCACTTTCGAGCGGTCGGCGACGAGCACGGCGTCGGCGGTTTCGACCACCACGAGATTGGAGGTGCCCACGCACGCGACGAGCCGCCCTTCCGAGTGCGCATACGTGGCCACGGCGCCTTCGAACTCCACGCGCCCGCGCCCCACGTTGCCGTCCTCGTCCTTGTCGAGCGCGGCCCACACGGCGTCCCACGAGCCGAGATCGGACCAGCCCGCGTCGAGCGCGACCACCACGCCTTCGGGCGCCCAGCCGCTGCTCTTGGCAAGACGCTCCATCACGGCGTAGTCGATCGAGTCCGCGGGCGTGTTGCCGAACGCATCCCTGGCCGGGCGGAAGGTCGTGCCGTCGAGCTTGCCGTCGACGAACGAGGCAAGACAGGCCGCGTGCATGTCGGGCTGCAACGCGCGCAAGGCGTCCAGCCACACGCTCGCGCGCATCACGAAGATGCCGCTGTTCCACCAGTAGCCGCCTTGCGCCACATATTGCGTCGCGAGTTCGGGCGCGGGCTTTTCGACGAAGCCGTCGATGCGATGCGCGCCGTCGGCGATCGCCTCGCCCACGCGGATATAGCCGAAGCCCGTTTCAGGCGAACGCGGCGGCACGCCGAGCGTGACGATCGCGCCGCGCTGCGCGTGCCGCGCCGCCACCGCGAGCGCGCGCTGCAACGCGCTCACGTCGCCGATCGCGTGATCGGACGGCATCACGACGAGAATCGCGTCCTCGCCTTCGGCGCACGCGAGCGCGGCGGCCAGCGTGAGCGCGGGCGCCGTATCGCGCCGCGCCGGTTCGACCACGAGCCGCGCGTCGCGCCCGCAGGCGCGCAGTTGCTCGACGATCACGAAACGATGCTCGTCGCCGCATACGACGATGGGCGACTGCGAAACCTGCCATTCGGGCGCGAAGCCGTCGAGCCGGTGTACGGTGGCCTGCAACAGCGAGTCGCTGCCCACCACGCCGATCAACTGCTTCGGAAACTGTTCGCGCGACATCGGCCACAAACGCGTGCCGGAGCCGCCCGCGAGCACCACGGGCACGATGCGCGTGCAGGCCTGCGCGGCTTCCGGGGGCGCTTGCGTCTGCGCTTGCGTCCCCGCTTGCGCCTCCGGTTCCTGCTGGCTTTGCGGCGGCGCTTCCCGCTGCGGCGCGCGCGACTGTTGCTGATCCGGACCGCTGGCTGATTTCTCGATCATGTTCGGACTCCTGACAATAGTGCAGGATCGCTCCGTCTCGCGACGAGCGATACCTTGGGGCCGGTTCCCCGCGAACCGGCCCGGCGTGTCGAAGACGCGGCGAAGCTGAAGGCGGCCTTAGGCGCCCGCTTCGCGACGGCTCTGCTCGCGATATTCAGTCGGTGAAATCATCATGCGCTTGCGGAAAATCTTGGCGAGGCGGTCGCCGTTGCCCATGCCGGTGCGGCGCGCGATCTTGTCGACCGGCAGCTCCGAATCGGTGAGCAGGCTACAGGTGATCGCCAGCCGCGCATGCAACAGGTAATCCGATGGCGTAATGCCCATCTCAAGCTTGAAGCGGCGCAGGAAGTTGCGCTCGCTCATCGCGGCCACCTGCGCGGCGTCCGCGATCGAAATGGCCCGCTGGCAGTTTTCCTGAAGCCAGCGTGCCGCCGCGCGCACCTTGTCGGCGGGCGCGCTGCCCAGCGCGTCGCCAAGGAACGGCATGAGGTTGCCTCCGGAATCGGGCATGAGACGCTCCGTGACCGAACGCGCGACATCCACGCCCAGGTCTCGCTTGACGAGCGTCAGCGCGCTTTTCATCGACTCCAGACGGTCGCCGGCGTCGCCGCCGCTCTCGTCGCGCGTGCTCTGCACCGTGTACGAGCCGAACTCGCGCTGCACGCGCTGGCCGCACAGATTGGCCGCTTCGAGCAACGCGCGGCCTTCGCCGATCGGGCGAATGGTTCCGGTATTCGCATGCACGTGCCGAAGCCAGGCGATGAGGCGCTCGTCGTTGGCGGCGGCGTAGGCACCCTTGCCGCCCGCTACGAAGAGGGCGTCGAAGCCGACGAAATGACGCGCATCGAGTCCATCGGTCCAGACCCGCACCGACGACGAGCAGGTCACGTTGCCGCCGTCGGCGGAAAGAATGCTGACGTCGTAAGGCAAGCTACGAGAGGTGTCGGAAGACAGTTCGTTGGCCACATGAAACACTTCGGCCACGATTCCGGCGCCAAGCAGTGAACAGCCATCGAACAACAGTATTGCGATATGACGCACTTCTCGACTGACGCCCGCGGTTACGAAATGCGGACGGGTATACGACGGTAAATCCAGACTTGCGTACGCCATGCTTTTCCCCTAAACATCCCCCGTCCAAAGTGAAAAGTCGTGGTAATAGCATTCCGTGTGCAGTGCATCATAGACAGATAAAAATCGACGCAACCACGACTGACCGAAACTAGCGAGACATTGGCGCATTAAGTCCGGTCGCGGACCTTTTGAAGCATGCGCATCACGGCTTGAGCGCGAGCGCGCAAGCCGTTATCAAAGTCGTTCGTCCGATTACGCAAGACAGGGCAAAAGTGCCGCCCCGTTTGGTCCGGGCGGTATTTTCGCCTTTATTACGATGAAAACCTGGAAGCATTCCGATCAATGCACTTAAGTGCAGGATGGAGCTGTGTGATTAAACTGAAAGACTAAAAAAGACAGCGCGCTAATTCGTCTGATTAAAAGGATGTTTTATAAGCTTTAAGCATCCCTGAAGCGCGTGCAGTCGGGATATTAAACCTTTTATTCCCGGGTGCACTGCACAATAACAGATAATCCGCGCCGTTATTTATCGGATGCTTCGGTGCGTGCGTTGGCGCACATAGCCTGGTGCGCGGCCGATACGCGACGTATGGCATCCGCCGCGATTGCGTGAAAAGCCTGGACCCTGGCGGCGGGCGGCGCCCGCTTGCCTCTAGGCTTGGCGTTCATGTCGATCAACTTTCAGGGTGCCGCCTCGATGCGATCCGCAGTTCGCCCCGGCAATTTGCCGAAGCCCAGCCCCGCGCGCGCATCGCATGCCGCGTGGACGTTCGCTAACGGCGTGCGAACTCTCGTGCGAAGCGTCGCGCCGAGATCGTCGCTTTTACCCGCGCTTGCACTCCTGATTGCACTCGCGAGCGCGAACGCGCATGCCGCCGACGCGCTCTCGTGCCGCAGCGCCGCAACGCGTGCGCAAGCCGCGTCTTCCGACGACGCGCCCATTTCCGCCGACACGCCGGGCAGCGACGGCACGCGTCTCTTCGCGCGCGGCCGCGAGATCCGCATCGAGGTGACGACGAAAGCCGCGCGCGACGACAAGGTGCAGTGGCAAATCGCGGACGCGTGGAATCGTCCGCAAGCGAGCGGCACGTTCGGCGTGGCGGCGGGCGCGCGCGTGACGACACTCGCCTGCACGGTGCCGCAAGCCGGCTATTTCGCGTTTTCGGCGTCGCTGGTTGCGCAGGCGGCCACCCTGCCGCAACGCGGCACGCGCCCCGCCGGCATCGCAACCTTCGGCGTGCTGCCCGACGTGAGCGCCGTGCTGCCCGCGCCGAAATTCGCGCACGACGACCTGCATCGCTTCGGCGGCCAAGGCACCGCGTATCTCGCGCCGGGTCAGCATTGCTGCGGCGGCGACGGCTTTCGTCCGCTTTACACCGACCTCGGGCTCAACTGGGCCAACGACGAACGCCGCTGGTACACGATGGAGCCGAAGGCGCGCAACACCTTCAATCCGGACACCAGCGAACTGGCGCCGTATTTCCGCCAGAGCGACATCCTGCGGCTGATCCTGCTCGACGGCATTCCCGCGTGGGCGAGCCCGAACGGCCAGGAGACGCACAGCTTCGCGCCCACTTCCAGCGCGGATCTGCGCGACTATATGGCGCGCGTGGGCGCGGAATCGGCGCGCGTGCGGGCGCGCTATTTTCCGCATCAGGCGCACAACTACTATCAGGTGACGTGGGAACCCGACGCCGACGGCGGCCTGCCCTGGAAAGACACCGACCAGCATTTCGTCGATCTCTACGCGGCCGTGTACGAAGGCGTGCATTCGACCGATCCTTCCGCGATCGTGATGGGGCCGACTTACGCGGGCGTCGACGGCAACACCAAATGGCTGCGCAAGTTCGCGCCGCTTGGCATTGCGAAATATCTCGACGGCGTGACCGCGCATGGCTATTACGATTTCGGCACGAGCCCCTCGCATCCGCCCGAACGGCTCGGCGACACCAACGAGAAAGGCACGACTTCGCTGCCCGTGGCGATGCGCGCGCTGCGCGCCGCGATGCACGACGTGCTCAAGCCGGGCGCGCCGCTCTTCGTGACCGAAACCGGCATCAGCTACGACATCGGCACGAAATACGGCCCGCACTATCCCGACGCGAACACGCTCTACGCGCAAGGCGCCGTGGTGGCGCGCACGCATCTGATCCTGCTCGGCGAGGGCGCGAACACCACCTTCGTCTTTTACACCCAGGACATGCCCGAGAACACGCCGGGCTATGGCGTGTTTTTCGAACTCGACCACGCGCAAGGCATGTACGGCGCGACCAATGTGAGCCCGAAGCCGGCCGCGCTCGCGGTGGCCGCGATGACGCGCCTGATCGACGGCACTTATACGCTCGGGCCGCTGCGCGGCACGCCCGCGGGCGTCTACGCCTACGCGTTCGCGCGCCCGAACGGCAAGGTCGTCACGGCGCTCTGGAGCCACGACAACGCGCGCTGGAACGCGAAAACCGGTTTCGACGCCGCGCGCGCGACGCCGTGGACCTTGCAGGTGGACGCGAGCGGGCGCTCGGGCAACGTGAGCGTGTTCGACATGATGGGCAACGCCACGACGATGCCCTATAAAGACGGCGCGCTCACGCTGAGCCTCACGGCGTCGCCGGTGTACGTGGTGTCGGACAACGTGGCCGTGCTCAAACAGCGCGCGATCACGCCCGCCGGTTACGTCGCGCCGTAAATCCGCCGGCGACGCGAGCGGGCGGCGGCGCATTCGCGAACGGGACACACGCGGGCGAACGCATATTGGCACTCCGTGACGAGACTTAGGCGGTATCGGACAGTGCGGCAAAAAACGGCTGCGCCTAGACTGCATAGGAATTTTTCGCATTCCGGCTTCGCCATAAGACGTCAACAAGCCGCACCCCACACACGCTACCGTTACGACAGGGACACGCCCGCTCATGCTGTCGCCCACCGAATTTCTCGACGTCGTGCGCCTCGCGCCGCTCGTCGCGATCGACCTGATCGTCGCCGACGCCGATGGCCGCGTGCTGGTCGGGCAGCGCCGCAACCGTCCGGCGCGCGGCACCTGGTTCGTGCCCGGCGGGCGCATCCGCAAGGACGAGCGGCTCGACGCGGCCTTCACGCGCATTGTCGAAACGGAGCTGGGCATCGTCGGCATGCAGCGCGTGTCGGCGCGCTTCGGCGGCGTGTACGAGCATCTGTACCCGGACAATTTCGCGGCCGAGAACGGCATCGGCACGCATTACGTCGTGCTCGCCTATACGTTCACGCTGGACAGCACGGTGCCGGTCGGGCGCTTCGACCAGCACAGCCAGTACGCGTGGCTCGCGCCCGAAGACCTCGTGGCGCGCGACGACGTGCATCCGAATACGAAGGCGTATTTTTGCTAAGGATGCCGTAATAATTGCCGCTGGAGTGCCGCTGGAGTGCCGCTGGAGTGCCGCTGGAGTGCCGCTGGAGTGCCGCTGGAGTGCCGCTGGAGTGCCGCTGGAGTGCCGCTGGAGTGCCGCTGGAGTGCCGCTGGAGTGCCGCTGAATGGCCAATGAGATCGTTCGGCCGATGCGGCCCGCGCAATCGGGGGCGTGATCGCGCAGGCGTTTCGACGGATTCCGGCCGGCGGCTTCAGCCCGCGAGCGGCGCGTCGGCTTCGAGTGCGTCGGCGGCAGCGGGCGCCGTGCCGCGCAATGCACGCAGCGCATCGGCGGCCTCGCGCGTATGCAGCCACGCGCCGAACGCCTCGCCCACTTCCGCATGGCGCAGCGCGTATTCGACGCTCGCCTTGAGATAGCCGAGCTTGCTGCCGCAATCGAAGCGCCGGCCGTTGTAGCGATACGCGAGCACCTGCTCGTCGGCGAGCAGCGACTGGATCGCGTCGCTCAAGTGCCATTCCTCGCCGCGCGCGGCCTGGGCGGGACGCACGCGGCGCAGGTGTTCGAAGATGCCGGGCATCAGCACGTAGCGGCCCACCACGCCGAGCGTGGACGGCGCGAGCGCGGGCTCCGGCTTCTCGACGATGCGCGACATGCGAAACACGTGATCGTCCCAGGGCTTGCCCGTCACCACGCCATACGCGCGCGAATCCGCGCGCTCGATGTTCTCGACCGCCACGAGCGAGCAGTGATAGTGATTGAAGCGCTCGAGCATTTGCGCGAGCACGGGCGGGTTTGCGTCGATCAGGTCGTCGGCGAGCAGCACCGCGAAGGGTTCGTCGCCGATGATCTTCTGCGCGCACAGCACCGCGTGCCCGAGCCCGAGCGGCTCGGCCTGACGCACGAAAATGCATTCGACGTGCGCGGGCTTGATGCCTCGCACGGTCGCGAGCAGCGCGGCCTTGCCGCGCGCTTCGAGTTCGCGCTCGATCTCATAGGACTTGTCGAAGTGATCCTCGATCGCGCGCTTGCCGCGCCCCGTCACGAAGATGAGTTCGGTCACGCCCGCCGCCACCGCTTCCTCGACCGCGTACTGAATGAGCGGCTTGTCGACCACGGGCAGCATTTCCTTCGGGCTCGCCTTGGTGGCCGGCAGAAAACGCGTCCCGAGGCCCGCGACGGGGAAAACGGCCTTGCGCACTCTTATCATGATGGTCGTCTCGCGAAGGGTTCGGTGGCGCGTCCCTTCACGGGACGCAAGGCCAGCTTAACCAGCGCATATCGAGCCATTCTGCCAACTTCTCGGCATTTTCCGACTGCGGTGTGCGGCGTGCCTGGCGCCGGGCCTATCATGAACTCGAGTCGGCGAGTCGCGACGATCGGAATGAACCGAGGGGTAGGAACCGAACGGTCTCCACCGAAATCGCGCCTGAAGTCACACGCCACGCCGACGCGCGAAAGCAACGCACTCCTGCGAATTTTTCCTGCGCGAGGAAACCGGCCATGCACATCGATCGGGTGATCTGCCGGCAAGCCGCTTTACGGCCGCGCGGCGCTCACTTCAAGTTCGGAACCGTGGCCAAACGCATCGGCATTCTCGTTTTCGAAGGCTTCCCGCTCGGGGACGTGAGCCTGCTCGCGGACGTGTTTCGTCTCGCCAACGACGCCGGCGCCGACACGCTGCCCGCCTATTCGCTCGCGATGCTCTCCGAAGCCGGCGGCAGCGTCTCCAGCAGTTGCGGGCTGCGCGTCTGGACCGAAAGCCTGCACGGGCCGCTGCGCAGCGGCTTCGACACCCTCTTCATCGCGGGCGGCCCCGGCGCCGCGCTCGCACGCGGCAACGAGCGCCTGCTCGCGCGCCTGCAAGCGCTCGCCCCGAAAGTGCGCATCATTCGCGCGCTCGGCGAAGGGCGCACCGTGCTCGCCGCCGCCGACGTGTCGTTCCTGCGCGGCAGCGTGAACACGGCGGCATCGGCACAACAACTGCGGCGCGCGCTCGAAGCGCGCAACGCAAGCGCTTCCGTGGTCGCGCCGCCCGAAGCGATGGTCGCCGCGCTCAAGGTCGTCAAGCGCAATCACGGCGTGGCGCTCGCGCAGCGCGTGTCCGAGGATTCGATGCCGGGCTCGTGGGAGCGCCTGGGCGCGATGCTCGACGACGGCGAAACCGACAGCGCCAACGTGAAGATCAGCTCGGCCGCGCACTGGCTGCGCGAAAACTACCATCAGCCGATCTCGGTCGCCGACGCCGCGCGCGTCGCGCAAATGAGCATGCGCAATTTTCTGCGCCACTTCAAAACCCAAACCGGGCTCACGCCCTCGGAATATCTGTTGCGCGCCCGGCTCGACGCGAGTTGCCTGCTTCTGGCGCAAACCAATCTGCCGATCGACGAAATCGCGCAGCGCTGCGGCGTGCCGCGCGGCGAACGGCTCGCGCGCATTTTCCGCCGCAGACTGTCGATCTCGCCTTCGGGCTATCGCGCGGTGAACCGGCGCGCATCGAACGAATAGGCCTGGTTTTCGCGGGCCGACGCAGCCACGCCGCGTGCGATGCGCGGCGCTTTCCTGCGCGCTTTCCTGCGCGTTTTCCTGCGCGTTTTCCCGGGCGTTGATCGGCGCTTACAGCATGCCCGAGCCGAAAATCTCGGTGTGAATGCGCGAAGCATCCACGCCGCGCGCGAGCAAGGCGTCGCGCTGTTCGCGCATGAACGCGACGGGGCCGCAGACGTAGTAGTCGGCGTCGGGCGGCAACGCGACGGATTCGATGCGGCCAAGGTCGATGCGGCCTTCGAAGTCGTAGTCGACACCGCGACGATCCTGCGCGCCCACTTCCTCGTAGAACACGGCGCGCTTCACGTTCGCGTGCTCGGCCGCGATGCCGCGCAGCCAGTCGCGAAACGCATGCACGCGCGCGCCGCGGCAGGCATGCACGAACGTAATCTCGCGTTCGCTGCGTTCGGCGATGAGCGTCGCGAGCATCGACATCATCGGCGTGACGCCCACTCCGCCGCTCATCAGCACGACCGGCGTGCGCCGGTTGCGATCGAGCGTGAATTCGCCCATCGGCGCGCTCACATGCACGATGGCGCCGGCTTCCACGCCGTCGTGCAGCAGGTTCGAGACATGGCCCGGCTCGGCCTCGCCGCGACCGGCCTCGCGCTTGACCGAAATGCGCAGCCACTTGCCGTGCGGCGCGTCGGAAAGGCTGTACTGGCGCGGCTGATCGACGCCAAGACGGTCGACGAAACGCGTCACGCTCACATATTGACCCGGCTGGAAACCGCCCGCGAGCGAACCGTCGGCGGGCGCGAGATAGAACGAGGTGATCTCGTCGCTTTCGACATGCTTGCGGATCACCTTGAACGGACGAAAGCCGCTCCACGACGCGCCTTCGTAAAGCTTCGCCTCCACGCCGATCATGATGTTGGCGAGCTGTTCGTAGGCGACGGTCCAGGCGTCGAGGGTCGGTTGATCGACGGCTTCGCCCAGCACGTCGACGACTGCGCCCAGCAAATGCCGCCCGACGATCGGATAGTGCTCGGGGCGAATGTTCAGACTCGCGTGCTTGTGCGCGATATGCGTGACCGCGCCGCCCAGTGCGCCGAGATTGTCGATATTGGCCGCGTAGGCGTAGACGGCGCGAGCGAGCGTTTCGGGCTGGCTGCCGCTTTTCTGGTGCGTCTGGTTGAAGACGTTCTTCAGTTCCGGATGCGCTGCGAACATGCGCTGATAGAAGTGCTTCGTGATGGTGGCGCCGTGCTCGGCGAAAACGGGTGCGGTGGCTTTGACGAGGGCCATCTGGTCGGCGGTGAGCGCAGTCATTTGCGGCTTCTCCTTTTTAAGATGCATAAACGATACATCTTTAACGCGGCGCGTCGCTGCGGGCATTTTGTCGCACCCCAGCATCGGCGGGCGGCCGGGGTTATTAGCGCGCGGCGTGGGGTTTCGCGGAAGAAACGGGGACGGCGCGGTGGTGACGCGGCAGGTGCGGCGCTGCTGGCTAACGTTGCTGGCTAACGTTGCTGGCTAACGTTGCTGGCTAATGTTGCTGGCTACGTTGGAGTTAACGCTGCTGGCTATGTTGGATTAGATGCGCCGCTGGCTTAGCGTTGCCATGCCTCGCCACCGCATCTATACCGATCACGCCCTTTTACTTGCCGTGGCCCGCCGTGCCGACGCCGCGATCGTGCCGCCACAGCACGTCGCTGCCACCGGCCGCGCGGTTGAGCACGCGCGCCAGCACGAACAGCAAATCGGAGAGCCGGTTCACATAACGGCGCGGCGTATCGGCGACGGACGGCACCGTTTCTGCCGAAGCCGCGGCACGCTCCGGCGCGCCCAGCGACACTATCGAACGTTCCGCCCGCCGGCATACCGTGCGGCACACATGCGCCTGCGCGGCCGCGCGCGAACCGCCCGGCAAAATGAACTCGGCGAGCGGCGGCAGCGTGGCGTTGTAATGCGCGAGCCACGCGTCGAGCCGGGCGAGGTGATCGTCGGTAACGAGCGTGTAGCCGGGCACCGCCAGCTCGCCGCCCAGATCGAACAAGTCGTGCTGGATCGCGACCAGCGCGGCGCGCACGTCGTCGGGCAGCGCTTCGCACAGCAGCACGCCGATCTGCGAATTGAGTTCGTCGACGTCGCCGATCGCCGCGATGCGCGCGTCGTCCTTGCGCACGCGGCTGCCGTCGCCGAGCCCGGTCGAGCCGTCGTCGCCGGTGCGCGTGGCGATCTTGCTCAAGCGATTGCCCATGATGTGTTCTCCGCAGCGTGTGGTTGCCTGGCGCGCACGTCGCGCGCCCAGGAGTGGCGGCCATTATAGGTTTCGTGCGGCGCAGCATCGGCCACCGCATGACCGCCCCGGGAAAAGCCCGAGGACCGCGGCCCGCGCGAGCGCGAACGTCGGCGTAAAATGAGCCGATCCCGCAGTGCCCAGACACGAATCCACAGGAAGGAGACATCCGCGTGAACCATCCCGCGCCGCCGGCCCTCGCACGCCGCCCGTTCCCCGCCGAACTCCTCGATGAACTGCGCAGCGCCTTCGGCGAGCGCATCTCCGTTTCCGAAGCCGTGCGCGCCCATCACGGCCGCGACGAGTCGCCGTTCGACCCGCAATTGCCCGACGCCGTCGTGTTCGCGCAGAGCACCGAGGAAGTGCAGCGCGTGGTGAAGCTGTGCGCGCGCTTCGGCGTGCCGATCATTCCCTACGGCAACGGCTCCTCGCTCGAAGGCCACTTGCTGGCCGTGCAAGGGGGCGTGTCGATCGACCTTTCGCAGATGAACCGGGTACTTTCGATCAACGCCGAAGACCTCACGGTAACGGTCGAGCCGGGCATCTCGCGCAAACAGTTGAACGAAGCGCTGCGCGACACGGGCCTGTTTTTCCCGATCGACCCGGGCGCGGACGCGAGCATCGGCGGCATGTCGGCCACGCGCGCCTCCGGCACCAATGCCGTGCGCTACGGCACGATGCGCGAGAACGTGCTGGGTTTGACCGCCGTGCTCGCGGACGGCCGCGCGATCAGGACGGGCTCTCGCGCGCGCAAGTCGTCGGCGGGCTACGACCTCACGCGCCTTTTCGTGGGCTCGGAAGGCACGCTCGGCGTGATCACCGAAATCACCGTGAAGCTGTATCCGCAACCGGAAGCCGTTTCGGCGGCCGTGTGCGCGTTTCCGTCCATGGGCGACGCTGTTAATACGGTGATCGAAACGATCCAGATGGGCGTGCCGATCGCGCGCGTGGAATTCATCGACGCGCTCGCCGTGCGCGCCATCAACAAGCATTCGAACCTCACGCTGCGCGAAAAGCACACGCTCTTCTTCGAATTTCACGGCACGCCCGCCGGCGTGGAGGAACAGGCGCAGCTCGTGCAGGAGCTTGCCGCGCAGCATGGCGGCGAAGGCTTCGAATGGGCCACGCGCCCCGAAGACCGCAGCCGGCTCTGGAACGCGCGCCACAGCGCCTATTTCGCGATGCTGCAACTGAAGCCGGGTTGCCGCGCGGTGACGACCGACGTGTGCGTGCCGATCTCGCGCCTTGCCGAATGCGTGATGGAGACGGAAACCGACCTCAAGGCTTCGCCGCTGCCCTGCCCGATCGTCGGTCACGTGGGCGACGGCAACTTCCATGTGGCGATTCTCATCGACCCGGACAAGCCGGGGGAAATCGACGAAGCCGAGCGCCTCAATCGCCGCATCGTGCAGCGCGCGATTGCAATGGACGGCACCTGCACGGGCGAGCACGGCGTGGGGCTGCACAAGATGGGCTTTCTCGTGGAAGAACACGGCGCGGACACCGTGGACACGATGCGCTCCATCAAGCACGCGCTCGATCCGCATAACCTGATGAATCCGGGCAAGATCTTTAGCTGGGCGGCGTAAGCCCGGCCGCGCGCCAGGACCCGCGCCGATCACGCCGGGGACCGGACGCGTCGCGCCACGGATCAAGCTCATCGCGCCCATCAAGCCGGAGGAGACATGAACGCACCCGAAGCGAATTTGCCCGAGCTGGGCGAGGAAGCGCTCGCGCAACGCCAGCGCGAAGTCGTGCAGGCGCTGATGGCGGTGCTGCCGGCGCATTGCCTGCTGCATCGCGAGGAAGACACGGTCGCCTACGATTGCGACGGACTCGCCGCTTACCGGCGCCTGCCGCTCGCCGTGGCGCTGCCCGAGACCGAGTCGCAGGTGCAGCGCATCGTGCAGATCTGCCGGCGTCTGGACGTGCCGATCGTGCCGCGCGGCGCGGGCACCGGCCTCTCGGGCGGCGCCATGCCGATCCGGCACGGTATCGTGCTCTCGCTCGCGCGCTTCAGGCGCATTCTCGAAGTCGACCCGTATGCGCGCACCGCCACGGTGCAGCCCGGCGTGCGCAATCTCGCGGTATCGGAGGCGGCCGCGCCGTTCGGGCTTTACTACGCGCCCGACCCCTCTTCGCAGATCGCCTGCACGATCGGCGGCAATGTCTCCGAGAATTCGGGCGGCGTGCATTGCCTCAAATACGGCCTCACCGTGCATAACGTGCTGCGCGTGCGCGCGGTGACGATGGACGGCGAGATCGTCGAATTCGGCTCGCTCGCGCCCGATGCGCCCGGCCTCGACCTGCTCGCGGTGATGATCGGCAGCGAAGGCATGTTCGCCATCGTCACCGAAGTCACCGTCAAGCTGATTCCGCGCCCGCAAATGGCGCAGGTGATCATGGCCAGTTTCGACGACGTGGTGAAGGGCGGCGACGCCGTGGCCGGCATCATCGCCTCGGGCATCATTCCGGCCGGCCTCGAAATGATGGACAAGCCCGCCACGCACGCCGTGGAAGAGTTCGTGAACGCGGGCTACGACCTCGAAGCCGCCGCCATCCTGCTGTGCGAGTCGGACGGCACGCCCGAGGAGGTCGCCGACGAAATCGCGCGCACGACCGCCGTGCTGCGCGAACACGGCGCCACGCGCATCGCCATTTCGCGCAGCGAGGAAGAACGCCTGCGCTTCTGGTCGGGGCGCAAGAACGCGTTTCCGGCGGCGGGCCGCATCTCGCCCGACTACTACTGCATGGACGGCACCGTGCCGCGCCGCGCGATCGGGCCGCTGCTCGCGCGCATCCACGAAATGGAGACGCAATACCGGCTGCGCTGCATCAACGTGTTCCACGCGGGCGACGGCAACATGCACCCGCTCATTCTCTTCAACGGCAACGATCTCGACGAATGGCACCGCGCCGAAGCGTTCGGCTCGGACATCCTCGAAACCTGCGTGGAACTGGGCGGCACGGTGACGGGCGAGCATGGCGTGGGCATCGAAAAGATCAATTCGATGTGCGTGCAGTTCTCGCCCGAGGAGCGCGACGCGTTTCACGCCGTCAAGCGCGCCTTCGATCCCGCCGCGCTGCTCAATCCCGACAAGGGCATTCCCACGCGCGCGCGCTGCGCGGAATACGGGCGCATGCACGTGCGCGGCAATCTGCTGCCGCATCCCGAACTGCCGCGCTTCTAGTCCGCGCGGCTTTCGCGGGCGCAGGGTTTCCCTGCACCGCCTTTTCAGGCGCGACACCGGCGCGCCCACGCCCCGCGCGCCATGCGTTTCGCGTGGAGCGCATGCGGGTCCGTGCGGAGTTGTCGGCGCGGGTTCGCTCAGTACAATCGAAACGAACCGGAACGTTCCCCGAAGCGAATCCATAAACGAACCCAAGAACGAACCCAAGAACGAACCCGCGGACGAACGCACAGACGAACCCCCGAGCTAACCCGAACAGGAACAGGCGCCAATCGCACGATATGGAAGAGGACGACATCGTCTCGGACTGGTCCGAACGCATCCGCCACGCGAGCGCCGAAGGGCGGCCGTTGCGCATACGCGGCGGCGGCACCAAGGACTGGTATGGCCAGACGCTCGAAGGCGAGATTCTCGACGCGCGCGCGCACCGCGGCATCATCGCGTACGACCCCGCCGAACTCGTGATCACGGCGCGCGCCGGTACGCCGCTTGCGGAAATCGAAGCGACGCTCGCGGCACACGGCCAGATGCTGCCGTTCGAGCCGCCGCACTTCGGCCAGCGGGCCACGCTCGGCGGCTGCATCGCGGCGGGCATCGCGGGACCGAGGCGCGCGAGCGCGGGCGCGGCGCGCGATTTCGTGCTGGGCGCGGTCATCATGAACGGGCGCGGCGAGGTGCTGCACTTCGGAGGACAGGTCGTGAAAAACGTGGCCGGCTACGACGTCTCGCGCCTCATGGCGGGCTCGCTCGGCACGCTCGGCCTGATCCTCGAACTTTCCGTGAAAGTGCTGCCGATGCCGCAAGCCGAAGCCACGCTCAAGTTCGACGTGAACGGCACCGACGCCGTGCGCAAGCTCAACGAATGGGGCGGCCACCCGCTGCCGATGACGGCCAGCGCCTGGCGCAACGGCACGCTCGCGGTGCGTCTCGCGGGCGCGGAAGCCGCCGTGAAAACGGCGCGCAACACGCTGGGCGGCGAAGTGGTGGACGTGGTGGAAGCCGAGCGCTTCTGGGCCGGCCTGCGCGAGCAGACCGATCCGTTCTTCGCGGCGATCGCGCCCAACGCCGCGCTTTGGCGCCTGGCATTGCCCTCGATTGCCGAGCCGTTGCAACTGCCCGGCGCGCAACTGATGGAATGGGGCGGCGCGCAACGCTGGTGGATCACCGAAACCGACGCGCAAACGGTGCGCATCAGCGCGAAGCAGGCAGGCGGCCACGCCACGATCTTTCGCACCGGACGCGACTACGACCGCAGCGCGGGCGTGTTCACGCCGCTGCCCGCGCCGCTCATGAAAATTCATCGCGGCCTCAAGGCGGCCTTCGACCCGGCGCGCATCTTCAATCGCGGCCGGCTCTATTCCGACTTCTGATCTCACCGACTTAACCCATACGCGGCGATGCAGACGAACCTCGCGGACTTCATTCGCAACACCCCCGACGGCGACGAAGCCGACGCGATACTGCGCAAATGCGTGCATTGCGGCTTCTGCACCGCGACGTGCCCGACTTACCAGTTGCTCGGCGACGAACTCGACGGGCCGCGCGGCCGCATCTATCTGATGAAGCAGATGGTGGAAGGCGCGCCCGTGACCCGGAGCACGCTCACGCATCTCGACCGCTGCCTCACCTGCCGCAGTTGCGAGAGCACCTGCCCTTCGGGCGTGCAATACGGGCGGCTCGTGGAAGTCGGCCGCAAGCACGCCGAACAGATGGTGCGGCGGCCGTTGCGCCAGCGCCTGATGCGGCGTCTGCTCGCGAGCGTCCTGCCGCGCCGCGCCCTCTTCACGCCCGCGATGCGCCTCGGCCAGCAGATGCGCCCGCTGCTGCCGAGGCGCCTGCGCGACAAGGTGCCGGTGCGCCAGCGCGCGCTTGCATGGCCCACCGCGAAGCACGCCCGCAAGGTGCTCATGCTGCAAGGCTGCGTGCAGCCTTCGATGATGCCGAACATCAACACGGCGACGGCGCGCGTGCTCGACGCGCTGGGCGTGGAAACCGTGGTCGCGCCGCAAGCGGGCTGCTGCGGCGCGATTCACCTGCATCTGGGCTATGCCGACGACGCGCTCGACGACGCGCGCGCCAACATCGACGCCTGGTGGCCCTATATCGACCCGGCCGCCGGGCAAGGCGTGGAAGCGATCGTGATGAACGCCTCGGGTTGCGGCTCGACGGTAAAGGAATACGCACACCTGCTGCGCGACGATCCCGCGTATGCGGAAAAAGCGCGCCGCGTGGTCGCGCTCACGCGCGATCTTTCCGAATGGCTGCCCGCGTTTCAGGATCAGCTCGTCGCGGCCACGCGGCGGCGCGGCATCCAGACCGTGGCGTGGCACCCGCCCTGCACGCTTCAGCACGGCCAGCAACTGCGCGGCGGCGTGGAAAAGCTGCTGACGGCGCTCGGTCTGGACGTGCGCCTGCCCGCCGACAGTCACCTGTGCTGCGGCTCGGCGGGCACGTATTCGATCTTGCAGCCGCGCCTCTCGTATTCGCTGCGCAACCAGAAGGTGGACCGGCTCAAGGCGCTCGAACCGCAACTGGTGGTGTCGGCGAACATCGGCTGCATCGCGCACCTGCAAAGCGGCACGTCGATTCCGGTCACGCACTGGATCGAGCTGGTGGAACATATGCTGGCGGCGAACTGAAAAAGCGGGAAACCGCGGGCCGGGGCGCACGCGCCTCGGGAACGGAATCAGCGTAACCGCGCGCCGTTCGCGCCAACAGTCGGCCATTCGTCATAGACCGTTCGGCCAGTGTTTCGCGTTCGGCGCAATCCGTATAATGGCCCTCGTTCGCTTTGGTTACGTTTGTTCCGTTTCGCTTTGCCCGCACGGCGCCCGCCAGCGCGCGCCGTCCTTCAGCCCATGACCGATCTCACCCGCAATCTCGAGGCGGTGCGCGAGCGCATCGCCGCCGCGGCCCGCAACGCCGGCCGCGATCCGCATGGCGTCGCGCTGCTCGCCGTGTCGAAAACATTCCCGGCTGACGACGTGCGCGCCGCGTACGCCGCCGGTCAGCGCGCGTTCGGCGAGAACTACGTGCAGGAAGCCGTCGATAAGGTCGAGGCGCTTGCCGATCTGCGCGCGAGCCTCGAGTGGCATTTCATCGGGCCGCTGCAATCGAACAAGACGCGCCCCGTGGCCGAGCGCTTCGACTGGGTGCATTCGGTCGACCGCCTGAAGATCGCCGAGCGGCTTTCGGCGCAGCGTCCCGAAGGCATGGCGCCGCTCAACGTGTGTCTGCAAGTGAACGTGAGCGGCGAGGCGAGCAAGAGCGGCGTGGCGCCCAACGAAGCACCCGGCATCGCGCGCGCGATCACCGCGCTGCCCAATGTGCGGCTGCGCGGGCTGATGTCGATCCCGGAACCGGCCGAAACGCTCGAAGCGCAGCGCGCGCCGCACCGCGAATTGCGCATGCTGTTCGACGCGCTCAACGCGCAGGGTTTCGCGCTCGACACGCTTTCGATGGGCATGTCGGCGGATCTCGAAGCGGCCGTGCTCGAAGGCGCGACCGCCGTGCGCGTCGGCACCGCCATCTTCGGCGCGCGCGACTACTCCCACTGATTTCCCGAACCTCACCATCACCATGAAAATTGCCTTCATCGGCGGCGGCAACATGGCCGCCGCACTCATCGGCGGCCTCATTCGCAAGGGTGTGCTGGCCGAGAATCTCTACGCGATCGACCCGAACGAAGAGGCGCGCAAGCGCACCTCCGGGCAATTCGGCGTGCGTACCGGCGCGGCGGCGGACGCGGCGCTCGCCGGCTACGACGCCGTGCTGATCGCCGTGAAGCCGCAAATCGCCAAAGCCGTCGCGGAAGGTCTTGCGCCGCATCTGGGCGCGCATCAGGTGGTCATCAGCATCATGGCCGGCATTCGCATCGCCGACCTGTCGCGCTGGCTGAACGGCCACGCGCGCGTCGTGCGCACCATGCCGAACACGCCCGCGCTGATCGGCATGGGCGCGACCGGCCTCGTGGCGAGCCGCGGCGTGGACGAAGCGGGCCGCCAGCTTGCCTCGGACACGCTGGGCGCGGTCGGGCAAACGGTGTGGTTCGACGACGAAGCGAAGATCGACGCCGTGACCGGCATTTCGGGCAGCGGCCCGGCCTACGTGTTCTACTTCATCGAAGCGCTGGAAGAAGCCGCGCGCCAGCTCGGCATGGACGAGCAGCAAGGCCGCGCGCTCGCCATCGCCACCTTCGCGGGCGCGGCGCAACTGGCGCTGCAATCGGACGAACCGCCCGCGGTGCTGCGCGAGCGCGTCACCTCGAAGGGCGGCACGACGGCGGCGGCGCTCGCCTCGTTCGACGCTTCGGGCGTGAAGGCGGCCATCGTCAAGGGCGCGCTGGCTGCCGACGCGCGCGCGAAGGAAATGGGCGAGGAGTTCGGCACGCAGTGAGCGGCGGCAATGAGCGGCAAGCAGTGGGCGGCAGGCAATGAGCGACAGGCGATAAGCGGCAGGCAATGAGCGCGAAGCGCAGTAAGCGCGAAGCACAGTAAGCGCTGGTCATTGCCGGGCGCGCGAACAGGCGCCGGGGTCAGTCGACACCCCGCGCCGGTTTCGAATGCGCGTTTTACAAAGCCGTCGTCGCCGCGTAATGCGCGGCAATGCCCGCGAACACCGCGCCGCCCAGCCAGTTGTTATGGCGGAACGCGGCGAAGCACGCCATACGCTCGCGGTCCTTGATGAGCGTGTAGTGGTAGATCGCGCAGCCCACGGCGGCGGCCCAGCCGAGCCAGTAGAGCCAGCCGAACGCGAGCGTCACGCCCACCCACACGTAAATGCCGAGCGTCACCGCGTAGCAGAGCATGATGGCGAGCACGTCGAAGCGGCCGAACGTGAGCGCCGAAGTGCGAATGCCGATCTTGATGTCGTCGTCGCGATCGACCATGGCATATTCGGTGTCGTAGGCCACGGACCAGAACACGTTGGCGGCGAGCATGATCCACGCGAGCGCGGGCACGTGATCCTGCACCGCGGCAAACGCCATCGGAATGCCGAAACCGAACGCGATGCCCAGGTACGCCTGCGGAATCGCGAAGAAACGTTTTGTGAACGGATACGAGGCCGCCACGAACAATGCCACGACCGAAAGCTGCTTGGTGAGCGCATTGAGCGGCAGGATCAGCAGAAACGAGACGAGCGCGAGCGCGGCGGCAATCGCCACGGCTTCCCACGCGCGAATGCGGCCCGAGGTGATCGGGCGCTCGGCCGTGCGCTTCACGTAGCGGTCGAAGTCGCGGTCGGCGTAATCGTTGATCGCGCAGCCCGCCGAGCGCATCAGCACGGTGCCGATCGCGAAGATCACGATGAGCGAAAGCGGCGGGTGGCCGTCGGCGGCAATCCAGAGCGCGTTGAGCGTGGGCCACAGCAGCAGCAGGCTGCCGATCGGCTTGTCCATGCGGACGAGCCGCAGATAGAGCGGGAGTCGGGCGAACATGATCGGGCTGATCCGTGCGTGTCGATGCGCGCGGGTGCGCGTGGTGCGGTTATGCAATCCCGCTATTGTAGGCCAGGCGCCTTTCCCGAAGCCGCCAGCCGCACCGCGCGCCGCATGCGGGGCACGTTCGCGCCGCTCCGCCCCAGCCGAATATCAGCCGAATATCAGCCGAATGCTGGTCGAATACCGGCCGAATGTCAGCCGTGCGCCACGCGAGCGTCAGATGAACCCTTGCTGGGTGCCGCGCGCAAACCGGCCGCTCCAGATAAAAAAACCGCCGGTCATACCGGCGGCTTTTTCAAACGGTTCTGCGTCAAACGCCCGCTCAGGCGAGCAGCGAACGCAGCATCCACGCGGTTTTTTCATGGGTTTGCATGCGCTGCGTGAGCAGGTCGGCGGTGGGCTCGTCGTTAGCGGCTTCCGTCGCGGGGAAGATCGCGCGCGCGGTGCGCACCACGGCTTCCTGGCCTTCCACGAGCTGGCGGATCATGTCTTCGGCCGCCGGCACGCCGTCGGCTTCCGGGATCGACGAGAGCTTCGCGAAGTCCCTGTAGCTGCCCGGTGCATGCACGCCCAGCGCGCGAATGCGCTCGGCGATCGCGTCCACGGCCAGCGCCAGTTCGTTGTACTGACCTTCGAACATCAGGTGCAGCGTGTTGAACATCGGCCCCGTGACGTTCCAGTGGAAGTTGTGCGTCTTGAGGTACAGCGTGTAGGTGTCCGCCAGCAGGCGCGAGAGCCCGTCAGCGATCTTCTTGCGATCCTTGTCGCTGATGCCGATATTCACGTGCTGCACGGTGGTTGCTTTTTTCGCCATGACGATTCCTTTTGTAGCAGTGAGACTATGCGCTCGCGACGCGAAGTTTCTCTCGTGCGCGAACGCTCGACCGGACGTCAGTGTAGCCTGGAAATACGAAAAATCCGGGTCGTCGGGCACGCTGGCGCCTCGACGCTCCGCCGGCAACGCGCACCGTGCGCGCCGCACGCTCAATGCCCGGCGAGATGCGCGAGACTCTGCGCCGCGATCGCCACGACGCCGCTCGCGAGCACCGCGTAGCCAACCACGCGGCGCACGAGCTGCGTGCCTTCCGCGCGCGTGCGCGCCATCGCGGCGGCCTCGCCGTGACCGAGGGTCTTGATCGTCATCGTCATCGTTCGGGTCATGATCGTGCTCCTTGGGTATTGCGTTTCGCCGATGCCGCGCGCGACACCGTGCCGCGCGCGGCATCGGCGCCGCGGCTAAATGCGCGGCTTGCTTCGGCGGCTTGCTTCGGCGGCTTGCCTCGGCGACTTACTTCCGCGACTTACTTCCGCAGCTTATTTCCGCGACTCAGTTCGGCGCCTGACTTCCGCGCCTTACTTCGTTTCTTCCGCGAGTTTCGCGATCGCGTCGCTCACGCCCTGCGCATACGCCGGATCGGCGCGGCGGAAGTGCTCGAGCTGGCGCTGCACGATCTCCGCCGGCACCCCGGCAATATGCCGCGCGATGTTGCCGAAAAGCCGCTCGCGCTGCGCGGCGTCGAACAGGCGGAACAGCGCGCCCGGCTGGCTGTAGTAATCGTCGTCCTCGCGGTGATCGTAATGATCGACCGCACCGGCCGCGAGCGGCGGCTCGCCCGCGTCGCGGCGCTGCGTGAAGTCGCCGAAACGGCTCGGCTCATAGTTCACGGTACCGCCCAGATTGCCGTCGGTGCGTCCCTGGCCGTCGCGATGGAACGAGTGAACGGGACAACGCGGCGCGTTCACCGGAATCTGGTGATGGTTGATGCCGAGGCGATAACGCTGCGTGTCGCCATACGAGAACAAACGGCCTTGCAACAGCCGGTCCGGCGAGAAGCCGATGCCCGGCACCACGTTGGCCGGCGTGAACGCGGCCTGCTCGACATCGGCGAAATAATTCTCCGGATTGCGGTTCAACTCGATCGTGCCGACGTCGATCAGCGGGTAATCCTTATGCGGCCACACCTTCGTGATGTCGAACGGGTTGTACGGCACCTTCGCGGCGTCGGCCTCCGGCATTACCTGCACGCGGAAATGCCACTTCGGGAAATTGCCCTTCTCGATCTCGTTGAAGAGATCGCGCTGCGCGCTCTCGCGGTCCTGCGCGACCACCTGCGCGGCTTCGGCGTCGGTGTAGTTCTCCACGCCTTGCGCCGACTTGAAGTGAAACTTCACGTAGAAGCGCTCGTTGTTCGCGTTGACGAACGAGAACGTGTGCGAGCCGAAGCCGTGCTGCTGGCGGTAGTTGCGCGGAATGCCGCGATCGCTCATCAGGATCGTGACCTGATGCAGCGATTCCGGATGCCGCGACCAGAAGTCCCACGCCGCCACGTTGCTGCGCATGTTGGTGCGCGGGTCGCGCTTTTGCGTGTGGATGAAGTCGGGGAACTTGAGCGGATCGCGAATGAAGAACACCGGCGTGTTGTTGCCCACGACGTCCCAGTTGCCCTCTTCCGTGTAGAACTTGATCGAGAAGCCGCGCACGTCGCGCTCGGCGTCGGCCGCGCCGCGCTCGCCGGCGACCGTCGAGAAGCGCATGAAGAGGGGCGTTTCCTTGCCGACTTCGGCGAACACGCGGGCCTTCGTGAAGCGCGAAATGTCGTGCGTGACCTTGAGCGTGCCGAACGCGCCTGAACCTTTTGCGTGAACGCGGCGCTCGGGAATCACTTCGCGGTCGAAGTGCGCGAGCTTTTCGAGCAGCCACACGTCCTGCAACAGCACGGGGCCGCGCGGGCCGGCGGTGAGCGAATTCTGGTTATCGACGACGGGTGCGCCGGCGGCCGAGGTGAGAGTGCGTTCGGTCATCTGGAACTCCTGGTATGCGTGGGTTCGGCTAAGGGTTGCGAATAAAGGCGAACGGGAATGCGGCTGGAATGCGAAAAAGGCGCGGCGCGCTCGCGCTGCGTGCGTCAAGCCGAAAGCGCGCGGTCGACGAGCAGCGAGAACGCGACCGTGCGCAGGCCCGAAGCGCTGCGTGCGGTCGTGGGCGTGGCGTTCGTGCCGGGGGCGGGGTTTTGCATCGCTTCCTCCTGTGGGTGCCGGCTTTCCGGGGCGGTCCGGGTTCGGGCGGGATGGAGGAAACTTTATCAACAACTATCAATATCAAAAATTTGATTTATTCAATCTATTAGATAGTCGTTGATTATTGGGGTCGCAAGATAAGGAGTTGGGCGGCGACGAATACACCGCGCGAAAGAGGAAACGGCAACAACGAACGCGCGGCGCGAGGCCGCGCCCCGCGTGCGCCTGCGTGCGCTCGTTACACGCTGAACACCGGTTCAGACCGTTTCGGCGGACGTCTCGATCTTCTTCACGCCCGGCAGCTCGCAGGCATGGATCGCTTCGACAATGGCCTCGATCGCCGGCATGCGCGTAAAGCTCTTGCGCCAGGCGAGCACCACGCGGCGGTCCGGCACGGGATCGTCGAACGGCACGTACGAAAGCAGCCCGGCGTCGATACCGCCCGCATGCGGCTTCACCTCGGCCACCGACATGCGCGGCAGCACCGTGATGCCCACGCCGCTCGCGACCATATGGCGAATGGTTTCGAGCGAGGAGCCTTCGAAGGTTTTCTGGATGCCGTCGGCGTTCTGCGAGAAGCGCATCAGTTCGGGGCACACGCCCAGCACGTGATCGCGGAAGCAATGGCCGCTGCCGAGCAGCAACATGGTTTCCTGCTTGAGGTCGTCGGGGTCGATCTTCGCGCGCTGCTCCCACGCGTGACCCGAAGGCAGCGCGACGACGAACGGCTCGTCGTAGAGCGGGCGCAGCGTGAGGCCGGTTTCGGGAAACGGCAGCGCCATGATCGCCACGTCGATCTCGCCCTGCTTGAGCAGTTCGATCAGCTTGAGCGTGTAGTTTTCCTGAAGCATGAGCGGCATCTGCGGGACGCGCTTGATCATCTGCTTCACGAGCGTGGGCAGCAGATACGGCCCGATCGTGTAGATCACGCCCAGCCGCAGCGGCCCGACCAGCGGGTCCTTGCCCTGCTTGGCGATTTCCTTGATGGCGAGCGTTTGTTCGAGCACGCGCTGCGCCTGGGTGACGATCTGCTCGCCGATGGGCGTCACGCTCACCTCGCTCGTGCCGCGCTCGAAGATCTGCACGTTTAGCTCGTCTTCGAGCTTCTTGATGGCGACCGAGAGCGTGGGCTGGCTCACGAAGCAGGCTTCGGCGGCCCGTCCGAAGTGGCGCTCGCGAGCGACGGCAACGATGTATTTCAGTTCTGTGAGCGTCATTGGAGGACCAATTGGGGGAACATCATCAACAATCGAAACGTTGAATCAATAGTTTGTAGTTATACACCGATGAAGGCGATTCGCCAATGACCGGCGCCCATTCAGGGGAGCGATCCCATTCGTCTGACGATTTCGCGGCGTGGGGGTTCCCGCCGGTCCTGGCGCGATTGCGCCCGCCGTAAGCGCGCAAACGTCCTTCAAGCGTTCGCTACGCCGTCGGCGTTACGCCTTCAGATATTGCTCGCGCGCGCCGAGCCAGCGATTCAGATGTTGCGTGACGACGAGCGGATATTCGTGAAGCAGGCGTCCGGCCGCCTCGCGCGCGGGCTCGATCAGCCAGGCGTCGTTTTCGAGGCTCGCGAAGCGCAGCATGGCCGCGCCCGACTGCCTCGCGCCGAGAAATTCGCCCGGGCCGCGAATTTCCAGATCCTTGCGCGCGATCTCGAAACCGTCCGTGGTTTCGCGCATGGTTTGCAGACGCGCGCGCCCCGTGAGCGAGAGCGGCCCCGTGTAGAGCAGCACGCAGACGGAAGCCGCCGTGCCCCGCCCCACGCGCCCGCGCAACTGGTGCAACTGCGCGAGGCCGAAGCGCTCGGCGTGCTCGATCACCATCAGCGAGGCGTTGGGCACGTCCACGCCCACTTCGATCACCGTGGTCGCCACGAGCAACTGCACTTCGTTGCGCGAGAACGCGTCCATCACGGCCGCCTTGTCCGCGGATGCGAGCCGCCCATGCACGAGCCCGACCGCGAGTTCGGGCAGCGCGGCCACGAGCGTTTCGTAGGTCTCCACGGCGGTTTGCAACTGCAAGGTCTCGCTTTCCTCGATCAGCGGACACACCCAGTAGACCTGGCGCCCGGTGAGCGCCGCCGCGCGCACGCGCGCGATCACTTCCTCGCGGCGCGCGTCGGAAACGAGCTTCGTGAGGATCGGCGTGCGGCCCGGCGGCAGTTCGTCGATGGTGGAAACGTCCAGATCCGCGTAATACGTCATGGCGAGCGTGCGCGGGATCGGCGTGGCCGACATCATCAGTTGATGCGGCTGGAACTCGCGGCTGGCTTGATCGGCGGACGGGTTCACCAACCGCGCGTTCTGCGCCTTCGCGCGCAGCGCGAGCCGCTGCTCCACGCCGAAGCGATGTTGTTCGTCGACGATCACGAGACCGAGGCGCGCGAATTCCACGGCGTCCTGAATGATCGCGTGCGTGCCGATCACGAGCTGCGCCGTGCCGAGCGCCGCCGCTTCGAGCGCCGCGCGCTTGTCCTTCGCCTTGAGGCTGCCCGAAAGCCACGCCACCTGCACGCCGAGCGGTTCGAGCCAGCCGCGCAGCTTGCGCGCGTGCTGCTCCGCGAGAATTTCGGTCGGCGCCATGAGCGCGGCCTGATAACCGGCGTCGATGGCCTGGGCGGCCGCGAGCGCCGCGACCACGGTCTTGCCGCTGCCCACGTCGCCTTGCAGCAGACGCTGCATCGGATGCGGTTCTTCGAGGTCGTGCGCGATCTCGCCCACCACGCGCTCCTGCGCGTTCGTGAGCGCGAACGGCAGCGCCGCGCGCAAACGCGCGAGCAGCGTGTCTTCGCTCTTGCGGCCCGCGACGTGGCGCGGCATGGCGGGCGCGGCGCGCGTGCGGCGCTCCTCGTGCGCGCGCTTGAGCGACAACTGTTGCGCGAGCAGTTCCTCGAACTTGATGCGCGTCCACGCGGGGTGCGTGCCGTCGATCAGCGCATGCTCGTCGGCGTCGACGGGCGGATGATGGAGCGTTTTCACGGCGCTCATGAGCGGCGGCACGTCGAGCGGCGCCATGAATTCGGCGGCAATGGGCTCGGGCAGCAGTTCGGGCAGATACGCGCGCGAAAGCGCGTTGTCGATGGCCTTGCGCAAGTACGCCTGGCTCACGCCCGCCGTGGACGGATACACGGGCGTGAGCGCCTGCGGCAGCGGCGTGTCGCCGTCGACGACCTTCACGGCCGGATGCACCATTTCCATGCCGAAAAAACCGCCGCGCACGTCGCCGCGCACGCGCAGACGCTTGCCGATGGCCATCTGCGCGACCTGCGAGCCGTAGAAGTTGAGAAAGCGCAGATGCAGCTCGTCGCCGCGATCGTCGTGCAGTTTCACGACCAGTTGGCGGCGCGGGCGATAGGCGATCTCGTTGTCGAACACCGTGCCTTCGGTTTGCGCCACGCCGCCCGGCAGCAGTTCGCCGATGGGCGTGAGCGTGGTTTCGTCCTCGTAGCGCATGGGCAGATGCAGCACGAGGTCGATGTCGCTGCGCAGGCCGAGCCTGGCGAGGCGGTCGGCGGTTTTGGTGAGCTTCGACTTGTCGGTGCTTTTTTTGTCGATGCTTTTCTTGTCGATGCTCTTTTGGCCTTCGCTCTTTTGGTCCGCGCTCTTTTGGTCCGCGCCTTTTTGGTCCGCGCTTTTTGGGTCCGCGCTTTTTTTGGCTGCGCTCTTTGCCGTGGACTTCTCCGCGGCTTTATCCACGGCGCCTTCAACAGCGCTTTCGGCAACTTTCCCGGCGGTTGTCCTCGCGGCGCGTTTGCGTGCGGGCGCAGCCGCTTGGGCGCTGTCGTCGGCGAGCGGGCGCGAGTCCGGCTGCACGTCGGGCTGCAAACCGGACGCGCGCGCGGTGTCGTCGCCGGAAGAGTCGGCGTCGGACAACAATCGGCTAGCGGACGAGGCGGACGAGGGCATGGGCATTCGCAAGTACAATAACGGCTTTCCGGCATCCGGCGCGGCAACGCGCGCGCGGTCCGAGGGACCGGCGCGACGCACCGGCTTTCGGGCGCATCGCCGCAATCATAGCCGCTCGACGCCGGCTGGCGAGCCTCGCGAGGTCATAAGGGGCGCCATCCGGGGCACGATCCGGCGTAAGAAGCAGGATTTGCGGCGGGATCGAAGCGGCAAGAAGTGCGACAAGAAGCACGGCACGGCCGCGGCAAAAGACGCGGGCGAAGCGCGGCACGGTCGCGGCGAAAGGCGGCGAAAGGCGCGGCAGAAGCACGGCACGCGGCGCGGCATCGAGCACGCGAAGCAAGCGGCACGAAGCACGGCATCGAGCACGGCGCAGAAAGCGGCGGCCAAGCCGCCATCGACGTGCGCGTTGAATGTGGCGTGCGTAAATGTGAATTCGCCGCAACACGCGCCGCAGCGGCGCTGCGAGCGGCATGCGCCGCCGCGCGCCGTCCGCCACGCGCCCTTGCCGACTTGCCGACTTGCCGACTTGCCGACTTGCCGACTTGCCGACTTGCCGACTTGCCGACTTGCCGACTTGCCGACTTGCCGACTTGCGCCGTCGCACCGTTGCGCCGCTCGGCCGCCCACGCCTGCGCTTTGGCGCTTTTCCGTTTTATCAGGCCGCATGTTCAAGCTTTCCGATTTCGATTTCGACCTTCCCGAAGCGCTGATCGCGCAGACCGCGCTGCCCGAGCGCAGCGCGAGCCGCTTGCTGGAAGTGGACAACCGCGTGCAGCCCGCGCGCCTGGCCGACCGCACCGTCGCCGATTTGCCCGCGTGCATCGCGCCCGGCGACCTGCTCGTGTTCAACGATACCAAGGTTCTGAAGGCGCGTTTCTTCGGCCAAAAGGCCAGCGGCGGCAAGATCGAGGTGCTCGTGGAGCGGCTCACGGGCGCGCGCACGGCGCTCGCGCAGATCCGCGCGAGCAAGAGCCCCGGCGAAGGCACGGTGCTGCGTCTCGCCGACGCGTTCGACGTGACCGTGGGCGCGCGCGCCGAGCCGTTCTACACGCTGCATTTCCCCGACGACTGCCTCGCGCTCATCGAACGTCACGGCCGCCTGCCGCTGCCGCCGTACATCACGCACGACGCCGACGACGCCGACGAAGCACGCTATCAAACCGTGTTCGCGCAGAATCCCGGCGCGGTGGCCGCGCCCACGGCGGGCCTGCACTTCGACGATGCGCTGCTCGCGAAACTGGACGCGCAAGGCGTGGAGCGCGCGACGCTCACGCTGCACGTGGGCGCGGGCACGTTCCAGCCGGTGCGCGTGGAGAACATCGACGACCACAAGATGCACAGCGAGTGGTACGAGCTGCCGCAGTCGCTCGTCGACAAGATTGCCGCCACGCGCGCGCGCGGCGGCCGCGTGATTGCCGTGGGCACGACCTCGATGCGCGCGCTCGAAGCCGCCGCGCGCGACGCCGCGAACGAACACCGCGCGCTCGCGGCCACCCAGGCCGAAACCGACATCTTCATCACGCCGGGCTACACGTTCCGCGTGGTCGACCGGCTCGTGACGAACTTCCATTTGCCGAAATCGACGCTCTTGATGCTGGTTTCGGCGTTTGCCGGCATCGAGACGATACGCGCGGCGTACCGGCACGCCATCGCGCAGCGCTACCGCTTCTTCAGTTACGGCGATGCCATGTTGCTCACGCGCACCGATAACGCGCTCGATCAGTAACGCCCACCGCTTTTCCACTGCCGCGCGCGCCCCGTGCGGCAACGTTTTTTCAACTGCGCCGAACTTGCCGACCGGCGTCGGCGCTTTGGCGCCGACGCCGGTCCCACGCAAAGCGCCGGTTGCACAGGAGTCCAACGCATGACCGACGGTCAGCAAAACGCACGCGCCGAACACGGCGCCTATCTCGGCGAAAAGCCGCAAAACGGCCTCAAATTCGAGCTGCTCAACACCGACGGCCTCGCGCGGCGCGGGCGCGTCACGCTCAATCACGGCGTGGTCGAAACGCCCATCTTCATGCCCGTGGGCACCTACGGCACCGTGAAGGCCACGCAGCCGCGCGAACTCGAGGAAATGCACGCGCAGATCATTCTCGGCAACACGTTCCATCTCTGGCTGCGTCCGGGGCTGGAAGTGATCGAGGCGCACGGCGGCCTGCATCGCTTCATGGGCTGGAACCGGCCGATCCTCACCGATTCGGGCGGCTTCCAGGTGTTCTCGCTCGGCGACCTGCGCAAGATTTCGGAGGACGGCGTGCGCTTCGCCTCGCCCGTCAACGGCGACAAGCTGTTTCTCTCGCCCGAAGTGTCGATGCAGATCCAGAAGGTGCTGAACTCCGACATCGTCATGCAGTTCGACGAATGCACGCCCTACGCGACCAACGGCGTGCCCACCACGCACCAGGAAGCCGCCGACTCCATGCGCATGTCGATGCGCTGGGCGAAGCGCTCCATCGACGAATTCAACCGGCTCGGCAACCCGAATGCGCTTTTCGGCATCGTGCAGGGCGGCATGTTCGAGGACCTGCGCGACGAATCGCTCGCGGGGCTCGGTGAAATGCCGTTCCACGGCTACGCGATCGGCGGCCTTTCCGTCGGCGAGCCGAAGGAGGACATGATGCGCGTGCTCGAGCACATCGCGCCGAAGCTGCCCGCCGACAAGCCGCACTACCTGATGGGCGTGGGCACGCCGGAGGACCTGGTGGCGGGCGTGGCCGCGGGCGTCGACATGTTCGACTGCGTGATGCCCACGCGCAACGCGCGCAACGGCTGGATCTTCACGCGCCACGGCGACATCAAGATCCGCAACGCCGTGCATCGCAACTCGCTGCGCCCGCTCGACGAGCAATGCGGCTGCTACACCTGCCGCCACTTCACGCGCGGCTACCTGCATCACCTGCACCGCGTGGGCGAGATTCTCGGCGCGCAGCTCAACACGATCCACAATCTGCACTACTACCTGGAACTGATGAGCGAGATGCGCGCGGCGATCGAAACCCAAACTTTCGCGGCGTTCCGCCAACGCTTTGCCGCGCAACGCGCGCGCGGCACGGACTGACGCCGCGCGCATAACTTACAATTGCCTTTCTCGACGATGGCGCGGCGGCGCGCCCCGCGCCCGGCCGCTTTCGCGTAAATGCTTGATCGCAAAGCCCATTTGGCGTCATCGTCGCGACGAATGCCGGTGGTAGAATAACCGGCTTGCTTTTTGTGATCGTTCGTATAAACGGAGAGACCAACGTGTCGTTCATTACCAATGCCTTCGCTCAAGGCTCCGCCGCCGGTGGCGCTGAATCGAGCCTGATGAGCTTCCTGCCGCTGATCCTGATGTTCGCCGTGCTGTACTTCATCATGATCCGCCCGCAGATGAAGCGCCAGAAGGAACATCGCAACATGCTCGCGGCCATGGCCAAGGGCGACGAAGTCATCACGAGCGGCGGCATCGTCGGCAAGATCACCAAGGTCGGCGAAGCCTACGTCGGCGTCGAAGTGTCGGACGGCAACGAAATCACCGTCCAGAAGTCGTCGGTCTCGACCATCCTGCCGAAGGGCACGATCAAGTCGCTGTAAGGGCGTTGCGCGTGCTTTCCCTTACCGGCGCCAGGCACGCAAACGCACGGCCTCGTGCGTCCGGCCCCGCCTTCACGCCCAGGCGAGAACATCCCGGCCGGCCGGACGCGCGATTCGAAGCGGCCATTTCCCTCCCCCGTTGGGCCAACCAATGAACCGTTATCCCCTCTGGAAATATGTCGTGATGCTGGTGGCGCTCGTCATCGGCTTCATGTACACATTGCCCAATTTCTTCGGCGAAGCGCCCGCCGTCCAGGTGTCGAGCGGCAAAGCCACCGTCAAGCTCGACTCGGGCACGCTCGCGCAGGTCGAAGCCGCGGTCGCCGCGAGCCACATCAAGGCCGACGACGTCACCTTCGACAATTCGTCGATGAACGCGAACATCCGCGTGCGCGTCGCCGACACGGACACGCAGTTGCGTCTGAAAGACGCACTCAACAAGGCGCTCAACGCCGACCCGACCGATCCGCAGTACATCGTCGCGCTGAATCTGCAAAGCGCCTCGCCGCGCTGGCTGACGGCGCTGCACGCGCTGCCGATGTACCTCGGTCTCGACCTGCGCGGCGGCGTGCATTTCCTGCTGCAAGTCGACATGAACGGCGCGCTCAACAAGAAGCTCGACTCCGACGCTTCCGACGTGCGCTCGCTGCTGCGCGACAAGGGCCTGCGCGACGGCGGCGTGAACCGCGTCGGCCAGACCGTGGTGGTCAATTTCGCCGATGCCGCCGTCGCCGACCAGGCGCGCAGCCTGCTTTCGGGCACGGGCGGCGTGAGCGAACTCGTGTGGTCGCAGCAGAACGCGCCCGAGGGCGGCTTCCAGCTCGTCGGCACCTTCACGCCGGCCGTGAAGAAGGCGGTGCAGGACGCCGCGCTCAAGCAGAACATCACCACGCTGCACAACCGCGTGAACGAACTGGGCGTGTCCGAGCCCGTCATCCAGCAGCAAGGCGACGACCGCATCGTGGTCGAACTGCCGGGCGTGCAGGACACCGCGAAGGCCAAGGACATCATCGGCCGCACGGCCACGCTCGAAGCGCGCCTCGCCGACCCGAACGGCCTGCACCCGAATCCGGGCGACCCGGTGCCGCCGGGCGACGAACTCTTCACGCAAGGCAACGCCGCGCCGGTGCTGCTGCGCAAGGCCGTGATCTTCACGGGCGACCGCATCATCGACGCCTCGGCGGGCTTCGACGAGCATCAGCGCCCCTCGGTCAACATCCGTCTCGATTCGGCGGGCGGGCGCGCGGTGCGCTCGGTCTCGCGCGACAACATCGGCAAACCGATGGCGATGGTGCTGTTCGAGAAGGGCAAGGGCGAAGTGCTGACGGTCGCCACCATCCAGTCGGAACTGGGCGACCGCTTCCAGATCACGGGCCAGCCCACGCCGCAGGCCGCCGCCGACCTCGCGCTGCTGCTGCGCGCCGGTTCGCTCGCGGCGCCCATGGACATCATCGAAGAACGCACGGTCGGCCCGAGCCTTGGCGCGGACAACATTCGCAAGGGCTTCGACTCGGTGGTCTACGGCTTCGCCGCCATCGCCGTGTTCATGCTCGTCTACTACCTGCTGTTCGGCCTGATCTCCATGATCGGTCTTTCGGTGAACCTGCTCCTGCTCGTGGCCGTGCTCTCCATGATGCAGGCCACGCTCACGCTGCCCGGCATCGCCGCCATCGCGCTCGCGCTGGGCATGGCCATCGACGCGAACGTGCTCATCAACGAGCGCGTGCGCGAGGAACTGCGCAACGGCGCGCCGCCGCAACTGGCCATCCAGAACGGCTACGCGCACGCGTGGGCGACCATTCTCGACTCGAACGTGACCACGCTCATCGCCGGCCTCGCGCTGCTCGCATTCGGCTCCGGCCCGGTGCGCGGCTTCGCGATCGTGCACTGCATCGGCATTCTCACGTCGATGTTCTCGGCCGTGTTCTTCTCGCGCGGGCTCGTGAACCTCTGGTACGGCGGCAAGAAGAAGCTCAAGTCGCTGGCCGTGGGCCAGGTCTGGCGTCCCGAGCCCGAAGCGGCGGCCGCGCCCGCGCTGAGCGCCGGCGACGCGGGCACCGGCACGGGCCGTGCCGTGAGCGCCAACGCCGCCGTGGCGAAGCGCGAAACGGCCCGGGCCGGCGCGAAAGCCGGCAATGCCGGCGGCGCGCGCGCGAAGCCGCAGGTGCGCCGCCGCAACGATCCGAACGGTCCCGGCAATCCGGGTTCGTCCCGCTGATACGGAGTCATAGATCATGGAATTTTTCCGCATCCGCAAGGACATCCCGTTCATGAAGCACGCGTTGATCTTCAACGCGATCTCCTTCATCACGTTCATCGCCGCGGTGTTCTTCCTGTTTCACCGCGGCCTGCACCTGTCGATCGAATTCACGGGCGGCACGGTCATCGAAGTGCAGTATCCGCAGGCGGTGCCGCTCGAACCGGTGCGCGACTCGCTCGCGAAGATCGGCTACGGCGACGCGCAGGTGCAGAACTTCGGCACCTCGCGCGACGTGCTGATCCGTCTGCCGATCAAGCAGGGGCTTTCGTCGGCGCAGCAGAGCGATCAGGTGATGAACACGCTCAAGGCCGACAACGCGCAGGTGCAGTTGCAGCGCGTGGAATTCGTCGGTCCGCAGGTCGGCAAGGAACTCGCCACCGACGGCCTGCTCGCGCTCGCGTGCGTGGTGGCGGGCATCATCCTCTATCTGTCGTTCCGCTTCGAATGGAAATACGCCGTGGCCGGCGTGATCGCGAACCTGCACGACGTGGTGATCATTCTCGGCTTCTTCGCGTTCTTCCAGTGGGAGTTCTCGCTTTCCGTGCTGGCCGCCGTGCTCGCGGTGCTCGGCTATTCGGTGAACGAATCGGTCGTGATCTTCGACCGGATTCGCGAGACCTTCCGCCGCGAACGCAAGATGACGGTCACGCAGGTCATCAACCACGCGATCACGAGCACGATGTCGCGAACCATCATCACCCACGGCTGTACGGAAATGATGGTGCTTTCGATGTTCTTCTTCGGCGGCCCGACGCTGCACTATTTCGCGCTGGCGCTGACGGTGGGCATTCTGTTCGGCATCTACTCGTCGGTGTTCGTGGCGGCCTCGCTTTCGATGTGGCTCGGCGTGAAGCGCGAGGATCTCATCAAGGAAAAGAAGGACAAGTACGATCCGAACGATCCGAACGCGGGCGCGCAGGTCTAAGCGCTCCGCTTCCCCGTTGCGTTCGTGGTCGCGCCGTTTCGTCGGCACGACATGCAAAAGCCGGTTCTCGCGAACCGGCTTTTTTCGTTCTGGCGCAGGCCGCGAGCGCTTATTTGCGCGCCACGACGATATGAAATTTGATCAGCACTTCGTCGGCGACCACGGAGGTGTCCTTCCACTGCCCCGTGCCGATGTCGAACGCCGAGCGATGCACGGGCAGCGTGCCGTCGAAGGTCTGCATCGCGCCTTGCTGCGTGAGCACGACGGGAACCGAAACGTCTTCCGTGTGCCCCTTGATGGTGAGCTTGCCGTCCACGCGGTACTGGTTCGGCGCGGTCGGCACGATCGCGGTCGAGCTGAATATCGCCTGCGGAAACGCCTTCGCGTCGAACCATTGCGCGCCGCGCACGGAGTCGTTGTAGGTCTGGTCGCCGAGATCGTAGCTGCCCGTATCCACCACGAGGCGCGCCGTGCCGCCCGCGGGCTTCGCGGGATCGAAGGCGATCCGCGCATCGAACTTCGTGAAGCTGCCCTGCACCGCCACGCCCATCTGCCGCGACACCGCGACAATCGTGCTGGCCGTCGTTTCCAGTTGCGCGCGCGCCGCGCCGGCCGCGCACCATGCCGCGCCGAACATGGCGAGCGTGACGACGCCGCGCGCCGCCGCGCCATGCCGATAAGAATGCCTCCACCCCGCTAATGCTTTCATGCTTGACTCGCTTGTCCTCGCCGACGGCTGCGTTGTTATCTGCTCGTGATCTGCTCGTGATCCGCGGCGATGCCGTGGATAGCTCGCGTGCGATCGGCCCACGGCCGCGCCGCCATGCGAGAAAGATAATCCATTCGCGTGACTGCAAACATTCCGACGACGGCGGCGCGCGCATAAACGCAGCGCGGTTGGTTACGCCGCATTACCGCGCCCCCCCGCCGCGGAATACATTCAGGGGTCAAAACGTGGCACACTCGCAAGCCTCGCGGCACGCCGCTTGCGCTGCTGCCCGGCCCCGCCACGGCGCTGCCCTTTCGCCTGGCCGCGTCGGCGAGAGCCGTTTTGGTAACATGGCCGCGAGGCGCTCCGCGTAACCCGTGACATGCGCGCGAGGCGCCGCGCGCCTTTCGCTCATGTCGTTTTGCGTCACCTGCCCGCATGGCCCAGGACAAATTGATCGCGTGTCACGATTGCGACGCGCTCTTCCGAAAACCGCGCCTGCTCGGCCGCCAGAGCGCGCGTTGCCCGCGCTGCGGCGCCACGCTCTACAGCAGCGCGTCCGCGCAGCTCGACCGCATCTGCGCGATCACGGTCGCGGCGCTCGTCACGTTCATCATCGCGCAGTCGTTTCCGATCATCGAACTCGACGCCAACGGCATCACCACCGAATCGAGCCTGTTCGGCGCACTCGTCGTGCTCTGGCAGGAAGGCATGCAGGTGGTCGCCGTGATGGTGTTCTGCGCAACCGTGCTGTTCCCGCTCACTGAAATGGTGGCGCTCCTCTACGTGCTGCTGCCGGTGCGGCGCGGCTATATTCCGCCCGGCTTCGACCTGGTGCTGCGCGCCATCCAGTTCGTGCGGCCGTGGGGCATGCTCGAAGTGTTCATGCTCGGCGTGCTCATTACCATCGTGAAGATGGTGAGCCTCGCGCGCGTGATTCCCGAAACCGCGCTGTTCGCGTTCGGCGTGCTCACGCTGATGTTCACCGTGGTCGTCACCTTCGATTCGCGCACGCTCTGGGACATCGCCGACGGCTTGCGCGACGCCGCGCGCGCGCCCCGGGAAGGCGGCGCCGGACCCGGCAACCCGGGCGGCGGCCTGCCCGGCACGCCGCCGGCGCCCGCGCTGCCCGGCGCGCCGGCACCTGTCGCGCGCGAAGCCAATGAAACCGGCGTTGCGAAAGCGAGCGGCACGGTGCAGCCTTTTCCGGGCACGCTCGCCGAACCCGAGATCCGCGACCCCGGCGCGCCCGCGCAGGGAACGACGAGCGCTGCCGCGCCGCCGCGCCCGCCCGGCAAGCCCGCACACTGAGGCGCCCGATGAAATTCCACACCGCCCACGAATCCGGCTATGTCTCCTGCCACGCGTGCGGCCACGTCCAGCCGCACGTGGAGCCGGATGCCGCGCAGGCGCGCCAGCACGCTCACGAACGCTGCGAGCGCTGCCGCTCGCCCATGCACGCGCGCCATCCCGACAGCGTCGCGCGCACGTGGGCGCTGCTGATCGCCGCGGCGCTGCTCTACATTCCCGCGAATCTGCTGCCCGTGATGCACACGGCCTCGCTCGTCGGCGACGAGGACGACACCATCATGAGCGGCGTCGTCTACTTCTGGACCTCGGGCGACTGGCCGCTCGCCGTGATCGTTTTTATCGCGAGCATTCTCGTGCCGATGCTCAAGCTTTCCGTTCTCGCGCTGCTCGCCTTCACCGCGCAACGCCGCTCGACCTGGCGGCCCGTCGAGCGCACGAAGCTTTACCGCATCGTCGAATTCATCGGACGCTGGTCGATGCTGGACATCTTCGTCGTTACGCTTACCGTGGCGCTGGTACGCTTTCAGTCGCTTGCGGTGATCACGGCGGGGCCGGGCGCGATCGCGTTCGGCTCGGTCGTGATCCTGACGATGATCGCCTCGATGCAATTCGATCCGCGCCTGATCTGGGACCCGGTGGACGAAGACAAACACAAACCCGCGCAACTCACTCAGGACCACCCTCATGAATAGCCCGAAAGGACCGACCCCGCCAGCGGGTGGCGGACCGCTCCCGCCCAGCCTGCCCGAGCCGCAGATCGTCAAGCCCAGGCGCTGGCTGCCCTCGCTCGTGTGGATCGTGCCGCTCGTCGCCGCGTTGATCGGCGTGGCGCTCGTGGTCAAATCGGTCGCCACGCGCGGCCCGACCATCACCATCAGCTTTTCCAGCGCCGAAGGCCTCGAGCCCGGCAAGACCAAGGTCAAGTACAAGGACGTCGACATCGGCTCGGTGCGCACGATCAAGCTCTCGCCGAACCTTTCGCACGTGATCGTCACCGTGGAACTCACGAAGGACGCCGAAGCGTTCGCCGTGAAGGACAGCCGCTTCTGGGTCGTCAAGCCGCGCGTGGGCGCGAGCGGCGTCTCGGGCCTGAGCACGCTGCTCTCGGGCTCATACATCGGCGCGGACGCCGGGCGCTCGCAGGAATCGCAAAGCGAATTCACCGGCCTCGAAGCGCCGCCCGCCGTCACCGTCGACGAGAAAGGCCATCGCTACACGCTGCATAGCTCGACGCTCGGCTCGCTCGACATCGGCACGCCGATCTTCTTCCGCCGCATCCAGGTGGGCCAGGTGACGGGCTATTCGCTCGACAAGGACGGCACGGGCGTGACGGTGCAGGTGTTCGTGAGCGCGCCTTACGACCAGTACGTGGGCACCAACACGCGCTGGTGGCACGCGAGCGGCGTGAACGTGCAGCTCGACTCCAGCGGCATCAAGGTCAACACGCAGTCGCTCGCGACCATCGTGGTGGGCGGCCTCGCGTTCCAGGCGCCGGCCGGCCAGCCGACCGGCCCGCAAGCGCCCGACAACGCCACCTTCAACCTCGCCTCGGACGAAAACGAAGCGATGCGCGAGCCCGACGGCGCGCCGGTGCGCGTGGTGATGTACTTCAACCAGTCGCTGCGCGGGCTGTCGGTGGGCGCGCCGGTGGACTTCCGCGGCATCGCGCTCGGCCAGGTGACCGACATCGGCATCGAATACGACGCGAAGGCGCACAACTTCACCATGCCGGTGACGATGGACCTGTATCCGCTGCGCCTGTCGCGCCGCACGCGAGGCGAGGCGCCCGAGCCGCATACGCCGCAGAGCCAGGATCTGATCAAGCGGCTCGTCGCGCGCGGCCTGCGCGGCCAGTTGCGCACGGGCAACCTGATCACGGGCCAGCTCTACATCGCGCTCGACATCTTCCCGAAGGCGGGTCCGGCGAAGGTCGATCTCGACCACGAGCCGATCGAACTGCCGACGGTGCCGAACTCGCTCGAAGAGTTGCAGCAGCAGGTCGCGGACATCACGAAGAAGCTCAACAAGATTCCGTTCGACAAGATAGGCAACAATCTGAACGAGTCGCTCGTGAACGCCAACAAGCTGTTCGCGCAGGTGAACGACCAGGTGCTGCCGCAGATGCGCGGCACGCTCGACGAAGCGCAAAAGACCTTCGCCGCGGCGCAGTCCACCTTGCAGCAGGATTCGCCGCTGCAATCGGACGTGCATCAGGCGATGCAGGAACTCACGCGCACGCTGCAATCGCTCAACTCGCTCTCGGACTACCTGGAGCGCCATCCCGAATCGCTGCTACGCGGCAAATCAGGAGACAAGCCATGACGTTCCGACGTGTCCCCTTCGGCTTCGCGGCGGCAACCGCTTCGCTCGCGCTGACGGCGCTGCTCGCGGGCTGCGCGTCGCCCGCGAGCAACTTCTACACGCTCAGCCCGACCGGCGACGCCTCGCGCGCTTCGGCCGCCACGCCGGCCGCGACCACGGCCGGCAATCCGTCGATGCTGATCGAACTCGCGCCGGTGGAAGTTCCGCCGCAAGTCGCGAAGGCGCAGTTCGTGGTGCAAACCGACGCCAACCAGGTGCGCGTGCTCGAACAGGAGCGCTGGGCCTCGCTGCCCGGCGACGAAATCCGCCGCGCGCTTTCGGGCGATCTCACGCAAGCGCTCAACACCATCGACGTGTACGGTTCGCCGCATCCCGCGGGCGTGCCCGTGTACCGCGTGAGCGTGAACGTGCAGCGCTTCGAGTCGTGGCCCGGCTCGCACGCGCTCGTCGACGCCGTGTGGAGCGTGCGCTCGCTCGACTCGCAAACCGTCATGACGTGCCGCAGCACACTCGACGAACCGGTGAGCGGCGGCTACGACGCGTTGGTGATGGGGCACCGGCGCGCGATTGCGGCGCTTTCGGACGCGATTGCGAGCGGCGTGCGCGCGCTGGCGGCGGCGCCGCGCCTGAGCGTTTCCGGCACGCCGGGCGGCGCGAAACCGGCGGCGCAAAAGGCGAAACCGGCGGGCGTGGCGTGTCCGCAGGTGCTGGCCGGCGCGGCGGGCGGTTAATGTCGCCGGGGAGGCCGCCGCGGAAGCCACCGCGGAGGCCGCCGGGAAGGCCGCACGCCGCAACGCGCGTACAATAGCGCCTTCCTCGCTGCGTCCGCATTCTCCCTCATGTCTTTCGACTTTTTTGCCCCCTGCCCGCGCGGCCTCGAAGCCGCGCTCGTCTCCGAACTGATCGAGACCGCCAAAAACCGCCTGCCGCCCGGCGCGCTCTCGGTCGGCAACGAGGTGCCCGGCGGCGTGCATTTTCGCGGCAACTGGGCCGGCGGCATGGCCGCGAACCTGCATTCGCGCATCGCGAGCCGCGTGCTGCTGAAAATCGCACAGCGTCCGTACCGCAGCGAAAACGACATCTACGAACTCGCGCGCGAGCAGCGCTGGGACCAGTGGTTCACGCCCAACGAAACGCTGCGCGTGGACATCACCGCGATCAAGTCGCCGCTGCGTAGCCTCGAATTCGCCACGCTGCGCGTGAAGGACGGCATCTGCGACCGCATGCGCGACAAGGCCGGCGCGCGCCCGAGCATCGACACCGCGTACCCCGACGTGCGCGTGTTCGCTTTCCTCACGGCAACCGACTGCACGCTCTATCTCGACACCTCCGGCGAGCCGCTGTTCAAGCGCGGCTGGCGTCTCGACAAGGGCGCGGCGCCGCTGCGCGAAAATCTCGCCGCGGGCATTCTGCGCCTCACGGGCTGGACCGCCGGCACGCCGCTTTACGATCCGATGTGCGGCAGCGGCACGTTCCTCGCCGAAGCCGCGCAGGTCGCGCTCGACATCGCGCCGGGCCTCGACCGCAGCTTCGGCTTCGAGCGGCTCAAGCAGGCCGAAATGGCCGCGTGGCGTCATCTGAAAAGCGAGGCGAATACCGCGCGCAACCTCGCGCAGAGCGGCAAGCCCGATTTGCTGATTTTCGGCAGCGACATTTCCGACGTCATGCTCGACAAGGCGCGCGCGAACTTCAAGCGCGCGGGCTTCGGCAATGTGCCGCTCAAGCAGCTCGACGCGCGCAACATGACGCCGCCCGCCGACGGCCCCGGCATTCTGGTGGCGAATCCGCCGTACGGCGAGCGTATCGAAGTGCGCGGCCGCAACGCGCGCGGCGAGGCGCGACCGACCGCGCGCGAGCTGCGCGGCGACGACGACGGTTTCCGCCGCGTTCAGGACGACGCGCCCGACGCCGAGTTCTTCCACGCCCTCGGCGACGCGCTCAAGCAGCGCTTCACCAACTGGCGCGCGTTCGTCCTCACGTCCGACCGCAAGCTGCCGGGCCAGTTGCGCCTGCGCGAGTCGGCCAAGACGCCGCTCTACAACGGCGCGCTCGAATGCCGCCTGTTCCGCTTCGATCTGATCGCGGGCAGCGTGCGTCAGCGTCCCGCGCAATCCGCCTCGCCGGCGGATAAAAACAGCGACGCGCAGTAAGTCCGGCGCAAAGAAAAATGGCGGCTCGAAGCCGCCATT
>NZ_CAJMZE010000039.1:0-49873 GCF_905220235.1 Paraburkholderia sp. J41 | reverse complement strand
GCCGCTTCTTCGAAGCGGCTTTTTTGCGCGCGGGAGTCGCGCGGAAGCGGGCGCGGCGAGGACGGCCTCAAGGGCAGAACTTCGCCAGCAGGCTCATCTGGGCGTTGCGCACGGCCTTGCCCGCGCGACGGCGGCGATAGTGGCCGTCGCTTTGCATGAGCCACGCCGCCTGGTTGTCGCCGATGAAGGTCGAAAGCCCTTCGGCGATCACGCGGCGTTTGAGGCGCCGGTCGTGGATCGGGAACGCAACTTCGACGCGGCGGAACAGATTGCGGTCCATCCAGTCGGCGCTGGAAAGATAGACGTTTTCCTTGCCGCCCGCATAGAAGTAATAGATGCGATGGTGTTCCAGGAAGCGCCCGACGATCGAGCGCACCGTGATGTTCTCCGAAAGCCCCGGTACGCCCGGCTGCAACGAGCACACGCCGCGAATGATGAGGTCGATCTTCACGCCCGCCTGCGAGGCTTCGTAGAGTTCGTCGATGACCGTGGGTTCGAGCAGCGCGTTCATCTTCGCGACGATGCGCGCCTTCTTGCCCTCGCGCGCGGCTTCGGCTTCGGCGCGAATCGACTCGATCAGCTTCGGATGCAGCGTGAACGGCGACTGCCACATTTCGTGCAGTTGCAGTTCGCCGCCGATGCCGGTGAGCTGCTGGAACACGTGATGCACGTCCTCGCACATCTTCGGCTCCGAGGTCATGAGGCCGAAGTCGCTGTAAAGGCGCGCCGTGCGCGGGTGATAGTTGCCGGTGCCGAGATGCACGTAGCGGCGCAGCGCCATGCGGCCGTTCACGGGAACGCGGCGCACGATCAGCATCATCTTCGCGTGGCACTTGTGGCCGACCACGCCGTACACCACGTGCGCGCCCACGGCTTCGAGCTGCGAGGCCCAATTGATGTTGGTTTCCTCGTCGAAGCGCGCGAGCAGTTCCACCACCACCGTGACTTCCTTGCCGTTGCGCGCGGCCTGCATGAGCGCGTCCATGAGCGGCGAGTCGGTGCCGGTGCGGTAGATGGTCTGCTTGATCGCGACGACGTTGGGGTCGTTGGCGGCTTGCAGCAAGAGCTCCAGCACGGGCTGGAAGCTCTCGTACGGATGATGCAGCAGCACGTCGCCGTGATCGATCACGTCGAACATGTTCGCGGTCGTGGTGATGCGCTGCGGAATCGAGGGCACGTGCGGCACGAATTTGAGATCGGGCCGGTCGACCATTTCGGGCAACTGCATGAGGCGCACGAGATTCACGGGGCCGTCGACGAAATAGCAGTCCTTTTCGTTGAGGCCGCTTTCGTCGAGCAGCCGCTTGACGAGATGCGGCGGCGTTTCCGCCGACACTTCGAGCCGCACCGCGTTGCCGAGATGGCGCGCGGGCAGTTCGCCTTGCAGCGCCACGCGCAGGTTCGTGATTTCGTCTTCGTCGACGAAGAGTTCGCTGTTGCGCGTGATGCGGAACTGGTTGCAACTGCGCACGACGAGGCTCGGAAACAGTTCGCCGATGAAGCGTTGCAGCAGCGAGCCGAGCAGCACGAAGCCGTGCTGGAACCCCGACAGTTCCTGCGGCATGCGCACGAGGCGCGGCAGCGCGCGCGGCGCCTGCACGATGCCCATCACGGCCTGGCGCCCGAATGCGTCCCTGCCTTCGAGTTCGACGACGAAGTTCAGGCTCTTGTTGAGCACGCGCGGGAACGGATGCGCGGGATCGAGCCCGATCGGCGTGAGCACGGGCAGCAGCTCGTCGAGGAAATACTTGCGCGCCCAGGCGGTTTGCGCCTCGTTCCAGGCGTCGGTGCCGTGAAAGTAGATGCCTTCCTGTTCGAGCGCGGGCAGCACGGTGTCGTGCAGCATGCGGTACTGGCGATGCACGAGGCGCTGCGCGCGCTCGACCACGAGGTCGTAGACGTGTTGCAGCGACATGCCGTCGGGCGAGAGCACGCCGGGATTGTCGCGCATCTGCTCCTGAAGGCCGGCCATGCGCACTTCGAAGAATTCGTCAAGATTGCTGCTGGTGATGCAGATGAAGCGCAGGCGCTCCAGCAGGGGAACAGCGGGATCGGACGCCTGTGCGAGCACGCGCTCGTTGAATCCCAGAATGCCCAGCTCGCGATTCAGTAAGGGGTAGCGGATGGACATCGGTAATGAAAAGGGAATTTCGGGGGATGATTCGAACGGACGCTCGGAAATTCTCACAGTAATATGACTTTATTGTGACATTCGGCGTGTCATCAATTCGACGCCGCACTTTCACGAAATCTTAAACGCCTCGCGCCATCATGCACAGTGGACGAAAGTAACTATGTGTATGACGAATTACGGTTAATCCGCGGGGTCAACGCGCCCGCAAACGGCGCACGCGAGCGAGAGGTGCCATCGTGAAGTCGGGTACGCTTAAAATGATGCTTTTGGACAGCGCGGCCGCGGCGCAGCAAGCCCGCATGGCCGCGCGTTCGTCGGTATTCGCACGCATGGAGCCCGCCCCCTCGATGGTCACCAATCCCCAATTGCTTGCCGCCGTCGATCTCGGCTCGAACAGCTTCCGGCTGATCGTGGGCCGCGTCGAGGAAACCGACGCCGGCAGCCAGATCTACCCGGTGGACGCCTTGCGCGAGCCCGTGCGGCTTGCCGCCGGCCTCTCGAAAGACAAGCTGCTCGACCGCGCCTCGCAGGTGCGCGGCTGGGACGCGCTCAAACGCTTCGGCGAACGGCTGCGCGACTTCCACCCAGATCAGGTGCGCGCCGTGGCCACCAACACGCTGCGCGTCGCCAAGAACGCGGGCGAATTCCTCGCCGAAGCCGAAGCGGCGCTCGGCTTTCCGATCGAAGTGATCGCCGGGCGCGAGGAAGCGCGCCTCATCTACGCGGGCGCGGCGCATTCGGTGCCGGCGAGCGCGGGCAAGCGTTTTGTCGTCGACATCGGCGGCGGCTCGACGGAATTCATCATCGGCTCGCATTACACGCCGATCCGCATGGAAAGCCTCTATATCGGCTGCGTGAGCCATAGCCGCCAGTTCTTTCCCTCGGGCAACGTCGACGACTACACGATGCGCCAGGCCGAACTCGCGGCGTCGCGCGAGATCCAGATCATTTCCGCCGACTATCGCAAGACCGGCTGGGATCAGGCGATCGGCTCCTCGGGCACGGCGCGCGCGCTCGCGGAACTCGTGGAGGCCAACGGCTTCAACGATCCCGGCATCTCGCACGGCATTTCGCGCGGCGGGCTGGAGCGCCTGAAGCGCGCGCTCATCAAGGCCGAGAACGTGAACCGGCTCAAGCTCGTGGCGCTCAAGCCCGACCGCGTGCCGGTGCTGGCGGGCGGCCTCTCGATCATGATCGCGGTGTTCGACGAGCTGGGCATTGATTACGTCGACACCACCGACGGCGCATTGCGTCTGGGCGTGCTGTACGACCTGCTGGGCCGCTCGCAGCACGAGGACATGCGCACGGTCACGGTGGAAGGCTTCATGCGCCGCTATGGCGTGGATCGCGCGCAGGCGGGCCGTATCGCCGAACTGGCCGTGAAGTTCTACGAGCAGTTCGACGAACCCGACGAAGAACGCCGCGCAGAGAACCGCATGTTCCTCACGTGGGCCGCTTCGCTGCACGAGATCGGCTTGTCGATTTCGCACAGCGCGTATCACAAGCATTCCGCCTATATCGCCAGCAATGCCGACATGCCGGGCTTCTCGCGCACCGACCAGGCGCGTCTTGCCGCGCTCGTGCTCGGCCATGTGGGCAAGCTCGGCAAGCTTTCGCAAACGCGCGACGTGGAATGGCCGCTGCTGTTCTGCCTGCGCCTTGCGGCGCTGCTGTGCCGCCGCCGCGCGGACGTGGGGCTGCCGCACATCCAGGTCGAGCAGGAGGGCAGCGGCTACGAAGTGCTGCTGCCGAACGCGTGGGTGTCGAACAATCCGCTTACCGATTACAACCTCGTTCAGGAAGCGGCGGAGTGGGGCAAGGTCGGCATTCCGTATCGCGTGGTTTATACCGAGGAATGAGCGGCGAATCGGCACGCGTTGCAAGTAAAAAACCGGCTCGGTGGCGAGCCGGTTTTTTTTGCGCGGTCGATTCGATGCGAATGCGGTGTGGACGCGAGGAGGACGCGATGCTGAGCGTTAGCGCGCCATGGCGTCGCCGAGGAAATGCCGCGCATAACGCTCGTTGATTTCCGAGAGACGGAACAGCGTGAGGAAATCGGCGGTATTGAAATCGGGGTCCCACGCGGGGGCGCCGCAAATTTTCGCGCCAAGGCGCAGATAGCCCTTGATGAGCGGCGGCGGCACGGCGGCGGCGCCGGTGCGCAATTCCTCGACGGGCAGTGGCGTGTGCGGGAACGCGCGATATTCGGGGTCGGTCAGCGCGTTCGCGCCGAGCGAGGCGTACAGATTGGCCGCGTAGTGGCCGCCGTCGGCCATCGCGACGCTCGCGCAGCCGAGCATCGTCTCGTAGCCGTTTTGCTTCATGTACGCGCCCAGACCACCCCAGAGCGACATGATGACCGAGCCGCTGCGATAGTCGGGGTGTACGCACGAGCGGCCCACTTCGACCATTTTCGGGCGCAGATGCGCGAGGCGCGAAACGTCGAATTCGCTTTCGGCGTAGAGGCGGCCGATGCGCATGGCCTCGTGCGGCGGCAGCACGCGGTAGGTGCCGACGACCTTGAGCGTGTCGAGGTCGCGCACGATCAGATGATCGCAATACGTGTCGAAGGCGTCGACGTCGAGGCCGGCGGGGCCCGTGAGGCGCGCGCCCATCTCTTCGGCGAACACACGGTAGCGCAGGCGCTGCGCTTCGCGCAGTTCCTCGTCGCTGCGAGCCCACGTCACCTGCAGGCGATGCTGCGCGGTGACCGTTTCTTCGGCGCGCGGCAGTCGCCGGTGCGACTCGAACATCGTCGAGGCGAACGGCAGGGGAGGCATCGGCAGATCTCGCATGGGGCGTCCTGGTCGAAAGGTAACGGAACTTTTGCGGCCAATGTAGTAAGACGCGGTTACGGTTGCATGGCAACGCAATGACGATTCGATGACGTCATGTAAGCCGATGGCAAGCACCGGGCCTGTGGCGGCCCGGCCCGGCGAGCAAAGGCGTTGCGAGGAAGGCGGGGATCAGACGAGGTCGGGGGTGATGGCGGCGTGCAGCACGGCTTGTTCGTCGCCCAGGCGTTCGCGGCTCGCGATCCAGAGCACGCCCGCTTTCTTGACGGCCCAGCCGCGCGGGTGGGCGCCTTCGGCGGCGGCGTCGAGCAGATGCGCGGCCACTTCGCCGAGCGTGGGCTGGTGGCCGACCACCACCACGGCCGGCGCGATGCCGCCGGGCCAGCCGGCAGCGGCGAGCACGGCATCGACGCTCGCATCCGGCGCCAGTTCGCGCACGACGCGATACTGGTCCGTGAGTGCCTCGGCGGTCTGGATGGTGCGCGCGGCGGGACTCGCGAGAATTAGCGCGTCGTCGGGCAGGCGTGCGCGCAGCCAGCGGGCGACGCTTTGCGCCTGTTTGCGTCCGCGCGTGGTGAGCTGGCGGGCGAGGTCGCTGGAGGCGATGTCTTCGGCTTCGGCGTGCCGCCAGAGGATGAGGTGCATGGCGTCTCCTGGTTGTGTAGGGGCGTAGGCTTGAACCGGGGTTGAGCGAGCGGCGTGCCGCGCTGGTTTATGGTTTTCGCGACGCGCGTTCGGGTGGGCTCTGGGGTTCTTTCGTGGCTCCTGATGGTTCTTCCTTATGGTGCATGCGTTGGGGTGGAGATCCATTCGAGAGCCACTGCGGACGGGTACGCCACTACTGCCCACCGCGTACTAGCCCTAATTTCAAACGTGTTTGGCTTTGGAGCACAACCCAGCCACCGGCGTGGGAAAGAGTGCTGAACACTCCCGGGATCGCTTCCTTCAGGGCACCGAGCTGCCGCACTTCTTCATGGCACTAAATGCGGAACCCCACGAATGTACCTGCACGCCGCAGTCGACTATCGAAGGACAAAATAAGAAATTGCACTTGCGACGAGAGCTACAGCAGAACCATAGAGCCAGGCTTTCGTTCTCAGGAAATCGAGCTTGGAGACGGGGGGCTCATTTGAGCCATCAAGGTCCCAGTAATCCACACCTGGCTCCCCCATGACATTAATTAGAATAATCACCGCAGAAATGGCGAAGACAATGAATATGACTAGAAAAATAAGCATGGACATGGTTAGTTGCTCATCCAGTCTATGAACACAGGAAGCTCTTCCTGATACATGTCGTTAGCAGCCTCAGCGGCCATGCCACCGACATTGCTTCCAATGAGAACCACGGCGGCAGCGCACAAGGGCTCAGCAGGACCACAGATAAAGGACGCACCCAGCCCAGCGACGACGCCCCCAATCAGGCCGCCTGCAATGATGCTTCCCTGCCTTGCAACCTCTTTGACCTTGTCCTTGGCATTTATGACTTCACCCGTCGCCAGAATCGCAGTGACGAGCACCGCAACCCGAGCACCAATCTGAAGTCTGCGAACCTTTGTCGTGACCTTGACACTACCCTGACCCGCTTTGCTCAAGACCTTGTAGTAGACCGCATTCCGTTCCTCTACAGTCAGATTGACAAAATCTTTCTGATAAAGCTCGTGAGAGTATTTATTCAGGTAGTAGTCGAATCCTCTTGCATGAAGCTTGAGTTTTTCCGCCTGGGCGAGACCCAGAGCAGAAGTGTATTTTCGATACTCCACAAATATCTTGTCACGCAGACCACTGCAATATTCAGCCCCTTCTTTGACCGTCATATTGCCGTTGGTAACTTCCTCCCTTACCTGGTCAGAGAGCATGCGGATATGTTTCACATACTGCTGACGCACGGCATTGTCGAAAATGGCATTGGTTGCAAAGAGGTTTGCAACTGACTCGAAGTCTTTTATGGCTGCTTCGAGAATCGCACTTTCGATAGCGTGAGTCGTCTGAGTGTTGTAGGAACCCTCAGCGACAGCGTGATTAGCTGGTTTGACTTCGCTCATGCCTGTCCCACCATCGCGGAAAGAAGACTGCCCATGACTGACGTGCCGTCAGTCTGAGGCTCAGAATGGACAACCTCTAATTTCTGGCAGGCTGAAGCATTGGGGCGCTCGAAATGCACCTTGTTACCGGAGTCAAACACTCCTTCCTGCATCGAGCCGTCTGAGAAATGGGCACGGCAACGCAAGCCTTCGCAACTGCCCGCATCGTTCAGGGCAAAGCGTATCCAATGATCCCCAGTCGGCGTGTCGGCCAGCAGATTGCCAGTTGGACTATAGCCCATGCTGGCAAGCTCATGACCTTGAATGGTCTCATACATGGACGATTGGGAAGCAATCATGACAGGAGGTGGGCTGCACCTGCACTGACAGATATCGTCCTGCAGAGCCCGCATTTTGCCCATCATGACAACAGGCAGACGCGGACCTTTGGCGACAATCTGGCCCGTGGACTTGCAAGCCGGGCAGCTAACATGAGCACCTACAAAAGTCAGTGCTTGCCCTTCATGGGAAACGAAGTGAATCCCCTCGATAACAGTTCCTCCCGCTGAGGACTTGTCACCGACCCTCAAATAATTTCGTTGCACGCCGAATCTCTCAGTTTCTTGATATTAAGTCTGAGAAAACTAGCACAGGCAATACGGCACAGTCAAAATTTAATTTTTAAGCTCTTTCAGTCATTCACTGGGCATTGTTTTGTCTCGCTTACGGCTTCGGAATTTCGGAGGATGGCGAAACGTCAAGCCAGTCTGAAAGCGTTTTAATCTTATCGGCAATCAATTCGCATATTCCGTTGCTGTTCCTGTTGAGGTATGCGGAAGCACTCTATTGCTTGTGGTGAATTTTATATCCTTCCTTTGATCAATATAAAATAGATTTAGGCGATAAATTGCCAAAAAATTGATCTATTTTTATAAAGGAAGAATTCGATGTTTTATCTCACAGAAAACCACGTTCGTATCGCTGTCGATCGGGTTGGCGGTCCTACCAAGACGGCAAACCTGGCTTCCGTCAGCAACGCGACGATCCACAACTGGCTGAAAGCCGGACGTATCTGAGGGATCCAGAGGTTCGACGGGAAATCAACGGGCTGCGTACCCCGGCCGGAAATAAAAAGGGGTTAGCCGAAGCTAACCCCTTGATATTACTGGTCGGAGCGATAGGATTCGAACCTACGACCCTCTGATCCCAAATCAGATGCGCTACCAGGCTGCGCTACGCTCCGACGAATCAGCGATTGTATCGGCTAAGCTCGCGCACCGTCAAATCCTTCGCACGAAGGCTTTCTTTCCCCGCTCTCCACGCATCCTGAAAAATACTGTATAAATATACAGGAATGGACGTGCCGTCCCGTTCTTGCCATGCCCCAATTTCGTTGCCGGGCAGGGCGAGGTATTCCCCGAACTTCCTGAAACATGGCCGCAGCCCTTCAGCTCACACCGCCGTCCACGGCGCAGCTTGCCGCGCATTTGCCGCCCGGCTTGCAAAGCCGCGTCTGGCAAGGCGATCAGCTCGCATATGCGAGCGAGCGCTCGGTGCCGAGCGGCCACGCCGCGCTCGACGCCCAGTTGCCGGGCGCCGGCTGGCCCACGGGCAGCCTCACGGAGCTGCTCGTGGAGCACGGCGGCATCGGCGAAATGCGGCTCGTCGCGCCCGCGCTGCGCGCGCTCACGGCGCAGTCCGGGCGGCACGCGATCCTCGTTGCGCCGCCGTGGCAGCCGTACGCCTGCGCGCTCAAGGCATGGGGCGTCGCGCTGGAACGCGTGATCTGGGTGCGCGCGAGCGAGGACGAGGCGGGCTGGGTTGCCGAGCAGGCGCTCAAGCAGGAGGGCATCGGCGCGGTGCTGCTCTGGCAGGCAAAGGCGCGGCCCGACACGGTGCGGCGGTTGCAGGTCGCCGCGCAGGATTCGCAGGCGCTCGCGTTTCTCATGCGGCCGCCCGCCGCGCGCAACCAGTCGTCGCCGGCACCGTTGCGCATGACTTGCACGCCGGTGGCGCCGCCCGCCGACGGCACGCTGAACCGGCGCGAATGGATGCAGCACGCCGCGCTTTCGGTCGACATTTTCAAGCGCCGCGGGCCGCCGCCCGCGCAACCCCTCGTCATCACTTTGCCGTTGCAGGACGCGGTGCTGCCCCAGCCGGACGCAGCATCGGGCGTCATGCCGTGGCCCAAGGTCAATCATGCTGTGGATCGCCGTCACCTTGCCGCTGCTGCCGCTGGAGGCCGTGAGGCCGCCGCTGCCGTCCCCGTCGTTCCCGCCGCCGCTGTTGCGCCCTTCGGATGATGGCGGCAGTGCCGATGCCGCCGCCGCGCCGCGCTGTTATGCGCTCGCCGACCACGCGCGCATCCTGATCGCCGATCTCGATGCGCTGCGCCTGGGCGTGGTGGCCGGCGGCACCCGCGCGCACGCGCTGGCGCTCGCGCCGGGGCTCGTGCTGCTCGAAGCCGATCCGGCGCGCGAGACCCGCGCCTTCGAGGCGCTGGCGCTCGCCTTGCTCGCGTACACGCCGAAGGTGTCGCTCGCGCCCGCGCCGCTGCCGCATACGGTGCTGCTCGAAGTGGGCTCGGGGCTGCGTCTTTTCGGCGGCGTGCGCGCGCTGCTCGCGAAGGTCGCGGCCACGGTCGCGGATTGCGGGCACGTCGCGCGCATCGCCTGCGCGCCCACCGCGTGGGGCGCATGGACGCTCGCGCAAGCGCGCGCCACGCAAACCTCGCGCCGCTGGCGCGTGCTCAAGGATGCGACGCTCGCGCGCACGCTCGACGCCTTGCCGGTCGGGCTCGCGCCGTTCGCCGCGCAGCACGACCACGCGCTTACGCAGATCGGTTGCGCGACGCTCGGCGATTTGCGGCGCCTGCCGCGCGACGGCATCGTGCGTCGTTTTGGCGACGGCGTGCTCGCGTGGCTCGCGCAGGCGCGCGGCGAGGCGCCCGATCCGCGCGGCTGGTTCGAGGCGCCGCCGTCGTTCCAGGCGTCGCTCGAATTGCAGGCGCGGGTGGAAAGCGCCGAGGCGCTGCTGTTCGCCGCGCGCCGCCTCGTGATGCAACTGGCCGGCTGGCTCGCCGCGCAGCACGCGGCGCTGGCGGGTTTCGAATTGCGTCTCGAACACGAACTGGCTTCGCGTCATGCGCCGCGCACGTCGAGTCTCGCCATCGCGTGGGCCGCGCCTTCGCGCGACGCCGACCATTTGCTGTGGCTGCTGCGCGAGCGGCTCAATCAGACCCAACTCGCCGCGCCCGTCATCGGCCTCGCGCTCGTGGCTGCGGACGTGAGCGATTACGCCGCGCCCACCGACACGCTGTTTCCGATGGCGGAAGCCGCCGAAGCCTCGCTCGGCCAACTGTTCGAGCGCATCGGCGCGCGGCTCGGCGAGCAGAACGTGTTGCAGCTTTTCGTCGAGGACGATCACCGGCCCGAGCAGGCGATGTCGGCACGGCCGTGGCGCGCGGAGAAAGCGAAGGGCGGCGGCAAGCCGCGTCGGCCGAAACAGGCGGCGCAAGCGCGCGAGGACGCGAACGCGCCTGTGCAAAGCGCGTTCGATCTGCCCGAGGTGCCGTTGCCCGCGCAGCCGCGCCCGGCGTGGCTGCTCGAAAAGCCGCTCAAGCTCGCGACGCGCGGCGACCGGCCCATTTATCGCCGCCCGCTCAAGCGCCTCACGCGCACGGAGCGCATCGAGTCGGGCTGGTGGGACGGCGAGAGCGTCGAGCGCGACTACTATGTCGCCGCCGACGATCAGGGCCGCATGTTCTGGCTGTATCGCGAACGCACCGGCGGCCAGTGGTATTTGCAGGGGCTGTTCGGTTAGCGCCCCGCGTTTTTGTTTTCACCGTCACCATGTCGAATCGCGCGACGCCCGGCTCGCCGCCTGCGCAATCATCGGCGCAGTTTCCCGATTACGCGGAGCTGCATTGCCTGACTCATTTCTCGTTCCTGCGCGGCGCGTCGCGTCCGCGCGAACTGGTCGAGCAGGCGATCCTGCACGGCTATCGCTCGCTCGCCATCACCGACGAATGCTCGCTCGCCGGCGTCGTGCGCGCATGGAGCGCGCTCAACGAGTACGACGCGGCGCGCAGGCAGGCGCACACCGAGGCGACGCGCGCGGCCCGTTTGCTCGGCGGCGACGTGCCCGCGCCGTTCAAACCGTCGCTGCATCTCATCATCGGCAGCGAACTCCATCTCGTCGACGAGCACGGCGCGCCGTTTTGCACGCTCGTCGCGCTCGCGATGAACCGCGAGGGCTATGGCAATCTTTGCGAGCTGATTACGCTTGCGCGTTCGCGGGCGCCGAAGGGCAGCTATCGCCTGCATCCCGCCGATTTCACCGAGCCTCAAGGCGATCTCGCGCATCTGAAGTATCTGCGCGATTGCGTGCTGCTGCTCGTGCCGCAAGGTGCGGCCACGCCCGCGCAAACCTTGCGCGCCGCGCACTGGCTCGCCGGTTTCGCGGCCGAGCGTGCGTGGCTCGCGCTCGAGCTTTGGTACACCGGCAATGACGACGCGCAGCTCGACGTGCTGCGGCACATTTCGCAGGAAAGCGGCTTGCCGCTCGTCGCCGCGGGCGGCGTGGTGATGCATGCGCGTTCGCGCAAGCCCTTGCAGGACACGCTGAGCGCGATTCGCATCGGCAAGCCGCTCGCCGCGTGCGGGCGCGCGCTCGAGCAGAATGCCGAACGCCATCTGCGCTCGCGCTTGCGGCTTGGCAATCTGTATCCGCGCGACACGCTCGACGCGACGCTCGCGGTCGCGCGCCGCTGCCTGTTCGCGCTCGACGAACTCGCCTACGAATATCCCGAGGAAATCGTGCCGACGGGCGAAACGCCCGCCACGTGGCTACGCAAGCTCGTGGAGCAGGGCGCGCTCGAGCGCTGGTCCGACGGCCTCAACGAGAAGCGCCGCGCGCAGATCGAGGAGGAACTCGCGCTCATCGCCGAACTGAAATACGAAAAGTATTTTCTGACCGTGCACGACATCGTGCGATTCGCGCGCTCGGAGAACATTCTTTGCCAGGGGCGCGGCTCGGCGGCGAACTCGGTGGTGTGCTATTGCCTGAAGATCACCGAGATCGACCCCGTGCGCATGAACATGCTGGTCGCGCGCTTCCTGTCGCGCGCGCGCAATGAACCCCCCGATATCGACGTCGATTTCGAACACCAGCGCCGCGAAGAAGTCATTCAGTACATCTACCGAAAATACGGCAACCGCCGCGCGGCGCTCACGGCCACGCTCATTTCGTATCGCGCGCGCAGCGCGTTGCGCGACGTGGGCAAGGCGCTCGGGCTCGATCACGCGCTGGTCGAGAAGCTATCGGGCGCGCACCAGTGGTGGGACGGCCCCGATTCCATCGCGCATCATCTCGCCGAAGCGGGCTTCTCCGCCGAATCGCACGTCACGCAGCAGCTCATACGCCTGACGCGCGAACTGCGCGGCTTTCCACGCCATCTTTCGCAGCACGTGGGCGGTTTCGTGATCGCGCGCGACAAGCTTTCGCGGCTCGTGCCCATCGAGAACGCGGCGATGAAGGACCGCTACGTGATCGAATGGGACAAGGACGACATCGACGCGCTGCGCCTGCTCAAGGTCGACGTGCTGGCGCTCGGCATGCTTTCGGCGATCCGGCGCGCGCTCGAATTCGTCGCGCTGCGGCGCGGGCTGCCCGAGTTCCGCGTGCAGGACGTTCCGGCCGAAGATCCGGCTGTCTACGAAATGTGCTGTCACGCGGACACCGTGGGCGTGTTCCAGATCGAATCGCGCGCGCAGCAAAGCATGTTGCCGCGCCTGAAGCCGCGCGAGTATTACGACCTCGTGGTTCAGGTGGCGATCGTGCGGCCGGGGCCGATCCAGGGCGACATGGTGCATCCGTATCTGAAGCGCCGCGAGCAGGCGGAGCCGGTCAAGTACGAGAAGGACGAACTGCGGCCCGTGCTCGAACGCACGCTCGGCGTGCCGATCTTCCAGGAGCAGGTCATGCATCTCGCCATGGTCGCGGCCGGTTATTCGGGCGAGGAAGCGGACCAGTTGCGCCGCGCGATGGCCGCGTGGCGCCGCGACGGCGATCTGCGGCCGTATCAGGCCGATCTCAAGCGGCGCATGATGGAGAACGGCTACGAGGCGGAATTCGCCGATCGCATCTGCAAACAGATCGAGGGTTTCGGCGATTACGGCTTTCCCGAAAGCCATGCGGCAAGCTTTGCGATGCTCGTCTACACGAGTTCGTGGATCAAGCGTTACGAGCCTGCCGCATTTCTCGCAGGACTGCTGAACAGTCAACCGCTCGGCTTTTATTCGCCGTCGCAACTCGTGCAGGATGCGAAGCGCCACGGCGTACCGGTGCGCGCGCCCGATATCGCAACGAGCGACTGGGAGTCGGTGCTGGAAAGGCGCGGGCGGCCGGGCGTGCGTCTAAACGCCGACACCGCGCGCACGCGCCGGATTCGGACCGCGCATTATCGGGCGCTGCTGGGCGCCGCCGTGGCGCGTACAGACGCGCCGCGCTTGTGCCGTTTCATGCGTTACCACTGGCGTCTAAGACGCATACGCGTCACGCTGGCCCCGGCGCGTTATGGATTCAGCGGGCCGGCGGTGCGGCTCGGCTTCAGTCTCATCAAGGGCTTTTCGGAGAGCGCCGCGCTGCGCGTGATGGCGGCGCGCGCCCAGGCGCCGTTCACCGACGTCGACGATCTCGCGCGCCGCGCCGCGCTGACACGCCGCGAACTGGAAGCGCTGGCGGCAAGCAATGCGCTCGAAAGTCTTGCCGGACATCGGCGCGAGGCTTGGTGGGCCGTGACCGCGCAGCATGCGGTGCCCGAACTTTTGCGCGACGCGCCGGTTGATGAAGCCCGGATCGACTTGCCGCGCGCCTCGGAAGGCGCGGAGATCGTCGCCGATTATGCCAGCCTGCGCCTCACGCTCAATCGCCATCCACTCGAACTGCTGCGGCCGGGACTCGCGAAGCAGCGCTTTCGCAGCGCGGCGCAACTCGGGCATTGCGGTCACGGCAGGCGCGTGCGCGTGTGCGGCATCGTCACGGTGCGGCAACGGCCCGGCACCGCGAACGGCACGATTTTCGTTTCGCTGGAGGATGAAACCGGCGCGATCAACGTGATCGTGCATCCGAAGCTTGTGGAGGCGCAGCGCCGCGAGCTGCTCGGCTCGCAATTGCTGGCGGTGGAAGGCGTGGTGCAGCGGCAGGGGCCGGTCGTGCATCTGGTCGCGCACCGGCTCGAAGATCACAGCCGGCTGCTGGGGCGGCTCGCGACCACGAGCCGGGATTTCCATTGAGCGAGCCACGAAGCGCGCGGCGCTCGCTGCCGCGCGCCGAGTGGCCGCAACGCCGATGACTTAAGGTTGGCCGCCTGCGTGCTCGAAGGCGTCGATCACCGCGCGAATCGCCGCGTCGAACGGCGTGCGCCGCCCGATTCCCAACGCTTCGAGCCGGCTCGAATCGAGATGGCAATCGCGCGGACGCGGCGTCGCATCGGCGTGCGCGGGCTGCGCATCGAGCCGCGCCTGCACGCCGAGCGCCTGCGCGAGTCGTTCGGCGATATCGAACTTCGTCATGGGCTCGTCGCCGGACCAGTGCGCGATGCCGTTCACCGGCCGGCCGTCCGCGCAACGCAGCAGCAACTCGCGGATCGCGAACGCCACGTCGGGCGTGAAGGTCGGATAGCGCGTGGCCCACGCGTCCATCGGCGCGGCTTGCGCGCCCGGCCGCGACGAAGCGACGACGGCCGGCACGAGGCTCGTCACCGCCGACTCGTGCCAACCCGAAGTCGCCGCGCAAACCGGGCCGAACAGCAGCGGCAAGCGCAGTACGAGCGCGTTGCCGCCGCCTTCGAGCAGCGCGCGTTCGCCTTCGAGCTTGCTGTGGCCGTAGGCGTTGAGCGGATTGGGCGTGTCGTCGACGCGGTAGGGCGGCTTCGTGCCGTCGAACACGTAGTCGGTGGAAATCGACAGCACCCACGCGCCACGCGCGCGGGCCGCCGCGCCGACGTGGCGCACCGCGTCGACGTTGAGCGCGCGGGCTGCGGCCGGATCGCGCTCGCAGACATCCGGGCGGCGCTCGGCGGCGGCCAGCACGATCGCGTCGGGCGCTTCGCGCTCGACGAACGCCCGCACCGCCTCCGCGTCGCGCACGTCGAGCACGCGTGTGGCATCGCGCGCGTGGCGAAACGCGGTGGGCACGACTTGCCAGGCCGTTTCGGCGCCCAGCTCGCGAACCACGGCGCGCCCGAGCAAGCCCGACGCGCCGATCACGGCAACCTTGAACATGGCGCGTTCCGTCAGACGTCGGCGCTGCCGGTCACGGTATAGCCGGCTTCGTCGATCGCGTTCTTGAGCGCATCGGCGCTTTGCGTCGACTCGACTTTCACGCGGCCGCCCGCAAGATCGACCTCGACCTTCGCCTGCGCGTCCTGCTCGTGAATCGCGCGGGTGACAGCGCCCACACAGTGCTGGCAGCTCATGCCTTCGACGTTGAACTCGATCATCGTGTCTTCCTTTTCAGTGAGTGAAGCGGACTGTGAAGCGTGCCGTGAAGCGGACTGTGAAGCCCGCTGAAGCCGTCGCCGGATTATGCCAGCCGCCTCGAATCGCCATATTGGACCTTCCTATGATGGGAAGGTGTACGATCGAGGAATCGGCCATACCCCTGCGGAGAACGGCGTGAACATCGGCGAAGCGGCCCGGGAATCGGGCGTTACGGCAAAAATGATTCGTTACTACGAGAGCGTCGGTTTGCTCGCGCCGAAAGGGCGCACGGAATCGGGCTATCGCGTGTACGGCATGGAGGAAGTGCATTCGCTGCGCTTCATCCGTCAGGCGCGGCGGCTGGGATTTTTCGTCGAGAATATCCGTCGCCTGCTGGCGCTGTGGCACGACCGCTCGCGCGCAAGCGCGGAGGTCAAGTCGATCGCGCTCGAACACGTGGCCGAACTGGATGAGCGTATCGCCGAACTCACGCAGATGCGCGACACGCTTGCACACCTCGCTGCCCACTGCCACGGCGACGACCGGCCGGATTGCCCGATCATCGAACGCCTCGCGAGCGAAGCGCCGCTTGGCTGCGAGGCCTGCGATTCCCCGCACTGAGCCGGTGTGACGAACGGCCGCGAACAGGTGTAACTCCCTCCGTGCCGAAGGTGCAACCCGATTTGGACAAATCGACGCAGCCGCTTCTGGATTTCGCACAAATATGGTGCGTATTTTTTTGGAAAATACGCGCGGCGCATGAAATTCGAAGGAAATGAGTCGATAAAACATGATGTTGCCCATCTTTCTATGGCTTGCATTCCAGAATGGAATGCACTGCATTCGTGCAATTCACTGGCAAATTTGGGTGCAACCGCTATAATGCGGGTTATCCCTTACGAGGGTAATCCCTGATGCTAATCACCGGGGACTGCCGAATCCTTGGAGCACACCATCATGTTTGCCTACCTTCTTGAAAAGCTGAGCACCTGGTTTGAAACTGCGGAACGTCGCCGCCGCGAGTCGTATCTCGCTTCGTCGGCCGACATCGTGCAACTCGAACAGCGCATTCGTTCGATCGAATCCAGCGGCTACTCGCTGTAAGCCGTTCCCGATCTCGATCACGATGAAAAGCCCCGCATTGGCGGGGCTTTGTCATTTCTGGCCGCCCGCTGTCGTGCCGCTTGCGCACGTTCCCTTGAGTTGATCCGCGCTTTCGACAAGAAGAGTCTGAGCCTTACCACTGCGGTAAGGTAAAGTCTTTTTTGCGATAAGCCGTCATAGCAGGGAAGTTGCTTACTTCGGGGGCCATTCATGGTGACAGACCGTATTTTTCAGGGCGTTCGCGCGTCCGCTCGCCGTGCAAGGCGAGGCGCGCACGGCGCGTGTGCGGCGGTATGCGCAGCCGTTTTCGCCGGTATGTGCGCGAACGCGCTGGCGGCAGGACAACCTCTGATTCTCGATTCGCAACGCGGCATCAACGACGGACAGCCCGGCGTGGTGCTGCAAAACGCGACGCTCGGCAGCCGGCAAATGGTGCCGATGCAGCAATTGGGCGGCGTGGAGCCGCCGCAGCAGCCGTATATCGTCGCGCCGTACGTCGATGCTTCGGGCGGTAACGGCGGTGGTGGTGGTGGCCGCCCGCATCCGCCGCATCGTCATTCATCGACGGCGCATTCGACGGCGCCGGGCGGGCCGCAATGATCGCCGCAGTGGCCTCCCAAGCCGTGGCCTCCCATTAAGGACACGGCGAGCGAATCGTGCGATGGCGCCGCGCAAGCGGCCTCGATCATCGCAACCGACCGGCATTGCGCGGGCCGCGTTAGCCTTCAATCTCCGCGCGCTTCGATCTTGAACTGCGCGCCAGCGTCCTTGCCCAGCGTTTTCACGAGCCACGGCAACGCTTCTTTCAACGCAGCCTGAAGCGTGTACGGCGGATTCAGGATGAACATGCCGCTGCCGTACAGGCCAAAACCGTCCGAGGGCGGATGGCTCACCGAAAGCGTGACGTGCAGCCAGTTCTTTTCCTGCAAACGCTTGAGCTGGTCGGGAAACCGTTGCGATTCGGGGCGTGTGACCTGCGGATACCACACGGCGTACGTACCGGTGGCGAAGCGCGCAAGGCTTTCCTCGACACACGTGAGCGTGCGCGCGTAATCGCGCTTGTCCTCGAACGACGGATCGATCAGCACGAGCGCGCGGCGCGGCGGCGGAGGCAGCAGCGCCTTGATGCCGTCGAAACCGTCGCCTTCGTAAATCATCACGCGGCGGCCCGCGTCGTGGAAGCGATGCCGCAGTACGTCGATTTCGGTGCTGTGCAGTTCGAAAAGGCGCATGCGGTCCTGTTCGCGCATGAGCCTCCACGCGAGATACGGGGAGCCGGGATAGAAGCGCAATTCGCCGTCGGCGTTGAGCGCCGCCACTTCGTCCACGTAGTCGGCCAGCATCGCGGGCAGGTCGTTGCGCCCCCAGAGCTTGCCGATGCCCGTGTCGAATTCCGCGTTCTTCGTGGCGTAACCTTCGCGCAGTGCATAGGCGCCGGCGCCCGCGTGCGTGTCGAGATACCAGTAAGCCTTGTCCTTCTTGCCGAGATACTGCAACAACTGCACGACGACGGCGTGCTTGAGGACATCGGCGTGATTGCCGGCGTGGAAGGCGTGACGGTAGCTCAGCATGATGGGCGGGACGCGGGGTCCGTAGAAAATCGGAGGAAGCGGGCAGCGCGTGCTTCACGCCGCTGGCCGCGCCGGGCGCACGGTCGGGCAGGGTGCGCGCGGTGAGGTCGCGTATTGTACGTCACGCGATGCGCCGCGCGAGCGCCACGGCTCGACGCGCGTCCCGGCGGCATGGCGCGGACAATGTGCGCTCGTGCCTCCCGCTTGCGATTTGCAATTTGCGATTTGCGATTCGCTTCGGCTCAGTTGTAAGCGTCGCCGACGATCGCCTCGATCTTCTCCTTCACCTCGGGCGTGATTTTTTCGGCCACTTCGATCGCCTTCATGTTTTCGCCGATCTGCTCGATGCGCGAAGCGCCCGTGATGACCGTGCTCACGTTCGGATTCTTGAGAATCCACGCGAGCGCGAGCTGGCCGACCGTGCAACCCAGCGCTTGCGCGAAATCGCCCAGCTTGCCGACGATCTCGTTCTTCGCCGAATCGGTCACGCTCTTGCGCAGCCAGTCATAACCTTGCAGCTCCGCGCGGCTGCCCGACGGCACGCCGCCGCGATACTTGCCGGTGAGCAGGCCGGACGCAAGCGGGCTCCAGGTCGTGAGGCCGAGGCCGATGTCTTCGTAAAGGCGGCGGTATTCGTCTTCCACGCGCTTGCGATGAAACAGGTTGTACTGCGGCTGCTCCATGACCGGCTTGTGCAGATGATGACGTTCCGCAATTTCCCAGGCGGCGCGAATCTCGTCCGCGCTCCATTCCGACGTGCCCCAGTAGAGCGCCTTGCCGCGCGAGATCATGTCGCTCATCGCCCAGACGGTTTCCTCGACCGGCGTGTTCGGGTCGGGACGATGACAGAACACGAGATCGACATAATCGAGCTGGAGCCGCTTGAGCGAGCCGTCGATGGCGTTCATCAGGTATTTGCGGTTGAGCGTGTGGAACTGGTTGGGCGCTTCGTTCAATCCCCAGAAAAACTTGGTGGAGACCACGTAGCTCACACGCGGCCATGCGAGTTCCTTGAGCGCCTGACCCATGAGTTCTTCCGACTTGCCGCCCGCGTAGACTTCGGCGTTGTCGAAGAAGTTGACGCCCGCGTCGCGCGCCGCCGCGAGCGATTCGCGCGCGAGTTTCGCGTCGACCTGCGTGCCGTAGGTGACCCAGGAGCCGATGGACAGTTCGCTAACCTGCAGGCCGGAGCGGCCCAAACGCCGATAGTTCATGAACGCCTCAATCAGGATGGTTGCGGTGAGAGTTCGCCAAGCTAGCACGTTCGCGCGGCAGACGCCGGGTGTGCGCCGCTCGTGCAGCGCGGCAAAACACCCGCGAAGCGCCTTCAAGGCACGTTAACGCGCGACAAAGGTTTGTCCGTTTCAACGCTTCGCCAAAGCCGCTTCATGCACAATAGCGCCGTTGGCCGCGGCGCACCATTCGGCCGGACGGCATAAGCCATTCGTCAGGTTTGACGCTGCACGCGCCTCGCATTCATGCTGTTCCCCTGAACTTCGTTGCAGTCCACTCATCTGGAGGTGCCCGATGTCGTCTCTCTCCCTCAATACGAAACTCGATGGCAAGGTCGCGGTCGTGACCGGCGCCGCAAGCGGCATCGGCAAGCAGATCGCCCTCACGCTCGCGCAGGCGGGCGCCGCCGTCGCCATCGCCGACCTGAATCAGAGCGGCGCCGACGCCGTGGCCGAAGAGATCAAGGGCGCGGGCGGCAAGGCCATCGGCGTTGCCATGGACGTCACGAGCGAAGAGGCCGTGAATGAGGGTATCGACCGCGTGGCGGCCGAGTTCGGCTCGATCGACATTCTCGTTTCGAATGCCGGCATCCAGATCGTGAACCCCATTGAAAACTACGCGTTTTCCGACTGGAAGAAGATGCAGGCCATTCACGTCGACGGCGCGTTCCTCACCACCAAGGCCTCGCTCAAGCACATGTACAAGGACGATCGCGGCGGCGTGGTGATCTACATGGGTTCGGTGCATTCGCACGAGGCGTCGCCGCTTAAGTCGGCGTATGTCGCGGCCAAGCATGCGCTGCTCGGTCTTGCCCGCGTGCTTGCAAAGGAAGGCGGCAAGCACAACGTGCGCTCGCACGTGGTTTGCCCCGGTTTCGTGCGCACGCCGCTGGTCGAAAAGCAGATTCCCGAGCAGGCGAAGGAACTCGGCATTTCCGAGGAAGAAGTGGTCAAGCGCGTGATGCTGGGCGGCACGGTGGACGGCATCTTCACGACCGTCGAAGACGTCGCGCAAACGGTGCTGTTCCTGTCGGCGTTCCCGTCGGCCGCGTTCACGGGCCAGTCGTTCGTCGTGAGCCACGGCTGGTTCATGCAGTAACGCATCGTCATCCGGGAGGCGCGGCCATGGCGCAACGCAAGAAAGGGCAGATCCAGTCGAGCGCGGTGGGCGAGGAAGCCGCCGTGCACACGAGCGCGGCGTCGCGCCCGCACGTTTCGCGCTGTAGCGCCGAGTCGCGGCAGTGGGAAACCGTCGCGCTCACGCTGCAAGGCGGCGGCGCGCTTGGCGCATATCAGGCGGGCGTCTACGAAGGGTTGTTCGAAGCCGGCGTCGCGCCCAACTGGATCGCGGGCATCTCCATCGGCGCGTTGAATACGGCCATCATCGCGGGCAATGCGCCCGAGCATCGCGTGGCGCGTTTGCGCGAGTTCTGGGAGACGATTTGCCAGCCCGCGTTCACGCCGCCGCTGCCGCCGTTCGTCGAACATGCGCTGTTCAATTCCGGCGAGGCCGTGCGCAAGACCTTCACGGCCATGCAGGCGGCGGGCGCGCTCGTCGAAGGGCAGAAGGGCTTTTTCGTGCCGCGCTTTCCGCCGCCGCTGCCCAACGCGTCGGGGCATCCGGAGAAGGCGAGCTATTACGACACCAGGCCGCTCAAGGCCACGCTCGAACGGCTTTGCGACTTCGACCGCATCAATTCCGGCGAAACGCGCGTCTCGGTGGGCGCGGTCAACGTGGGCAGCGGCAACTTCGTCTATTTCGACAATCGCACTACGGTGCTGCGGCCCGAGCATTTCATCGCCTCGGGCGCGTTGCCGCCGGGGTTCGCGGCGGTGGAGATCGACGGCGAGTGGTACTGGGACGGCGGGCTCATGTCGAACACGCCGCTTTACGAAGTGATCCAGACCACGCCGCGCCGCGACACGCTGGCGTTTCAAGTCGATCTGTGGAGCGCGCGCGGCCCGGTGCCCGACAACATCACCGACGTGCAGGGCCGCATGAAGGACATTCAGTATTCGAGCCGCACGCGTATGGTCACGGACATGCTGCAACGTTCGCAGCGTTTTCGCCATGTGCTGCGCGAAGTGCTGGAACGCGTCGCGCCCGATCATCGCGAAGACCCATGGGTGGCGCTCGCCGACGAACTCTCGTGCTCGAAGCAGTACAACGTGATCCACCTCATTTACCGGCACAAGGAATACGAGGGGCACTTCAAGGACTACCAGTTCGGCATTTCGACCATGCGCGAGCATTGGGAAAGCGGCTTGCAGGACATCCGCGCCTCGCTTTCGCAGCCGGGCTGGCTCGAAAAACCCGACAACGACGCGGGCTTCGTCACGCACGACATTCATCGCGATCGCGTCGTGCGCGATCTTTAGCGCATCGGCTTGCGCCGCTTGTCCGGCGCACCAAAACAAACGGCGCCCGTTCCGAAGAACGGGCGCCGTTTTCACAGGCGCTTCGCGTGGCGCGTGCTTATTTCAGCACTTGCGCGACGGCGCCGGCCACCACGTCGAGATTGCGCGTGTTGAGCGCGGCCACGCAGATGCGGCCCGTGCTCACGGCGTAAATGCCGAACTCTTCGCGCAGGCGGTCGACTTGCGCCGCCGTCAGGCCCGAGTACGAAAACATGCCGCGCTGCACGTTGATGAAGTTGAAGTCGCGGTCGACGCCGGCGGCCGTGAGGCGCTCGACGAGGCCCGTGCGCATCGCGCGGATGCGGTTGCGCATTTCGCCGAGTTCGGCCTCCCACATCGTGCGCAGTTCGGGCGAGCCCAGCACGGCCGCGACCACCGAGCCGCCGTGCGTGGGCGGGTTCGAATAGTTCGTGCGGATCACGCGCTTGAGTTGCGAGAGCACGCGCGCCGATTCTTCCTTGCTCGACGTGATGATCGAAAGCGCGCCCACGCGCTCGCCGTACAGCGAGAACGACTTCGAGAACGACGACGACACGAACACGTTGAGTTCCGATGCCGCGAAGAGGCGCACGACTTCGCCGTCTTCCGCGATGCCGTCGCCGAAGCCCTGATAAGCGATGTCGAGGAACGGCACGAGGTTGCGCGCCTTCACGACTTCGATCACCTGCTTCCACTGGTCGACCGTGAGATCGACGCCCGTGGGGTTGTGGCAGCACGCGTGCAGCACGATGACCGTGCCCGCGGCGTAGCCGTTGAGCGCCGAAAGCATGCCCTCGAAGTTCACGCCGTTGGTTTGCGCGTCGTAGTACGGGTACGCGACGACTTCGAAGCCCGCGCTTTCGAACAGGGCGCGGTGGTTTTCCCAGCTCGGGTCGCTGATCGCGACCTTGGCGGACGGATTCACGCGCTTGAGGAAGTCGGCGCCGATCTTGAGCGCGCCCGTGCCGCCCAGCGCCTGCGCCGTGACGACGCGGCCGGCGGCGATCAGCGGCGAGTCGTCGCCGAGCAGCAGCTTCTGCACGGCCGCGTCATACGCGCCCAGACCTTCGATCGGCAGATAGCCGCGCGGCAGACCGGCTTCGACGCGGGCCTTTTCCGCCTCGCGCACCGCGCGCAGCAGCGGGATCTTGCCTTCCTCGTTGGTGTACACGCCCACGCCGAGGTTCACCTTGGTCGCGCGTGCGTCGGCGTTATAGGCTTCGTTCAGACCCAGGATCGGGTCGCGAGGGGCGAGTTCGACTGCGGAAAAGAGGGACATGATGGTTCGGCAAAAGTGAAGGAGGAAGCTCGGTGGTCCGCACGCGCTACGGGTGTCTCGTTACTTCGGTGGCGCCGGTCGGTGGTCTCGACGCGGCGCCGGGCGGCCGGCCACGCAACTCGCTATTGTAACGAATCCTCAAGCGGGTTTTTCGGCGAATTCGGTTTGACCGTGACGCAAACGCGGCCGTTTTTGCGGTTTTTCGTCCGTTTTCGCGGCGGATTGCCGGATTCCCGCGTCCCGCGCATTCGTTCGATTCGCCCTTGCAGTCGCGGCGGCCGCACCCATCTAGGCGACTGTCACGCCGCGCCGCTTCCGGCCCCAAAGCCCCATTGCACCGCGCGCGGCAGCCTTCGCCCGCTCCGTCACTGGCCGATGCCGCCCCAGGCCCGGCCATCGGCGAGACGCTAGAATAGTTGTTTGCTTCGCGCACAGGATGCCACCCATGTCCGACCACACCGTCGCCGACGCGCCCGCGCTCGACGAGTCGAAGTTCGTCAGTTTCGAAGGCTCGCCGTTCCAGCTTTATCAGCCGTATCCGCCGGCCGGCGACCAGCCAAGCGCGATCGAAACGCTCGTGGAAGGCGTGGAAGACGGGCTTTCGTTCCAGACGCTGCTGGGCGTGACGGGCTCGGGCAAGACCTACACGATGGCCAACACCATCGCGCGCCTCGGCCGCCCGGCCATCGTGTTCGCGCCGAACAAGACGCTCGCCGCGCAGCTTTACGCCGAATTCCGCGAGTTCTTTCCGCGCAACGCCGTCGAGTATTTCGTCTCGTACTACGACTATTACCAGCCGGAAGCCTACGTGCCGCAGCGCGATCTCTTCATCGAGAAGGATTCGTCGATCAACGAGCATATCGAGCAGATGCGGCTTTCGGCCACCAAGAGCCTGATGGAGCGGCGCGACGTGGTGATCGTCGCCACCGTTTCGGCGATCTACGGTATCGGCAATCCGTCCGAGTATCACCAGATGATCCTTACGCTGCGTCAAGGCGACAAGCTCGGCCAGCGCGACGTCATCGCCCGCCTGATCGCCATGCAGTACAACCGCAACGAGCAGGATTTCCAGCGCGGCACGTTCCGCGTGCGCGGCGACACCATCGACATTTTCCCGGCGGAGCACGCCGAAATGGCCGTGCGCGTGGAGTTGTTCGACGACGAAGTGGAAACGCTGCAACTGTTCGATCCGCTCACGGGCCGCGTGCGCCAGAAGATTCCGCGCTTCACCGTGTATCCGTCGTCGCACTACGTGACGCCGCGCGAAACCGTGCTGCGCGCCGTGGAGACGATCAAGGCCGAATTGCGCGAGCGGCTGGAGTTCTTCCACGGCGACGGCAAGCTCGTCGAGGCGCAGCGGCTCGAGCAGCGCACGCGCTTCGACCTGGAAATGCTCCAGGAACTGGGCTTCTGCAAGGGCATCGAGAACTACTCGCGCCACTTTTCGGGCGCGCTGCCCGGCGAGCCGCCGCCCACGCTCGTCGATTACCTGCCCGGCGACGCCTTGATGTTTCTCGACGAATCGCACGTGCTGATCGGCCAGTTGAACGGCATGTACAACGGCGACCGCGCGCGCAAGGAAAATCTCGTCGATTACGGTTTTCGCCTGCCTTCGGCGCTCGACAACCGGCCGCTCAAGTTCAACGAGTTCGAGCGCAAGATGCGCCAGGTCGTGTTCGTTTCGGCCACGCCCGCCGACTACGAGAAGAAGGTGACGGGCCAGATCGCCGAGCAGGTGGTGCGGCCGACCGGTCTCGTCGATCCGGAGATCGAGGTGCGGCCCGCGTCCACCCAGGTCGACGACGTGCTTTCGGAAATCAACGCGCGCGTGGAAGTGGGCGAGCGCGTGCTCGTCACCACGCTCACCAAGCGCATGGCCGAGCAGCTCACCGAATTTCTCGCCGATCACGGCGTGAAGGTGCGCTATCTGCATAGCGACATCGACACCGTGGAGCGCGTGGAAATCATTCGCGATTTGCGGCTGGGCACCTTCGACGTGCTCGTGGGCATCAACCTGCTGCGCGAGGGCCTGGACATTCCCGAGGTCTCGCTCGTGGCGATTCTCGACGCCGACAAGGAAGGCTTCCTGCGCGCCGAGCGCTCGCTGATCCAGACGATCGGGCGCGCGGCGCGCAACGTGAACGGCAAGGCGATTCTCTACGGCGACCGCATCACCGACTCGATGCGCCGCGCCATCGACGAAACCGAGCGCCGCCGCGCCAAGCAGGTGGCGTTCAACGAAGAAAACGGCATCGTGCCGCGCGGCGTGGTCAAGCGCATCAAGGACATCATCGACGGCGTGTACAACGTCGACGAGGCGCGCGCCGAACTGCGCGAGGAGCAGGAGCGCGCCAAATTCGAGGACATGTCCGAGAAGCAGATCGCCAGGGAAATCAAGAAGCTCGAAAAGCAGATGATGGACTACGCGAAAAATCTCGAATTCGAAAAGGCCGCGCAGGCGCGCGATCAGTTGTCGGTTCTGCGCCAACGCGTGTTCGGGGCGAACGTGGGCGATCATCCGGCTTGATGCGGTGCGGCGCGCCGGAACGCGCGCGCCGCTTCGCCCCCACGTTTGCGCGGCGTTTTTTTCCGCCGGCTTGAATCGGGCCGCCGAATCCTTCGATCCGCTTTCGCGTTCGCATCGGCGTGAAAACGGAATTGGGGCGTGTCGTAAGGCCGCGGTAACGAAACCCGCCGAAATCGCCTAAAACCTTGTCCCATTGGGGTTTTCCGCCGCCCAGATTTTGTCCGGCATCGGCATCGGTGTTAAACTTCCCTATTATTGAGAATTGTTCGCATTAGCGTTATTGCGCGCATTGCGAACGACGCGGTTGGTCATCACCTTCATATATAAAAACCAGGAGTTTCGATGCGGATCCACTCTCTCTTGCGCGGCACGGCCGTGATCGCGGCCGCCACGGCGGCATTGGCAGCCAACGCGGCGGAATACCCGATCGGCAAGCAGCAAATCCAGGGCGGCATGGAAATCGGCGCGGTCTATCTCCAGCCGATCACCATGGAACCCGAAGGCATGATGCGCAAGGCGTCGGACTCCGACATCCATCTGGAATCGGATATCCACGCGGTCAAGAACAATCCGACCGGTTTCGCGGAAGGCGACTGGATGCCGTATCTCCAGGTGCATTACGAGCTGAGCAAGGCGGGCACGAACTGGTCGCACAAGGGCGACCTGATGGCGATGGTCGCGAACGACGGCCCGCATTACGGCGACAACGTGAAGCTCGACGGTCCCGGCAAGTACCACCTGAAGCTGATCGTCGAACCGCCGATGCAGACGGGCCACATGGCGTTCGGCCGTCACGTCGACAAGGAAACGGGCGTGGGTCCGTGGTTCAAGCCGTTCACGCTGGAATACGACTTCCCGTTCGCGGGCATCGGCAAGAAGGGCGGCTACTAAGCCGCGTGCAAGGCTCGACGGCGGCGTGCGCGCGGGACGCCCAGGCGCCACGCGCCGCCGCTCTCGCGAGCGCAGATGAACGCAGGACTCAAGCAGGTAAGACTGATGACTGGAAACCGGATGTTCGCGCGCAAATTCGCGGCGCTTGCCGTGAGCGTGTCGTTTGCGGCGCCGCTCGCCGCCGTTCCGATGGCGGCGCACGCCGAGGATCTGCCGACCTTCAAGCTGGACATGGCCGACGGCAAGCTCAATCCCGCGCGCATCGAAGTGCCGGCGGGCAAGCGTATCAAGATCGAGGTGCGCAACTCGGGCAAGGGCGCGGTGGAGTTCGAAAGCGTCCAGCTTCGCAAGGAAAAGGTGCTGGCGCCGGGCGCGGAGTCGTTCGTGGTGATCGCGCCGCTCGATCCGGGCGAGTACAAGTTCTTCGACGATTTTCATCAGCAGGCGCAAGGCACGATCGTCGCCAAATGATCGTTGCCGTGCGACGTTGCGGTGGGTGCAGGCAGTCGGCGCGAAACGCCGGCAGCGGGAGGTGTTGAATGGGTCAGGTGATGTTCATCGTATGGCGGGAAAGCGTCGAGGCGCTGCTCGTCGTCGGGATTCTCTATGCGTGGCTGAAGAACGGCGACGCCGACGCGCGGCGCGGCCTGCCGTACCTGTGGGGCGGCGTGGCGCTCGGCATTCTGTCGGCGGTGGCGCTGGGCGCGGCGCTCGTCGGCTTCACCGAGGTGCTGTCGGGCGACGCGCAGGATTACTTCCAGACCGGCATGGTGCTGGTCGCGTGCGTGCTGATCGTGCAGATGGTGCTGTGGATGAAGCGCCACGGCCGCACGCTCAAGCGCGAGATGGAGGAGTCGCTCGAAGCGAGCACGCGCGACTCGAACTGGTGGGGCGTGCTCGTGCTGGTCGCGCTCGCCATTGCGCGCGAAGGCAGCGAAACGGTGATCTTCCTCTACGGTCTCGGTTTCGGGCAGTCGGGGCACATCGGCGCGAGCCAGTATCTGGCCGTGCTGATCGGGCTTGCGCTCGCGTTCTTCACGTTCTATCTGCTGCAACTGGGCGGCAAGGTGTTCTCGTGGCGGCACTTCTTCCGCGTCACCGAGATCATGCTGCTGTTCCTCGGCGCGGGCCTCTTTCAAACCGGCGTCGACAAGCTGATCGACAAGGAAATCCTGCCGACCATCGTCGACCAGGTGTGGAATTCGTCGATGATCCTCGACGACTCCAGCACGTTCGGCTCGCTCGTCGCGACGCTCACGGGGTATCGTGCGCATCCGGCGCTCATGAATCTCATCGCTTATGCCGTCTACTGGCTGGTGGTGGGGTTCCTCGTGCGCCGCGCTACCGGCCAGGCGGCCGGCGTCGCCAGGCGAAAGACTGCATGAGGAAATCGGTATGAGTTGTGCATCGGCCCAACCGTTGCAGCGGCGGGGCAGGCTGGCCCAGGCGGGCCAATGGATGCAGCGGCACGGCGCGGTGATCCGCGCCGTGCAGTGGGTCGTCGTCGCCGTCTATGCGTTCCTGATTCTCGTGCCGGCCGTGATGCCGCTGCCCGGCGACACGGCGCATCTCTGGAACAACCTTACGCTTGCGGCGCAGTTCGTGTTCTGGGGCATCTGGTGGCCGTTCGTGCTGCTTTCGATGGTAATGCTCGGGCGCGTGTGGTGCGGCGTGCTGTGTCCCGAAGGTGCGCTCACCGAGTTCGCAAGCAAGTTCGGGCGCGGCCGGGCGATTCCGCGCTGGATGCGCTGGGGCGGCTGGCCTTTCGTCGCGTTCGGCCTCACCACCATCTACGGCCAGATGGTAAGCGTGTACCAGTATCCGAAGGCCGTGCTGCTGGTGCTCGGCGGATCGACGCTCGGCGCCATGGTGATCGGCTTCCTGTACGGGCGCGAAAAGCGCGTCTGGTGCAAATATCTCTGCCCCGTGAACGGGGTGTTCGCGCTTCTGGCGCGCCTCGCGCCGTTTCGCTACAAGGTCGACGAGGACGCCTGGCGCAATTCGTACACGCACGGCGAGCACGGCGGGCATCGCGTGATTCCCGTGAACTGCGCGCCGCTCGTGCCCTTGCGCAACATGAAGGGCGCCGCGCAATGCCATATGTGCGGGCGTTGCAGCGGCCACCGCGATGCCATTGCGCTGTCGTGGCGCTCGCCCTCGGAAGAAGTGGTGGAGCTGGGCGACCATCACGCGAGCGCGTGGGACACCGCGCTCATTCTTTACGGTCTGCTCGGCATCGCCATCGGCGCGTTCCACTGGACCGGCTCGCCGTGGTTCATCGGCGTCAAGCAATGGCTCGCGGGCTGGCTCATCGACCGCGACATCACCTGGCCGCTCGACACCAACGCGCCGTGGTTCCTGCTCACGCATTACCCCGCGCAAAACGACGTGTTCTCGTGGCTCGACGGCGGCATGATCGTCGGCTATATCGTCGCGACGGGGCTCGTCTACGGCACCGTGCTGCTCGCGATACTCGCGGCTTGCGCCGCCGTGTTCGGCCGTTTCGAGATGCGCCGCGTCCATCACTTCGCGCAGTCGCTGATTCCGCTCGCGGGCGCGGGCGTGTTCCTCGGTCTTTCGGCCACGACGCTTTCGCTGCTGCGCGCCGAGCACGTGCCGCTCGATTGGGCCGCCGAAGTGCGCATCGCGATTCTGGTCGTCACGAACGCGTGGAGCGCGTGGCTCGCGTGGCGCGTGACGGGCCGCTACAGCGCGCGCTTCTGGCAGCGCGGCCTCGCGCTGGCCGGTTTCATGCTGGCGCTCGCCGTGGTGGACAGCGCCTGGTGGCTCATGTTCTGGGGCTGGGTGCGCTGAGCGCCCGCACGGCCCGACTTTCGACAGGAAAATGCTCATGCGAACCCGCGCCGTTCTGACCGACGAAGACATCGAGAAAATGGCCGAAGCGGCCGTCGCGCATGCGCGCGCGAACCAGTGGAACGTGACGATCGCCGTGGTGGACGAGGGCGGCCATGCGCTTTTTCTGCGGCGGCTCGACGGCGCCGGCGCGGCCTCGGCCGAGATGGCGCTCGGCAAGGCGCGCACCGCGGCCATGGGCCGGCGCGAAAGCAAGGTCTACGAGGAAGTCATCAAGCAGGGCCGCACGGCGTTCTTGAGCGCGCCGCTCACTGCAATGCTCGAAGGCGGCGTGCCGATCGTGGTGAACGGCGACGTGATCGGCGCGGTGGGCGTTTCGGGCGTGAAGTCGGATCAGGACGCGGCCGTGGCGCGCGCGGGAATTGCCGCGTTGGGAATCGACCAGGGTTGAATAAGGCGGAATAAGGCGGCGGTGCGCAAGGGCGCTCGCGCAGATCGTACGTCACCGTAAAAGCAAAAAGCCGCGGAACGTGCCGCGGCTTTTTGCTGTTCGGGCGGCACGCTTCGCGCGTCGCCCCGATCATGGTGCGAGAACAAAAAAATGGCGTGGCTTGCTTCGACGGCTGGCTTGAAGGATGTCTGCACGAAGGGGTCTAGATCTCGCGTGCAAGCTGTCGTTGCTGGCTAATGCCCAACGCCTCTCGGTGGAGGCGGTCCCCACAATACCCGGTTGAAAATTACTTTGTCAGGATCAGCTTGCCGAGCCGGGTGGCCCGCAACTGATACGTTTCGCCGTTATGCATGATGCTGACATGGCTCTGGCCTTGCAGCAGCGCCGCGCTGTCCAGCACCCGACCGCTTGTCGCGTTTGCTGCACTCGTTGCACCCGCTCCGCTCGCTGGCGTCGCGCGGGTGCCCGCCGGTTCGCTGGCCTTGCGCGGCTGCGTCTGCACAGCGGGTTTCGGTCGCGCACCCGTGAGGGCGGCGCCGCTGCGGCGCAAGCTGAGAGTCGATGTGCGGTTAAGGTCGGTCATGAACGTGACGTCGTTGACTCGATTCGATGAAGTTATTCTAAATGATAATCGTTCCTATTTTCAACTACGATAAATTGATCGGATTCTGTCGGCGATAGTCTGGGGGACTGTAAGGCGGGAGCGGGTGTATTTGCGACAAAGCGCAGGCACCGCGCTCGAACGAAGGGGTGGCCCGAGCGCGGCAGGCGTCGCGTCAGTGCAGCGCGTTCGTCTGGCCGCCCTGCACGAACTGGCGGATCAGACGCACGGTGTCGATATCCGATTCGCGATACGCCGATTTCACGATCTCCGAGGTCTGCCGGACGTCCTCGGTGCCGGCGCTCGGCAGCGTCGTGCTGTATTCGAAGCGCAGGAATAGCTGGAGCGCGTCGGGCTGCTCGATCGTCATGGTGAGCGAGCCGCCCACGTAGTCGGCGGTGGCCATGATGTCGTAGCGCACGCTCTGGCCGGGCGTGAGCGTCACGCGGTCGCGCACCGTGGCGTGGCCGTAGTGGAGTTCGCGCTCGAGCGTGGTTTCCGTGCGATCGAGGATCGTGCAGCTATCGAGGCCGATCACAAAAAGCTGCGGCTGCTCAGCGCGCAGTACGAGGCCTTCCCAAAGCTGCTCGCGCGTCATGGATTCGACCATCGGGTTCAGCGGGTCGTTGATCTGGATGAGGTGTTCAAAATTCAAGGCGGCGCCTTTCTGTGTCGATGTCCGTCCGCCGGCGCTCAGGCGACGACGAGGCCCGAGCGGATCGTGATCGTGTTCGTGAGAACCTTGTGCACGGGGCAAACGTTGGCGATTTGCAGGAGGCGTTCGCGCTGCTCGTCCGTGAGCGCGCCTTCGAGCGCGATCTGGCGGTCGATCGTCGTGCCTTCGCTGCCGGTTTCGATCGTGAGCTTCACATGCACGCCTTCGAGCGGCCACTCCTTGCGCTGCGCGTACATCTTGAGCGTGATGGAGGTGCAGCCGCCGAGGCTCGAGAGCAGCAGCGAGAAGGGCGACGGGCCGCGGTCGCCGCCGCCGAGCGAGGCGGGTTCGTCGGCGATCCAGGTGTGCGTGCCGTCGTCGAACTGGACCTGATAGTTCGTCGAGCCAATGCGGGCGGTGACTGCGGGTTCGGCCATGCGATCCTCGCGGGCGGTACGGGTGAAAAAAGGACGGCGCGCAAACGCGCGCCCCGGAGTGCTTATTGTGACCGAAAGCGATCGAATCTGTCGGAGGGAACCGCGCGGAGCGCGCCGGGTAGGCGCGCGAGCCGCATGCACTCAGTGCGCGATCTGGCCCATCCGGCCGCTTTGGTAGTCGAGCACGGCCTGGCGAATCTCCTGCTCGGTGTTCATCACGAACGGGCCGTAGCGCACGACCGGCTCGTTGAGCGGCACGCCGCCGATCAGCAGGACCTCGAGCGGCGCTTCGGCGTGGGCGGGCGCCGCGAACGTCACGGTGTCGCCGTCGCTCGCGAAGGTCACCATCTGCTGCGCGCCGACTGGCGTGGCATCCGCGCCGTAAAGCCCGGCGCCCGCGAGCCCGTAGGCGAACACGCGATAGTTCGCCGGCACCGGCAGCTCCACGCGCGCGCCGGGCGCGAGCGTGAAATGCTGATACAGGATGGGCGTGCGCGTTTCGATCGCCGCCTTCACGCCGAGCGCCTCGCCCGCGATCACCTTCACGCTGACCTTGCCGTCCGCCGAGCGCCCGACGGGAATGCGCTCCGTCGGCAGTTCCTGATAGCGCGGCGCCATCATCTTGTCGCGGGCGGGGAGGTTCACCCAAAGCTGCAAACCGTGGATGCGCCCGCCTGTGCGCACGAAATCGGGGTCGGGCATTTCGCTGTGGATCACGCCCGCGCCCGCCGTCATCCATTGCACGTCGCCGGAGCGCAGCGTGCCCGAATGTCCCGCCGAATCCTTGTGGCCGAAGCGACCGTCGAGCATGTAGGTGACGGTTTCGAAGCCGCGATGCGGATGGTCGGGCGCGCCGACCGCCTCGCCGGGCGCGTAGTCGATCGGGCCCATTTCGTCGAGCAGCAGGAACGGATCGAAGTCCATCAGCTGGCGGGTCGGAAACGGCCGATGAACGATGAATCCGCCGCCTTCGGTCGTGCGAACCGCGGGGTACACGCGTTCGATCGTGCGAGTCGTCATGGATATCACCTCGAATTGTGGGAATTGCGTTATCTGCGAAACAAACCGCTATTATAGGGAGCCAAATCCGCCTGTTTTACGGCCCCATCGCAATGGATTGTCCCATCGCTGGAACGACGACATGAAGATCGATTCGCACAACCTCAACGATCTGATGTACTTCTCGCAGGTCATCGAGCACGGCGGCTTCTCGGCCGCGGAACGCGTGCTCGGTATCTCGAAGTCGCGTCTGTCGCGCCGGGTGAGCGAACTCGAGGCGTCGCTCGGCGTGCGGCTGTTGCAGCGCTCCACGCGCAAGCTCGCGCTCACCGAAGCGGGCGAACTGTTCTATCGGCATTGCCGCGCGATGCTCGCGGAGGCGCAGGCGGCCGTCAACGTCGTGCAGTCGCTGCGTTCGTCGCCGCGCGGCACGGTGCGCGTGAGCGTGCCCGTCACGCTCTCGCAAACCATTTTTTCGCAGATCATCCCCGAATTCATGCATCGCTACCCCGAAGTGCGGGTGGTGATGCGCGTGACCAACCGCGTGATCGACCTGTTCGAGGATTCCGTCGATATCGCGCTGCGGGTGCGCTCGGAGCCGCCGCAGAACGCCAACATCGTCGTGCGTCCGCTGTGGCGCACCGAGCAGATGCTGGTGGGCGCGCCCAGCCTGCTCGCACAGAACGCGCCGCCGCTCACGCCCGACGATCTCGCGCGCTTCGAAACGCTCGACACGCCGACGGGCGACGGCCGCCACGTTTTCCAGCTCATCGCGCCCGACGGCACGCGCCACGCGCACGAGCACGAGCCGCGCCTCATCACCGCCGACCTCACGACGATCCGCGAGGCGGCGCTGCAAGGGCTCGGGATCGCCGCGATGCCGGAAATGATGTACGGCGCCGCGCTGCGCTCGGGCAAGCTCTCGCCGGTGATGCCGGGCTGGACGCTGCCGGTGCCGCAGCTTTATGCGGTGTTTCTCTCGCGCCAGGGCATGGTGCCGGCCGTGCGCGCGTTCGTCGACTATCTCGTCGAAGTGCTCGACGCCGACAAAGATTTGCACCAGGAGTGTCCGCTCAGCAGCGACGTGGCCGCGCTCATGGCGCGCAACGCGGCGCAAGCCAGGGGCGCGCCCGGCGGCATGGCGGGCGACACGGCGGGCAACACGGCAGGCGAAAGCGTCGAGCCCGCGCCGCCGCGCGCGAAACCGGCAAGCCGGATCGAAACGGCGTGAGGTTGTGGCGGCGCATGCCCGGCGCGTGCGGGCGCGCGCGGCCGTCCGTGCACGACGTTTGCAGACGCCGCGCCGCATTTACGCTTTAGGCATTTAAGCGTCGCCGGCAATCGTTACTTTCAATGGGCGCGAGCTTGTGCGCGCGTAGGCAGAAGCCTATATTAAAATTCCTCCCGCCAAGCACCGGTTCTTGAGCGGGATTCGATGGCCGCTATCCTAGCGAGCCTTCAGGGCCGCAAGCGCAGTCCGTGTCCACCACGGCAGCCGCATGTGGGGGCGTGGACCGAACGACAGTCGGAAGCGCGCCGCCACCGCCCGAATGCGCCGCGTGCGCAGAAAAAAAGGCCTTCATCCGACGATGAAGGCCTTTTACATTTGCAGCGCGCGAATCCGCCTGGAGCCGCGCGTCGGCGCATCCGATCAATGATGCGCGGGGTCCGTCACGAAACCGATTTTCGTGAGTCCGCCGCTCTGCGCTTCGGACATCACCTGCGCGACCTTTTCGTATTGCACCTTGCGGTCGGCGTTCAGATGCAGTTCCGGTTGCGGCGTCGCTTGCGCGGCGGCCGCGATCTTCTGTTGCAGCGCGGTGTCGTCCACCTTCGTGCCGTCCCACAGCACCGTGCCGTCCGCCTCGATCGACAGATTGATCTGCGCCGGCTTGGTGTCTTCCTTCTGGCTGCTCGCGTGCGGCAGGTCGATCTTCACGGCATGGCGGATCACGGGGATCGTCACCATGAACACGATCAGCAGAACCAGCATGACGTCGACGAGCGGCGTCATGTTGATTTCGTTCATCAGGCCATCGTCGTCGTCGCTGGCAAAGGGGCTCATCGCCATGTTGCTTGCCTCCGCTCGTTAGTTCGTGCGCGCGGCGACACGAAGGCCCGCGCCGTTGTCCTTCGCGTGATGGCCGCGTGCCGTCGACGACAGGCGCGCACCCGTCACGAAGAACGCGTGCAGGCCGTGCGCGAAGCGGTTGAGCTTCGTGACGATCGCCTTGTTCGCGCGCGTGAGGGCGTTGTAGCCGAGCACCGCCGGAATGGCGACGAAGAGGCCGAACGCCGTCATGATGAGCGCCTCGCCCACGGGGCCCGCCACGGCGTCGATCGACGTCTGGCCCGTCGCGCCGATCGTGAGCAGCGCGTGATAAATGCCCCACACCGTGCCGAACAGGCCGACGAACGGCGCCGTGCTGCCGATCGAGGCGAGCACCGCGAGACCGCTTTGCATGCGCGCGACCGAATCGTCCATGGTGTCCTTCAGGCAGCGCGTGACCCAGTCCGACACGTCCATGCGGTCGTGCAGATGCGGCTGCGTCTGATGATGGTGGTCGGCGGCTTCCTGGCCCGAAAGCGCGAGCGCGAGGAACGGGTTGTCTTCGCGCGTGCCGCTGCCGAGCTTCTTCACGCCGTCGGCGAGGTCGTCCGAATGCCAGAACTGCTGCTCCGCGTTCTTCGTGAGACGTTTCAGGCGCGCGACGTTCCACGCCTTCACGACGATCACGCACCACGACAGCACTGACATGATCAGCAGCGCGAGCGCGATGCCGCGTGTCACGAAATCCCCTTGCGCCCAGACGTGGGCGATACCGTAGTTCTGCATGGTCGATCCTTTAAATTCGATTCGTCAAAAGCGGTGCGGCTTCAGCCCGTCAGTCGGTCAGGCTGAAGTCGAAAGGTTGGTTGGCGGCGGCGCGCGTGGGCTGGCCGTCTTCCAGATAGGGCTTGCAGGTGCTTTCCCGGGCGGCGCTGAGCGCGGCGTCGTCGAGGCGGCTGTAGCCGCTGCTCCTCGCCAGCGTGACGCTTTCGACCTTGCCCGAAAGCCCGACGACGAAGTGTACGAGCGCCGTGCCGGTCTCGCCGCGGCGTTTCGAGAGCGTCGGGTAATCGGGCTGCACGATGTTGCAGTCGATATGCGAAACGTTCTTCGGCGCGGCGATCGCCATCGTCGGCTTGCCCTGCGCCGGTGCGGCAGCCGGTGCCGGCGCGGGCGGCGTCGGGGCCGGCGGCGTGGGCGCGGCGGGCGCGGGCGTCTCGATCACATGCTGCGAGGGCGCTTCGGCCACGGGCAACGGGGTCGGCGTGGGCTTCGGCTTTGGCTGGACCTTGGGCTTTTCGCGCGTCACGTGCGGGACGGGCTTGGGCGGAGGCGGCGTGGGCGTGGATTGAACCGCGACCGGCGCGGCGACGGGATCGGGCTTGAGCAGCTCGGCCGTGATCGTTTGCGACTGAACGGCGACGGTGCGCGGCTCGCGGTTCATGAGCACGACGGCGATGAGCGCCGCATGCAGCGCGACGACGATCGCGCTCACGGCGACGATACGCCGGTTCATCCGGACGGCGGGAAGCGGCAGCGGGACAGCGGTGGTTTGAGAGGCCTGCATATTAGCGAGGCTGCCGTGCGGACGACGGTGCGCTGGCGGGCCGGCGCGTCGGGTCGGGCAGCTTTATGGGCGAAAGATCAACAGCGAAATGCACAACGTGGTGACAAAACCAATCAGCAATTCCATCTCGATCCCCTTGAAGAATCACGAGCGGTCGTAGCTGGCTAGTCGTCGCGGACCACGCGAAACGGGCTTGCTGTTGGCGGTGGATCGGGCCCCGGAACGCCCGCTCAGGCGGACGGGCAGGACGGGCGCGCATCGCCGGTTGCGGGATGCGCGTCACGGCTTCAGGCAGCCTTGCGCTCGTAAAACGTGAGCGGGACGGCTTGCGGCGACACCACGGTCGCGGTGCGCGCGACGGCGTGTACGCCGCAGCGGCTTTCGCACGCGCCGCTTTGCGCCATCACGTCGCGCACGGACTCTTCGCACTTGCCGCAGCAGGTCGCGACGCCGAGTTCGAATTGCAGCTCGTCGAAGGAGTCCATGCCTTCCGCGATGGAGGCACGAATCGTCCGGTCGGAGACCGACTTGCAAACGCAGACAATCATGGTGGACCGCAATAGAGACAGTTAATGCGAATTATTATCATTATGTTTGACGCATTTGGCAAGCGCGGCGATGCGATTTTTGTAACAAAACCGGACGCTTAGCAGGGATTTTGCGGTAGATCAGCGAACGCGAGCCTTGGCGCAATGGGGCCGCAAGCGTCCGGGCGCGGCGGCGGGCGCCTTCGCCAGGAATCGCTAAAAGGGTGGAATGGAGCCGGGCGCGCGGTTCAGGCCGCGTTCGCGTCGAGTTCGAGCGTGCGGCGTGACGGAATCGCCACGCGTTCGATGGCGGTGTCGATGTCGAGGAGCGCCGCGGCGAGCTGGCGCAGATGCGTGCCGTCGCTCGTCGAGCAAAAACGCGGGCATTCGGCGATGCCGCCCTCGGGCGCGCGCAGGCCGTGCTGGTCGAGCACGCGCTCGAGCTGGCGGGCGATGGCGACGCTCGTGTCGATCAGCGTCATGCGCTTGCCGACGATCGAGCGGATCGCGGCATCGAGAAACGGGTAGTGCGTGCAGCCGAGCACCAGCGTGTCGGCGCCTGCGTCGAGCATCGGCTGCACGTAGGCGCGCAGCAGCGCCACGAGTTCGGGCGAGGACACGTCGCAGCGCTCCACGGCTTCCACGAGCCCGTGGCCCGGCTGGCAGAGCACGCGCAAGTCGCCCGCATGGCGCTCCACGAGCGCGCGAAACCGCTCGCTGCGCAGCGTGACTTGCGTGGCGAGCACGCCGGCGACGCGCGACTTCGAGGCGAGCGCGGCCGGTTTGATGCCCGGTTCGACGCCCACGAGCGGCAGCGCCAGCTTTTCGCGCACGAGCGCGATGGATTGCGCCGTGGCCGTATTGCACGCCACGACCAGCGCCTTCGCGCCTTGCGCCGCGAGCCATTCGCAGATCGCGAGCGTGCGGTCGGCGATGAAGTCGTCGTCGCGCTGGCCGTAGGGCGCATAACGCGAATCGGCCACATAGACGAGGCGTTCGGCCGGCAGTTGCGCGCGCACCGCGCGCAGCACCGAAAGGCCGCCAAGGCCCGAGTCGAAAATGCCGACAGGCGCGGCGCCGTTCACGCTGGACATGGCCGATGGGTTCAAGAAAGTGGGCGGGAAAGGGTTGGGCGGGGTTGGGCGGCGTACACGCCGCCTGGCGGATGCGCACCCGCCAGGCGGGCGGCTGCTTATTCTGCCGAGCCCATCATGGTTTGCTGGTAGTTCTGGATGCCGACCTTGCCGACGAGGTCGATCTGCGTTTCGAGCCAGTCGATGTGTTCCTCGGTGTCGTCGAGAATCTTCACGAAAATCTCGCGCGAGACGAAGTCGCGCACCGATTCGCAATAGACGATGGCTTCCTTGCAGGTTGCTTGCGAGATGTACTCGAGCTTGAGGTCGCATTCGAGCACTTCCTGGGTTTCCTCGCCGATCAGCAGCTTGTGCAGGTCTTGCAGGTTCGGCAGGCCGTCGAGCATGAAAATGCGTTCGATCAGCCAGTCGGCGTGCTTCATTTCGCCGATGGATTCGTCGTATTCATGCTTGCCGAGTTTCTCGAGTCCCCAATGCTTGTACATGCGCGCATGCAAAAAATACTGGTTGATCGCAGTCAGCTCGTTCTTGAGCTGCGCATTCAAAAACTCGATAACTTTCTTGTCGCCTTGCATGATCGTTTCCTTCCTGTGGGGCGTGGTTTTCAACTCTGGTTTCGAACAATAAACGCTCAATACGCAAATGCCAAGGCCGAATCCCGGCTGAAATCAAACACTTGCGTGTGGTGAGAATTAATCTCGTTACGTTTTGCGCCTGCCAAAACAAAAACCGGGGCAAGGGCCCCGGTTTTCAGTTTTCGGCGTGAAACCGAATGATACACATCATGCCGTCGCGACGGGGATTTTCCCGATCTTCGCTTGCCACTCGGCGGGGCCGGTCTTGTGAACCGAGGTGCCGGACGAATCGACCGCGACCGTCACCGGCATGTCCTGCACGTCGAACTCGTAGATGGCTTCCATGCCGAGGTCTTCGAATGCGAGGACCTTCGAGCCGCGAATGGCTTTCGATACGAGATACGCCGCGCCGCCCACGGCCATCAGGTAAGCGGCCTTGTGCTTCTTGATCGCCTCGATGGCGACGGGGCCGCGCTCGGCCTTGCCGACCATCGAGATCAGGCCCGTTTGCGAGAGCATCAGCTCCGTGAACTTGTCCATGCGCGTGGCCGTGGTGGGGCCGGCCGGGCCGACCACTTCGTCGCGCACCGGATCGACCGGGCCGACGTAATAGATCACGCGGTTCTTGAAGTCCACCGGCAGTTTTTCGCCCTTCGCGAGCATGTCGGCGATGCGCTTGTGCGCGGCGTCGCGGCCCGTGAGCATCTTGCCCGAGAGCAGCAGCGTCTGGCCCGGCTTCCACGAAGCGACTTCCTCCGGCGTGAGCGTGTTCAGATCGACGCGCTTGCTGGTTTCGGTGTTCGGCTCCCAGTTGACCTTCGGCCAGGCGTCGAGCGAGGGCGCTTCGAGCTTCGCCGGGCCCGAGCCGTCGAGCACGAAGTGCGCGTGGCGCGTGGCGGCGCAGTTCGGGATCATCGCCACGGGCTTGGACGCCGCGTGCGTGGGCGCGGCCATGATCTTCACGTCGAGCACGGTGGCGAGTCCGCCCAGTCCCTGCGCGCCGATGCCGAGCGCGTTGACCTTCTCGTGCAGTTCCACGCGCAGCTCCTCGATCCAGTCCTTCGGGCCGCGCTTGATGATGTCCTGAATGTCGATGGACTCCATCAACGATTCCTTCGCCATCAGCATGGCCTTTTCAGCGGTGCCGCCGATGCCGATGCCGAGCATGCCCGGCGGGCACCAGCCCGCGCCCATCGTCGGCACGGTCTTGAGCACCCAGTCGACGATCGAGTCGGACGGGTTGAGCATCACGAACTTCGACTTGTTTTCCGAGCCGCCGCCCTTGGCCGCGACTTGCACGTCCACCTTGTCGCCCGGCACGATCTCGTAGTGGATCACGGCCGGCGTGTTGTCCTTCGTGTTCTTGCGCCCGCCTTCGGGCGGCGAAACGATCGACGCGCGCAGCACGTTGTCCGGGTTCAGATAACCGCGGCGCACGCCTTCGTTGATCATGTCGGTCACGCCCATCGTGGCGCCGTCCCAACGCACGTCCATGCCCACCTTCACGAAGATCGTGACGATGCCGGTGTCCTGGCAAATCGGGCGGCGGCCTTCGGCGCACATGCGGCTGTTCGTGAGGATCTGCGCGATGGCGTCCTTCGCGGCCGGGCTTTCTTCCAGCTCGTAGGCGCGGCCGAGCGCCTCGATATAGTCCTGCGGATGGTAGTAGCTGATGTACTGGAGCGAATCCGCGATGCTCTGGATCAGGTCTTCCTGCTTGATGACAGTCATGATGGGCTTTTCGTGGGGACGGTGTTTCGAATCGGTTTTGTGCCGCGGCAATAGCGTATTCAGCTTGCCTGGTCGTTCGCGACGGCGCGCTGCACGGGGTGGCGCGCGGCGAGTTCCTGGTAGTGCTCGGGGTGCGTGTGCGTGGCGAGACGGTCGATCCACGCCATCACCAGCGCGGAAACGAGGAACGCCACGTGGATGATCACCTGCCACATCACCGTATGCGTGGAAGCCGCGTCGGGATTGATGAAGGTCTTGAGCAGATGGATCGACGAGATGCTGATGAGCGCCATTGCGAGCTTCACCTTGAGCACGCCGGCGTTCACGTGATCGAGCCATTCGGGCTCGTCGGGATGGCCTTCCAGGTTCATGCGCGAGACGAAGGTCTCGTAGCCGCCCACGATCACCATGATGAGCAGGTTCGAGATCATCACCACGTCGATCAGGCCGAGCACGGCCAGCATGATGCTGGTTTCGTCGAGCGTGGTGGCGTGGCTCACGAGGTGCCACACTTCCTTCAGGAACAGCACGCAATAGACGACTTGCGCGACGATCAGGCCCAGATAAAGCGGCACCTGAAGCCAGCGGCTCATGAAAATAAGGCTGGGCAGGGGACGCATGCGGCGCGGGGCGTTACCGGGTGCGCCGCCGGAAGGCGGCTGGGAGCGTGCAGCGGACATGGGCGATCACGAGGGCGAATTCATGCGGAGCCGCCGGGCGCGCACGGGGCGCATCGAAAGCGCCGCCGCGGCGCGAGGGGCCGGGCGGGCGATATTGTACAGCGTCGGCGGACCGGCTCGCCGGCAGGCCGGCAGGGCGCGGCCGGTCCCGCACGCCGGTTTGTGCCGGTTTGCGCCTCTCTGTGCCGCTTTCTGCCGCTTTGTTCCGCTCGATCCCGCTTCGTCCCGATTGGTCCCGCTTGATCCCATCCCGCTTGATCCCGCTTCGTTCCGCATCCTTTCCGCCTCGTGCCGCCTCGTGCCGCCTCGTGCCGCCTCGTGCCGCCTCGCGCCGGTTCGCGCCGCCTTCCTCTCGCGCCGCGCCGGTCCGCGCGCGCACGCCGCGCCGTACGCAAAAGCCGCGCGCAAGACCATCGCCGGAACGACACGGCGCGCTGCGCCGCGCGCCTTAAGAGGCCACCGGCGGCACGCGCCGGGTCTTGAGGCTCGCCAGCGCGATGCCGGCCACGACGCACGCGAGCGCCACGCCGTGCGCGGGCGTGGGCCGTTCGCCGAGAAATACGATGCCGTAAATGGCCGCCGCCACCGGCAGCACCGCCGTGAACACGCCCGCGATGCTGCCCGGCACGTGGCGAATGCCCATCATCCAGAGGCAGAACGAGAACACACTGGCCGAAAGCCCGTACCAGAGCGCGAGCCACCAGATGCCCGCGGGCACGCTCGCGAGCGCCGGCGAATGCGCGAACGCGAGCGCGCTGGGCAGGCCCACGGGCAGCATCAGCAAGAAGCCGAACAGATGCGTGTAGGCGCAGATATCGAGCGGCGACAGCGTTTGCGTGAGGCGGCGCGACAGAATCACATAGAGCGACTCGCAACACACGGCGCCCAGCACCATCAGATTGCCGGCGAGCGAGTTGCCGGCCGCGCCGCCGCCTTCGCCCGCATGCGAAACGTTGATGACGGCGATGCCCGCGATGGCGAGCGCGATGGAGGCGAGCGTGCGCGCGTCGGGGCGCTCGCGCAGAAAAAGCCACGCGAAAATCGCGATCACGGCCGGGATGGTGCTCGTGATGACGCCCGCGGCGACGGCGCTCGTGCGATGCACGCCGCCCAGCATCAGCAGCGTAAACCCGAATGTACCGAACAGCGCCTGGAGGAACAGATTGAGCCATTCGCCGCGCTTCACGCGCCGCATTTTCGCGGCGCGCAACAGCGGCCCGAGCACGGCGAGCGCGATCACGAAGCGCAGGAGCGCAAAGAGCGGAACGGGTACGAAGGCGACGATCGACTTGCCGATGCCGACGTTGCTGCCGACGAGCAGCATCGACGCGACGAGAAATAATGAATAGCGATTCAAGCTGGAATCCGGGCGCACAGTTCAGTTAGCATTCTAAATGTCTGCTTACCGCCGCGCCACGGCGCGCCCTCGTGCCGCCGCGCGGGAGCCATGCCGCGCGTGCCCGCGAGCGCACGTAAGTGGCCGGTAAGTTGCTACGCTTAATCTTGCCGGCATGGGCGAAACGCGCCGCGCGAGCAATGCGCATGGCCCATGCATGCTGCGGCGCCGCAACGCCTTGCGCGCGGCGCAAGCCAAACAGCGCGCGTTCGCCTCGCGAGGACGGACGGCGCACGGAGACGGCGCGCGCGGGCATCGAAGATGGTGCCGCGCGCGTTCATGAGTTCGATGTTTCATCTTCACCAAGGGGTTGTCGATGTCTGCGATTGAATCGGTTCTTCAGGAACGCCGTGTTTTTGCGCCGTCCGCGCAAACGGCGGCGGGCGCCACGGTGTCCGGCATGGACGCGTACAAGGCGCTGTGCGCCGAAGCCGAGCGCGATTACGAAGGCTTCTGGGCGGGCCTCGCCCGCGAAACGCTGACGTGGCACAAGCCCTTCACCGACGTGCTCGACGAATCGAAGGCGCCGTTCTACACGTGGTTCGCGGACGGCGAACTGAACGCCTCGTACAACAGCCTCGACCGTCACGTCGAAGCGGGCAACGGCGAGCGCGTCGCCCTCATCTTCGAAGCCGACGACGGCAGCGTGACCAACGTCACCTACAAGGACTTGCTCGCGCGCGTCTCGCGTTTCGCCAACGCGCTCAAGAAGCGCGGCGTGAAGAAGGGCGACCGCGTGGTCATCTACATGCCGATGTCGGTCGAAGGCGTGGTGGCCATGCAGGCTTGCGCGCGCATCGGCGCAACGCATTCGGTCGTGTTCGGCGGCTTTTCGTCGAAGTCGCTCAACGAGCGCGTGGTGGACGTGGGCGCGGTCGCGCTCATTACGGCGGACGAGCAGATGCGCGGCGGCAAGGCGCTGCCGCTCAAGAACATCGCCGACGAAGCGCTCGCCATGGGCGGCTGCGACGCGGTGCATAGCGTGATCGTCTACCGGCGCACGGGCGGCAAGGTCGCGTGGACCGAAGGCCGCGACCACTGGATGCACGAACTCTCGCAAGCCGAGAGCGACACCTGCGCGCCGGAGCCGGTGGGCGCGGAACATCCTCTCTTCATTCTTTATACGTCGGGCTCGACCGGCAAGCCGAAGGGCGTGCAGCACAGCACAGGCGGTTATCTGCTGTGGGCGGCGCAAACCATGAAGTGGACCTTCGACTGGAAGCCCACGGACGTATTCTGGTGTACGGCCGACATCGGCTGGATCACCGGCCACAGCTATATCGCCTACGGGCCGCTCACGATCGGCGCCACGCAAGTCGTGTTCGAAGGCGTGCCCACGTTCCCGAACGCGGGTCGCTTCTGGCAGATGATCGAGAAGCACAAGGTCACGCTGTTCTACACGGCGCCCACGGCCATCCGCTCGCTCATCAAGGCGAGCGAAGCCGATGCGAAGGTCCACCCGAAAAGTTACGACCTGTCCTCGCTGCGCATTCTCGGCACCGTCGGCGAGCCGATCAATCCCGAAGCGTGGATCTGGTATTACGAAAACGTGGGCGGCAAGCGCTGCCCGATCGTCGACACCTGGTGGCAGACCGAAACCGGCGGCCACATGATCACGCCGCTGCCGGGCGCGACGCCGCTCGTGCCGGGCTCGTGTACGTTGCCGCTGCCGGGCATCATGGCCGCCATCGTCGACGAAACCGGCCAGGATGTGCCGAACGGGCAGGGCGGCATTCTTGTCGTGAAGCGCCCGTGGCCCGCCATGATCCGCAATGTCTGGGGCCAGCCGGAGCGCTACAAGTCGGGCTATTTTCCCGACGAACTCGGCGGCAGGCTCTACCTCGCCGGCGACGGCAGCGTGCGCGACAAGGACAGCGGCTACTTCACGATCATGGGCCGTATCGACGACGTGCTGAACGTCTCGGGCCACCGCCTCGGCACGATGGAGATCGAGTCGGCGCTGGTGGCCAATCCGCTCGTGGCCGAAGCCGCCGTGGTGGGCCGCCCCGACGACACGACCGGCGAAGCCGTGGTGGCGTTCGTGGTGCTCAAGGCCACGCGTCCGCAGGGCGACGAAGCCGTGAAGCTCGCCAACGATCTGCGCGCGTGGGTCGGCAAGGAGATCGGGCCGATCGCGAAGCCGAGGGACATCCGCTTCGGCGAGAACCTGCCGAAAACGCGCTCGGGCAAGATCATGCGCCGCCTGCTGCGCTCGCTCGCGAAGGGCGAGGCGATCACGCAGGACGTGTCCACGCTCGAAAATCCGGCGATTCTCGATCAGCTCGGCGAGTCGCTGTAAAAGCGGCTTTCCGGGTTGTGCAGCGCGCGGCGGCCGGGATTTGCGCCGCGCGTTTGCCTCGTTCTTGCGGCGGCCCGCGGCGGTTTCCCGTTCGCACCGCATTCTTCCCGATTGCCGGCCCGATGCGTTTTTGCTACACAGGCGCATGGCCGCGCCACACACTCCGCCGCAACACAATCTCAACCCCTTGCCCGAGCCGCCGCCGGTGAGCGAGGCGATGGCGCTCGCGCATCGGCGTTACTGGCGCTTCAACATCGCGTTGATCGCCGTGCTGATGACGCTCGGCTTTCTCGTTTCGTTCGTTGCGCCGCTGTTCGCGCACGCGCTTGCCGGCGTGCGCTTCGCGGGCTTCAGCCTGCCGTTCTATCTCGGCGCGCAAGGCGCGATACTGATCTATGTGCTGCTGGTTGGCGTGTATATCGTGCTGATGCAGCGCGCGGACCGCGAGTTGCAGGCCGCGCTCGAAGCCGACATCGCCATTCGCGGGGCGAGCCGGGCCCAGCAGCGATGAAGCTCGCGCATCGGCTCATTCGCTCGTACGCGTTCTATACGCTCGGCTTTCTCGCCTTCGTCTACGTGATGTGGCGCATCGAGCTTTCGACCGGGCCCGGCATGTGGATCGGCTACGTGTTCCTGTTCGTGCCGATTGCCGTGTACGCCGTGATCGGGCTGCTCTCGCGCACTTCCGATCTGGTCGAATACTACGTGGCGGGGCGTCGCGTGCCCTCGGTGTTCAACGGCATGGCGACGGCCGCCGACTGGCTCTCGGCCGCTTCGTTCATCGGCCTCGCGGGATCGCTCTACGCAAGCGGCTACGACGGCCTCGCCTACCTGATGGGCTGGACCGGCGGCTATTGCCTCGTGGCGTTCCTGCTCGCGCCGTATGTGCGCAAGCTCGCGCGCTACACCATTCCGGACTTTCTCGGCACGCGTTTCTCGAGCAATCTCGTGCGCGGGCTGGCCGTGCTCGCGACCATCCTGTGTTCGTTCGTCTATCTCGTCGCGCAGATCCAGGGCGTGGGCTTGATCGCAACGCGCTTTATCGGCGTGGACTTCGCCATCGGCATCTTCTGCGGGCTCGCGGGCATTCTCGTGTGCTCGTTTCTGGGCGGCATGCGCGCGGTGACGTGGACGCAGGTCGCGCAATACATCATCCTCATTGCGGCGATCCTGATTCCCGTTTCGATGATCGCGCATCGCGACGGGCTCGGCTGGCTGCCGCACGCGCAATACGGCACGGTGATGCAGCGCGTGGAAACGCTCGAGCGCGAAGTGCGCGCCTCGCCCGACGAAGCCAAGGTGCGCGACGAATACGGCCGGCGCGCGGCGCTGTGGCAATCGCGCCTCGACGCGCTGCCGCAGTCGTATGTCGAGGAAAAAACGCGTCTCGTGCAGGCGCTGGCGGACTTGCGCCGCCACAACGGGCCGCTGCGCGACGTCGACGCGCTCGAACGCGAGCTGAGTGCGTTTCCGCGCGACGTGGACGCGGCGCGCATGGTCTGGACGCGCCAGCGCGACGATCTGCTCGAGCGCGCCGCGCCGCCCGTGCCGATGAACGCGCCGTTCCCCGACGAAAGCGAAGCGGCGCGGCGCGTGCATCAACGCAACTTTCTTTCGCTGCTGCTGTGTCTTTCGCTCGGCACCGCGAGTCTCCCGCACATACTCACGCGCTACAACACGACGACTTCGGTGGCTTCGGCGCGCCGCTCGGTGGGCTGGACGCTTTTTTTCGTCGCGCTGTTCTACTTGACGGTGCCCGCGCTCGCAGTGCTCATCAAGTTCGAGATTCTCACGCACCTCGTGGGCCGGCGTTTCGACGACCTGCCGCATTGGGTGATGCAGTGGCGGCGCATCGAGCCGTATCTCATCAGCATTGCGGACGTGAACGGCGACGGCATCGTGCGCTGGAGCGACATTCAGATGCAGCCCGACATGGTGGTGCTCGCCGCGCCGGAAATTGCCGGATTGCCGTATGTGATGTCGGGATTGATCGCGTCGGGCGCGCTCGCGGCGGCGCTTTCGACGGCGGACGGCCTGCTGCTCACGATCTCGAACGTGCTCTCGCACGACGTGTACTACCACATGGTCGACCCCGAGGCGTCGAGCCAGCGGCGCGTGACGATGTCGAAGATCCTGCTGCTTGGCGTGGCGCTGTTCGCGTCGTGGGTGGCCTCGCTGAACGCGGGCAACATTCTGTTCCTCGTGGGCGCGGCGTTTTCGCTGGCGGCGTCGAGTCTTTTTCCCGTGCTCGTGCTGGGCGTGTTCTGGAAGCGCACGACGCGCATCGGCGCCGTGGCCGGCATGATCGCGGGACTTGCCGTGTGCGTGTACTACATCGTGTCGACGTATCCGTTCTTCACGCAGTTGACGGGCTTCGCGGGCGGACGCTGGTTCGGCATCGACCCGATCAGCTCGGGCGTGTTCGGCGTGCCGGCGGGCTTTCTCGCGGCGATCGCGGCAAGCCTGCTCGACCGCAAACCCGATGCGTACACCGTCGCGTTGGTCGATTACATCCGGCATCCGTGACGCAGGCGGTCGCTGTGCGGGCGACGACTCAAGCTTCGCGCGAATCGGCCGATAAACGCGTGCAGGATGGCGGCGGCCGCGCCAAGGTACAATTTCGCGCGCCGCGCGTGCGCGCCGTGGGTGCGCACCCATCCCGCCTTATGCCACTCATTCGGGGTTCGATTGAAACGCCTTGCCCACAGCCTCTGCTTCGTTCTGACCGCCTGCGCGGCAAGCAGCGCATTCGCCGACTGCTGGGGTAGCGCGGCCTTCCAGAGCTGCCGCGACGCATCGGGCAACACCTACGTGGTGCAACGTTACGGCGACGCGTCGCAGGTGCCCGTGTACACGCAGGACGCCGAAAGCCCGTCGAAGCAGCTCTATAACACGCGGGGCAGCACCACGTTCATTGACGGCGCCGCCGCCGATGGTTCGACGTGGAACGAAACGGTGAAGAACTACGGCAACGGCAGCCGGACGATTACCGGCATGGACGGCGATGGCCTGGTTTACAACATGTATTGCGATTCGTTCGGGTGTCGTTGAGGGGCTTTCGTTCGTCTCTTGCGCCTGGCGCCGGAGTGCGCTCGCTCCCGAAAACGCTGGCAGCGCATTCCGTGCAGTGCCGATTCAGGATGACTACCCGAAACTCGATGGCACTTTGCTTTGGGTCGCGTCGGGTGCGGTTCGTATGGAATGGTTACCGTTGATGCTAACGGGGTTGATGCTCACCCCAGGCAAAACGGGGCAGCAAGTGGACACTGCGCTTTACCAGTCCGACAACGGGCAAGCGCCGCGATGCGGGCCTCGGCGTCTATCCCGAAGTCTCGATTGCCGACGCCCGCGACAAGGCGCTCGCCATGCGTCGCCAGATCGACGCGGGCAAAGACCCGATTGAGGAGCGCGGCCGCGAACAGCAGGCCGCCAGCATCGCGGCGGCGGCACTGACTTTTGAAAAGGCCGCGCGCGAGGTTCACGAAGAACTCAAACCCGGCTGGAAAAACCAGAAGCACGCCGCACAGTGGATCAGCACGCTTGAAACCTATGTGTTCCCGAAGCTCGGCAGCAGGCCGCTTGATGCAGTCACGCCTGCCGATTGCGCCGAAGTCTTGCGGCCTATCTGGCTTGAGAAAGCGGAGACTGCGAGCCGCACCCGTCAGCGCATGCACACCGTCATGCAATGGGCGTGGGCGCACGGCCACATTGCGGCGAACCCGGTTAGCGTGGTCGATTACCTTTTACCGAAGCAGAACGCGAAGAAGGAACACCAGCCCGCGATGCCGTGGCGTGCCATACCGGCATTCGTGGAAGCGCAGCTTAACGATAGTGAACCCGGCGACAACACGCGCGCCGCGATGCTATTCGCGATTCTGACGGGCGCGCGTAGCGGCGAAGTGCGCGGCGCGACGTGGGGCGAGTTTGACCTCGACGCCGCTATGTGGACCATCCCCGGCACAAGAATGAAGGCGAAAGAGCCGCACCGCGTCCCGCTCTCGTCGGCGGCGCTCGCGCTCGTCAAGCGGCTCAAAGAGTCAAAGCACGAATCCCTGGTGTTTCCGTCGCCGCGCGGCAAGGTGTTACCCGATATGACCTTGACGGCGCTCCTGCGCCGCGTGAAGGCAAAGAGCGATACGCCGGGGCGCGTCGCGACGCTGCACGGGTTCCGCTCCAGCTTCCGCGATTGGGCCAGCGAACACGGCTACGCCCGCGACCTTGCCGAGCGGGCGCTTGCTCATAAGGTCGCGAACAAGGTTGAAAGTGCATATCACCGCACCTTCTTGAGCAGCGCCGTCCGATGATGGAAGCGTGGGCGGCGCATGTGTGTGGACTGTCTAATTGTTTAACAGTAACACAGAAAATAAAACTCAAGGACATCCAAGCGCGCTACTTCTATCGCACTTTAAATCCTTGAGAATTTTTTTCATGTTATCTGCCACCCGCGAGTGACATTCAATCTGGGTTTCATTATCTCCATTCTTGGAAACGGCGACGCCATATTTTATGGCTGGCTCCTCGGTCGCATCGTAATTTTTGAACACAGAATATTGATATTCGGCAACGGCAAAAGAAATTCTTGTATAGTCAACACTTGGTCGAAAATAGTGATTAGCATAAAAGCCATTTTCACCCCCAACTCTTGCTGAATACGACATCTCCACTCGCCTTAATTTACCGTACCGATAGGATATTAGCTTGTCGCGCTCGTCCACACACAAGGAAATAATTTTCGATGCTGTGGTAGCGCAGGAAAAAATCACGGTCTCTGTTGGCGCACACAATGAAGGTGCAGCCACAGCTATTCCGCAAACTATGTTGCTCAAAAAAATTACAATACAAAATACAGTTATCTTTGATTTCATTCTCCGCTGGCCTCCCTATAATTGTTAGCGATAATTGTGTCGTAGCCCTGTTGAGCCGATCTGTTGTATCGAATAGCAAATGCGTGCCAATCCTTATTGCAAATAGCCCTCTTTAATACTGAATCTGCTTTAATGAATGAAACGAATGCCCGCAGTTGGTTGGCCTCCGATTCGCTCACTGATGCAACATAGTCTTGCACACTTTGGAAGCCAGTCGCCCTGAAATTTTTCCCTAATATCTGGAATCTCCCCCAGGAAGCGGAAGCCAGTGCTGCATTTGGATCAAGTGCATAAGCTTCCAGTAATTTTTCATATTGAATCGCCTTGGTCCCATATCCCCCCTGCGTGGAATTCGAAATACGTGGGTGACTTTGGTCGTATATTCCTTGAGTAGCACGATGAAATAGGTGCCGCTCGAAAAGGATGGCTGGCACCGGATCATCCCCAGACGCTAAATCTTGGCCGGGCCTAAAGTAAGGACCTGACGAGCCGGTTTCCGTTTTCGCAACTGCCTTGATAGCTCTGGCCTCACAACCTAGTTCGGCAGCAGCGTCCGTGTAGTCCTGTTCATTAAGCGAGCGGCCATTGGACTTCTGCAAGAACTGAAGCTCAATTCGTTGCCCTTGAATAGTAACGAATGGGTGTGCGGCGCTGCCGGCAAAATTTCCCACCAATCCGATTGGGTGAATATGCCAG